>JAAKDF010000005.1 GCA_011754105.1 Serratia symbiotica
TCTTGAACTTTTGCTTGGCTACGGAATGTCGCTATTTTGACAGAAGGAGAGTGATCTAATCTGATCCTCTTGCCGGCTAACGTTCGATTTATTCAACAACGCCGCGTTACCAAGGAATCTATCCTTGCCTGTTTTTTGCCACTATTGCCCAAATAATTATATTGCTAGAAGAGAAATGTAATTATTCACATAATGTGATAAATCTCTACACTTGTAGCTTCGATGCGATATAGTAATTATATAAAATATTTTTATTAATTAAATATTATTAATAATGGCGATATCTTCAGCATCTGGCAGTAGGAACACACCGTCTCTAAGACTGACAACTCGTCATCATACTTGATGATACTGTTATATTTGGCTTATAAAATTGCAACATCCTCTTTACATTGTATAGGTGGTTAACCACAACCTGCATGTTTCCTCGATGGCAGAAGGGCTTTATACCTTGCAACCCGGCATTAGCAAGCAGGTGTGCCAGTTGGAAGATGAGTTAGATATCCAGATTTTCGCCAGCAGTAGCAAACACCTGACCCAAGTTATGCCGGCTGGCAAGGAAATTATCCGCATTGTGCGTAAAGTGTTGTACAAAGTGGATGCCATTAAGGACGTCGCTTGCGAGCATACCTACTAGGAGGTCACCTTTACATTGCCACTACCCATACCTAGGCGCGATACGCTTTGCCAAACGTTATCAATGGCTTTATCGAACGTGTCGTTGCATATGCACCAAGGTTCACCAACGCAGATAGCCGAAGCGGCTTCCAAAAGCGTTGCACCTGTATGACGATTTAATTATGTAGCTATGCTTCCACTTGAAGCGCACGGTAGTGGTGAATCTCGATCATCATCTGGCTAACAAAAGCCATATCACCATTGAAGAGTTGGCTGCTTACCCAATCGTCACCTACACTCTCGATGGATTAACGCTGCGTATCGTATTTACTGCTACTGACGCCGACATGATTAAAACCTACGTATGCCAGGGGCTGGGAGTTAGCGTGATCGCCAGAATGGCGGTGGATCCACTGCAAGACTCGGAGATGACGACTATGGATGCGCGTGATATTTTCATCTACAGAACCACTAAAATTGGTTTTCGCCGTAGCACTTTCCTGCATAGCTACATGTACGACTTTATCCAGCTTTTCGCTCTGCACCTAACGCATGACGTGGTAGATAATGCTATAGTATTGGGCTCTAACGAAGATATCGAAGCCATGTTCAAGAGAGTTAAACTGCCGGAGAAATAGACTAGCTGGCTGCTATTAACATATTGCCTCTGTAAACCTTTAATCATTAACAAAGGCACCATGATTTTTTATCACAGCGGTTTTATTTTTGAATCCAGTAGATGCCCCATCTTGGTGGCCTTAGTGGCTAGATAATGCGCATTCTTTGGGTTTTCCCCTACGATCAGGGATACGCGGGCGGTAATATTGATACCAGCCTCGCTTAGGATGCTAACCTTTTGCGGGTTGTTGGTCAGCAAACGCACCGCATTCACTCCTAGCAGTTTAAACATATCAGCGCACAGGGTGAAGTCCCGTTCGTCGGCGGCGAAACCGAGCTGATAGTTGGCTTCCACAGTATCTGCCCCTTGATCCTGCAAAGCGTAGGCACGGATCTTGTTCAACAGGCCGATATTGCGGCCTTCTTGACGATGGTAAAGCAGAATGCCACGTCCTTCTTCGGCGATATACGCCAGCGCAGCTTCCAGTTGGAAACCGCAGTCGCAGCGCAGGCTGAATAGTGCATCACCGGTTAAACACTCAGAATGTACGCGGGCTAGCACTGGCATCTTGCCAGAGATATCCCCAAAAACTAACGCCAGATGGTCATGGCCGGTAGTTAACTCTTCGAACCCTACCATAAGGAAATCACCCCAAGGTGTCGGCAACATAGCTTCTGCCACCCGTTTAAGCTGCATGTTTTTTCCCATAAATACATCCTATTCAATCGTTGCTACGCATCCTACGTCCGGTTCATTGAACCGACCAGTACTAAAGCGTGCTACTACGATCTCAATTTCATTAATTATCAGCTATTTTGCCATAATTTCTTGGTTCGCGGTGCTCAGAAACCCAGCATATGACATTATTTAATACCTATTTTTATTGCACGGAGCTAATTTTTTTCGCGTACTATCAATTGAACTACCTGTTAGATCAGCCATAAAGAGTAGGGGAATGAATGAAATAGTAAAAGGCACGGCGGTAGGCGCGTTACTACTGCTAAAAAGCATCCGGTGCAAGAAACCCGGTTATGTGTCATTTGGGTCGAACAGAATTCCGGCGTTGATAAAAAATACTTTTATTCGTTACATAGAAAACAGCGTTGCGCATTAGTTGCGGAGTTGTAGCAGGGGCAAAATCTAGTGCCAACTTGGTTGAGCAATCATTGGCAGTTTGAAATCGTTTTTTCCCTACCATCAGGGCATAGCTTATTTGCTGTTAACTGGGCGATGCTAGGTGTTGGGTTATTGTAGCCGCGCCGCCACTACAAAACCGTAGTGCTACTGATGCTATAGGCAGTAGGTGTTATGGGTAGCCGTCGTGATTCTCACCTACTGCCTGGCACAAGCGGTGGTATGGTTTATTGATGCCGCCACAAGGGCATTATGTCTTGACGGTAGGTAAACTATAAAAATGATTAAGTAATGACGTTGTCACCTACATCAGCTGCTCACGAATGAGCAGCATTAATCACTTATGTCGCATGCCATTACCATTTGTTTGTTTGCCTTCACAACCTGATAAATCCGCTATTTTGAGCAGCTTACGGGATAATTTGTGCGACAAAAATGAGAGCAAATGTGTGGGATTATTGTGCCGGAAGGTTTCCCAGCTACTATGTGAAATGCTAACTTAATAGTTAAGGGACGCCACATATTGGCATAGTTCATCTAATTAACTCGGCTTTATGGGAAGGAATTTGAAATACTTGCTAATTTTTTTATTTATTTTGGTGATTTTCGTGATTTCGGCCACCTTCGGTGCACATAACAATCAGGTAGTCACTTTTAACTACTTAATTGCCCAAGGTGACTATCAAGTTTCAACCTTGTTGGCTGTGCTGTTTAGTGCCGGTTTGATCCTTGGATGGATCATCTGTGGCCTTTTCTATCTGCGTACCCGCATTGCTCTGGGACGCGCCGAACGCAAGATTAAAAGGCTGAAACTGCAACTTGCACAGCCTGCTGAGCTAGTAGTTCAGCCAATTTTCAATAAGGAATGAGCCTC
Organism: Serratia symbiotica; assembly: GCA_011754105.1. Lineage (GTDB taxonomy): Bacteria > Pseudomonadota > Gammaproteobacteria > Enterobacterales > Enterobacteriaceae > Serratia > Serratia symbiotica_E. The sequence goes on from JAAKDF010000005.1 coordinate 3,246, forward strand.
AATGCTAGAACTGCTGTTTCTATTGCTGCCCGTGGCTGCCGCGTATGGTTGGTACATGGGGCGCAGAAGTGCTCAGCAGGATAAACAACAGGAGGCCAACCGTCTATCTCGTGAGTATGTTACCGGGGTTAACTTACTGCTTTCCAATCAGCAAGATAAGGCTGTCTATTTATTCCTTGATATGTTAAAAGAGGACAGCAATACCGTTGAAGCTCATCTGACGTTGGGCAACCTGTTTCGTTCGCGTGGTGAAGTTAACCGCGCTATCCGCATCCATCAGGCACTGATGGAAAGCTCGTCACTAACATTCGAACAGCGCTTGTTGGCGGTGCAACAACTGGGTCGCGATTACATGTCAGCCGGTATGTATGACCGCGCGGAGGACATGTTCAGCCAACTGATTGACGAAGAAGATTTCCGCATCTCGGCTCTACAGCTACTGCTAGTTATTCATCAGGCCACCAGTGATTGGATGAAAGCGATTGACGTAGCGAGAAAGCTGGTCAAGCTAGGTATGGATAAGCAGCATATTGAGATCGCTCATTTTTACTGCGAACTGGCATTGCAGGAGGTTAGTAGAGACGATCTCGACAAAGCGATGTCCCTACTAAAGCGTGCCGCCTCAGCAGATAAGCAATGCGCCCGCGTCTCCATCATGTTTGGTCGCATTTATATGGCGCAACACGATTACGCCAAAGCGATAGAATCGCTGCAACGTGTGCTGAGTCAAGATAAGGAATTAGTTAGCGAGACGTTGCCGATGCTGCACCAATGCTACCAGAATTGGCCGGAATATAAGCAGGTTTGGACTGGGTTCCTTAAACGTTGTGTGGAGGAGAATTGCGGTGCAACTGCCGAACTGATGCTAGCAGAGATTATCGAACAGTATGAAGGATGCGATGTGGTGCAGGAGTATATCAACCGACAATTGCAGCGTCATCCTACCATGCATGTGTTCTATAGATTGATGAATTATTATTTGGCGGACGCTGAAGATGGGAGAGCAAAGGAGAGTTTGCTGCTACTACGTGACATTCTTGGCGAGCAGATACGCACCAAGCCACGTTATCGCTGCTATAAATGCGGCTTTACCGCCAATTCACTCTATTGGCACTGCCCATCGTGCCGGAGCTGGGCGTCGGTCAAACCGATACGTGGCCTTGATGGTCAGTAGCCGTAGACAAAATCTCCACTCAATTAGAATTGTTGATGTTGCTAATCTTCTTCAAGATCGGCATGATAACCAGTGATGCTTGGAGCAGTTATCATACGGTTTTGTTTACGTCATTTATGAGTGTTTTATACTGTAAGGGGCGTTGTTGAATAAATCGGATTTAGAATAAAGAGAGTCCTATGAATGGGCATCTTTCAGGCAAATCGTACACTTTCTAGCATACCGTTTAGTGCTATCTTGTTTAATACACATATCATGGCTATAGCCTTTGCAACTTGCGCATCATAATCTCGCAGCGACAGGAGATCACCAAATATCTGTTTTACTCTGTACATAGCTGTTTCGGCTATCAAACATCGGTGGTAGCCTGTCGTACTTTTCCTCCGTGTGTTGTCTCCGGTAAGGTGCTGGTTCGCTACCGCTTTATTTCGGTCTGCATAGTCTGCCGACCAATAGCGGGATCCGCTTCTAGGAGGTATTAACGCCCTTATCTTCTTGCGCCTTAACTTATCATGACACACTCGCCTATCGTAAGCCCCATCCGCCGAGGCGACTTTGATTTTACCGTACGTCTGGTAGATGAGACCAGGGAAGTCTTCCGTATCGGTAATATTGCTCAAGGAAAGGTCAATACAGATAACTTCATTTGTTTCTGTATCTACTGCTAAATGCCGTTTTCGCCAGATCCGCCGTTTCCCCTGACTGTGTTTTATAACGAGGGACGCAATTTCACCCGGCGTTGGAGTTTTAAACGGGACATTGACAGACTTCGCCAGCTTACTGATGCAGGTGTAGTCCAGGCAGTTCAACGGCACTTTCATCAGTGTGAAAATAGAGTCGACGAAGCCATGTAGGGCGCGAAGTGTCAGGCCGAAAATCCATTTCAGCATCAATACGCTGGTCATTGCCATGCCATATTGGACTAATGTTGTGGGCGACAATGCCTCGAAGGTTTTGACTCTCAGTACTAGGCGTGAAGTACCGTTTCATCGACCTAGAAAGTGAGTAAACCCCGAGTGATAAGGGCGTTGTTGTAAGCCTTACAGTTAGTGATCTTGAACTTTTGCTTGGCCACGCCATGTCACTATTTTGACAGAAGGAGAGTCATCTGATCCTAGTGCCGGCCAAATGTTTGATTTATTCAACAACGCCGATTAGGGATCTAAATGAAGCGACTAGGATCACTTATACCCAGAAATAATTTACTTGACGCCTCCTGTGAACCAGCTCTACCTTTCATAAACTGTGCCATATAACGGCTAACTCAGGTTGCGGCTGGGGGGACAAGCGGGCTGGCATATAGAATACGGCGTTTAGTCAGGCAGGTGACTATGCATTAGATTACGCAAACAAGAACACTGCGATGGTGTTTGCTGACCGCATCCATCCAAAGGATTGCCGACTTTTAGTCGGCAAAGAAATGTTCACCTTGTTTGGGCCGCAACTGGTACGTGATCTGCAAGCGCGTGGTTTTCAAGTTTTCCTCAACTTAAAATTTCATGATATTCCCAATAATACCGCGCAGGAGGTAGCAGCAGCGGCTGTACTAGGAGTTTAGATGGGTTAACATCCACGCCAGAGGTAGCGCGAGCATAATGGCTGCCACCAAAGATGCACTGTTACCCTATGGGGCTGATGCGCCGATATTGGTTGCTGTCAACAGTGCTAACCATCATGGAGCAGGATGATCTGCACGTTATTGGGATTGACGTTAGGCCAGCAGAGCATGCTGAGCGTCTAGCGTATCTTGCACATAGTTGCGGGCTTGACAGTGTGGTATTGTTCCGCACATGAAGCGCAGCGACTGAAGGCGGCTTGCAGCCGAGCATTTCAACTGGTCACACCGGTAATCCGGCCGGCTAGTAGCGCTGTTGGCGATCAACGACGCATTATGACGCCACAGTGCAGGCGCTGGCAGCTGGCGTTGACTATATAGTAATCGGCCTTCCGATTATGCAATCTGGCGATCCGTCTGCGACTTTACGCACTATTTACAGCTCCGCTAGCCTGAGGATAAGCTGATGAACGATGATAATAGCCGCCTGGTGTACTCTACCGACAGTGGGCGAATCAAGCAGCAAGAAGTAAAATCACCTCGCACCAAGGGCGATGGCATAGTGCGCATTCAGCGTCAAACCAGTGGGCGCAAGGGGAAGGGCGTGTGCCTGATTACCGGTGTTGTCCTGGATAACGCCGCTTTGGACAAACTGGCGACTGAATTAAAAAAGAAATGCGGCTGCGGTGGGGCGGTCAAAGATGGCGTGATTGAAATCCAGGGTGACAAACGTGACCTTCTCAAGCAACTGTTAGTAGCTAAAGGCATGCAGGTAACACTGGCGGGGGGTAGTTAGAAATTTTTCTCGTGCTCTCGAGTCATTTACGGTAGCGAACATCAGGATCCTGTTTATTTTTAATGTTTCACAAGTGATTCCTCTAATTGGTTGAGTCTGGGTACAATACGGATCTTTAATGTTTTTCATGGCGTTGTTGAATAAATCGAACTTTTGGCCAGCACGAGGATCAGATAACTCTCCTTCTGTCAAAATAGCGACATTGGCGTAGCCAAGCAAAAATTTAAGATCACCAACTGGAAATTTTACAACAAAGCCGATGAAAATATATAAATGGTGTTTTTCATGATATTGTGTTTCACACGGGGATGGTTTGTCTACAGCAGAACAGTTTTATCTTCTTGCTACCTAAAAAACAGGTAGCATAGATTTTATTGATTTTTTTCTGTTAATGTGAAGGTGCTTTAGGTCGTCCATCATACTTTTTCGCAAACCAGAAGGGGAAAAGAATACCGGCGATGTTCATCTCCGGTATGGGATGTGTTCCCGAAAGAACGCCTGATGTTAGTGTGTCGGACGGGCAATCACACGGCGGGTTTCCATGCGCACTTCGGCGATGGTGACTTGTAGGGAATCTCTTTGGCGATAAGCCACCTCGCCATTGATTTGCACGGTACCGGTTTCTTGGCAGCACAATATCTCATCACGCACTGCATGAATGAACGGCACAGGGATAAAGGCAAAGGCTCCGTTGTCCAGCAGACGCACATGCATGCCACCGCGCGTAACATTGATGATTTCCGCCATGAATCGCTGATCAGTACCCGCCTTATCGTGCAGATAGCGGGCGTACAACCAATCGCTAACATCGCGTTCCGCCATGCGATTTAAGCGACGTCTTTCAGCTATCTGCACGGTGACCTCATCTTGCGGCTTTTCTGCGGGCTTTTTGGTGATGATCGCTTTCAGCAAGCGATGGTTGATCATATCGCCGTATTTACGGATCGGTGAAGTCCAGGTGGCATAAGCTTCTAGACCTAAGCCAAAGTGCGGCCCTGGGGTAGTACTGATTTCCGCGACAGTCTGAAAGCGACGGATGCGGCTTTCGAGGAACTGTGTAGGCTGCGAATGCAAGTTGCGGCGCAACTTGCAGAAACCTTCAAGGCTTAGCAGTTTCTCAGCGTTGGCCTCCACGCCGTTGGCTTGTAGCACGCTGACCGCCTGTTCGACCAGCAGCGGATCGAAACCGGTATGCACGTTATACACTCCGAAGCCCAGATGATCGCGAAGCACCTTGGCAGCGCAGACGTTGGCAGCAATCATGCATTCTTCAACGATGTGGTTGGCGCTACGGCGTTGTTCGGTAATGATTTCTAGCACATCACCTTTCTTACCCAGCACAAAGCGGTAGTCAGGGCGATTCTTGAAAACCAACGCATGCTGATAACGCCAACTGTTGCGTGCATCGCAGACGCGTTTCAGTAAGGTGAGCTGTTGCGCGATGGTATCGCTTGGCGGTTGCCAACCAGCGATACCTTCCAACCAGTCAGAGACTTCATCATAAACCAGCTTGGCCTTTGATTCGATCTTGGCGGCGAAGAATTGAATGTCGTTGCCCAACATGCCGTCAGCACCGATAGTTACGCGGCAGGCCAACACCTGACGGCATTCATTCGGGCGCAGTGAGCATAGATTATCGGACAGATTGCGCGGCAACATTGGGATGTTGAAGCCTGGCAGATAATTGGTGAAGGCGCGCACGTGGGCGATATCGTCGAGCGCGCTACCTTGCTCGACGTAGGCGGTAGGGTCGGCGATAGCGATAGTCAGTTGTAGTAAACCATCACCGTTGTCCACCACGAACAGTGCATCATCCATGTCTTGGGTGCTGGCGCTATCAATGGTGACGAAATCCAGCGCGGTCAGATCTTCACGCGCCAGCGCGGTTTCCTGTTCACTGAAGCTGGTAATCTCCGGTGCTTCTTTTTCGAGGTTGTGGCGTGCCAAGGTGACCCACCAAGGTGCGAAATAGTCTTCGGCATCGGTAATAAAATGGGTTAAATTGGCATTGAAGCCGCTATCGCCTTTTAGTGGGTGACGACGCATTTCCGCCACTGCCCAATCACCGGGCTGGAAGTTGTGAGTTAACGCACGCACTGGCTGGCACTGAATCGCCTCTTTTAATAATGGATGGTTGGGCACGATAGACAGGCGATTATCACGTTTCTGCACTTGTCCAACAAAGCGCGACAAGAAGGGCTCTAATAGGTTTTCCGGTTCAGCGACTTCGCGTTCTTTCTCTGTTTGTAGCGTGGCGATTACGCGATCGCCGTGCATTACTTTCTTCATGTATGGCTGTGGAATGAAATAACTTTTTTGACTGTCGGTTTCAAGAAAGCCAAAGCCTTTCTTAGTGCCTTTTACTACGCCTTCAACACGTGGGGTCTGAGAGTAAAGTTGCTGTTTAAGCTGCGCCAGCAGCGGATTATCTTGAAGCATATCGTCCAGTGAATGGGTTGTGAGTAGCAATATTTAAGGCAGACAGTTTTACGCTAATCACCCTCTGCGGGCAAGCTTAACATCAGGGTTTTACTGTAGTGGTGGTTTTATTGAATAAATCATATTTGGAATAAAGAGTCCCCTGAATGGGTATTTTTCAGGCAACGCGTACAGTTTCTGGCATACCGTCGAGCGTCATCTTGTTTAATGCACAGATAATGGCCATATCCTCTGCAACTTGCGCATTATAATCTCGCAGCGACAGGTGAACACTAAATAGCTGTTTTTCTCTGTACATCGCTGTTTCGGCTATCGAACTTCGGTGGTATCCTATCATAATTTCCCTCCGTGTATTGTCTCTGGTAAGCGGGCTGTTTTGCCGCCGCTTGATTTCAGTCTGCATAGTCTACCGACTAATAACTGGCTCCGTTTAAGGGCGGTATTAACGCACTAATCTTCTTGCGCCTTAACTCATCATGACTCACTCACATATTGTGTAAGCCCCATCCGCTGATGCGAATTTAATTTTACGGTACCTTCTAGCGGATGAGACCTAGGAATGCTTTCGTGTCAGTGACATTGCTCAAGGAAAGGTCAGCACAGATGATTTTACTTGTTTTTGTATCTACGGCCAAATGCAGTTTTCTCTAGAGCCGCCGTTTCCCCTGACCGTGTTTTATAGCGAGGTGCGCAGTTGCACCCGGAGTTGGGGTTTTAAACGAGAAATTTACGGACTACACCCGCTTACTGATGCAGGTGTAGTCCGGGCAATTCAACGGCACTTTTATCAGTGTGAAAATCTAGTCGACGAAGCACTAGAGTGCGCGAAGTTGTCAGTCCGCAAATCCGTTTCAGCATCAATACGCTGGTCATTGCCATATCGGAATAATATTGTAGGCGACCACGCAGAGTAGATTTTGCCTCGCAGTACTAGGCGTTAAGTGCCGTTTTATCCACCCATAAAGTGAGTTAACCACGAGTGATAAGGGCGTTGTTGTAAGCTTTCCAGTTGGTGATCTTGAACTTTTGCTTGGCTACGCCATATCGCTATTTTGATAGCAGAAGAGTGATCTGATTATCGTGCCGGCCAAATGTTTGATTTATTCAACAACGCCTTCTGAAGTATATACACCGCACATTGTATGTGCGGTGCTTGAACTTAGGCAAGAGTTTTCTGAGGATAATCACCGAACGAAAGCGGTACAGATTCTTAACCCTCAGTAACCGTAGGAAAACGTAATCTAGCCGTTTAGTCCATGCACATCGGAAATCATTTTGATCTCATCGCACTTTTACCTGGATCATTAGCCTTGATTGGCTCCCCCTTTAGCTATTCCAAAGACACATTGTGTTTTTTAGAACCTATCCCAGTAGGCATACATTGTTGCCGCAAGTTTGGACACGTACAGCGTACAACAACTGCAGCGAACGTTCTTAACTTCATCATAATTATGCAGTATCAGCGCCTGGAAAAGGTTTCCCCTTTGCCTATCTATGCGTACACTCCTCCCTCATGTGTGGTTTGCAAACGGAATTTTCAGCCTTATGAAAACATTTTATACTGTAATTAATTGGCTCATGGTATTCGGCTATTGGCTGATTATCGCCGGGGTAACGCTGCGTATTTTGATGAAACGCCGGGCAGGGACTTCTTCAATGGCGTGGCTGATGGTTATTTATATTCTGCCGCTTGTTGGCGTCGTGGCCTATTTATCCTTTGGTGAGTTGCATCTGGGCAGACGCCGTGCCGAACGTGCCAAGGCAATGTGGCCCTCCACCACCAGTAGGCTGAATGCACTGAAAGAAAGCCGCACCATCTTCGCCACCGAGTACAGCCTAGTTGCCAGGCCGCTATTTCAACTGTGCGATCGCCGACAGGGCATCGATGGCGTAAAAGGCAATCAGCTCCAGTTATTCACTACTACCGCTGAAACGCTAAATGCGCTTATCCGTGATATTGGATTGGCTCGCCATAACATCGACATGGTATTCTACATCTGGCAGCCAGGCGGTCTAGTCGATCAGGTAGCTAAATCGCTGATGGCAGCTGCCCGCCGTGGTGTGCATTGCCGTTTGATGCTAGACTCTGCCGGAAGCTTGCAGTTTTTTCGTAGCCCCTACCTGAACATGATGCGCCATGCTGGCATAAAGGTTGTCGAAGCGCTGAAGGTTAATCTGTTGCGCGTTTTCTTGCGTCGCATGGATCTACGCCAGCACCGCAAAGTAGTGCTGGTTGATAATTACATTGCCTATACTGGCAGCATGAATATGGTCGATCCACGCTACTTTAAGCAGGACGCTGGGGTGGGCCAGTGGATTGACTTGATGGCACGTATGGAAGGCCCGGTAGCCAGCATCATGGGTATCGTGTATGCCTGCGACTGGGAGATTGAAACCGGCAAACGTATTTTCCCTCCACCACCTGATGTCAATATTCTGCCGTGCGAGCAGGAAAGCGGCCACACCATCCAGGTGATCGCCTCCGGCCCTGGCTTCCCGGAAGAGTTAATCCATCAGGCGCTACTGACAGCGGTCTATTCGGCGCGTGAGCAATTGATCATGACCACGCCGTACTTTGTGCCAAGCGACGATTTATTGCACGCTATCTGTACTGCGTCCCTACGCGGGGTTGCGGTTAGCATCATCGTGCCGCGCGGCAACCATTCTACGATGGTGCGCTGGGCTAGCCGGGCATTTTTCTCCGAGTTGCTGGAATCTGGGGTGAATATTTACCAGTTTACCGGTGGCCTGCTGCATACCAAGAGCGTGTTAGTAGACGGCCAACTCAGCTTGATCGGCACCGTCAATCTCGACATGCGCAGCCTATGGCTGAATTTTGAAATCACGCTAGTGATCGACGATTATGACTTTGGCAGCGATCTAGCTTGCGTGCAAGAAGACTATATCGCTCATTCAACACTGCTTAATTCCAAAGAGTGGCAAAAACGACCATTCTGGCACCACTTGCTTGAGCGGCTATTCTACTTTTTCAGCCCACTTCTGTAGAAAGCCGTACTGCGCGTTACTTAAATAGAGCCCAATTATTTTATTAGGATTTTATGGAATTGAATAACCTCCTTACTGAAGACGAAACATTGGAACAAGCCTACGACACCTTTTTGGCTCTGGCTAGCGATAAGGTGTTTTCTGGATAATTTTTGCATCTGACGTCGTTCATATCGGGGTATGGGTGCTATGCTCGATATTACTCAGTCCGGTTGTGAGGGTTTATGATATTTGGCAATTGAGATAAGATCTCTCAAACCGGATTTAGTTCCTTCAGTGATCTACTATTTAGCGCAGGTGTTTAGTCGGTACTAACTTAACGGGTAGTGGTAGCGTTTCGTTATATTATTGATGGGAGAAGGCTTGAGTTAATATAGGATTTGTGATGTAATGATATTACATCACAAATTTTCTCTTTATTATTGTTGGCCATGAAATTGACATCAACATCTCGATATGACACCGAAACATCATTGAATACCTTATTCACCGCCTCAGCAGTACTGCGCTGCGGAATTGCCATTGTGCTGTTAGCTTTGCTGTGGCTGGGCATTCGTTGGGCGGTAGCATTGCCATGATCACGTTGCAACAGGCTAAGATCGGTTATGGCAGTGTACCGCTGTTCCCACCGCTTAGTGGCTATTTTTCCACCGGCTCTCTGACGGCGGTCGTAGGCGTTAATGGCACGGGAAAATCCACATTGCTAAAAACGTTAGCTGGGCTACAGCCCTTGCAAGGCGGTAGCCTGCATTTCAGTAGCACTCAACCGCCACGAATAGCCTACTTGCCTCAGCAGACGGAGCTGGATCGTCAGTTCCCGATACGTGGCAGCGATTTGGTTGCGATGGGAAACTGGGCGAAAAGTGGCATGTTCGGTAGGTTGAGCAAGTGTGCGACGCGGCATATTGCCGAGGTACTGGAGTGCTTGGATATGACTGCGATGGCGAGCAGACTGGTGGGGGAACTGTCCGGTGGTCAATTGCAACGGGTATTGTTTGCGCGTCTGTTGGTACAGCAGGCACCGCTGATTTTACTGGACGAACCTTTCACCGGTATCGACAGCGCTACCACCCAATTGTTGGTACAGGTTATTGAGCAACTGCACCGGCAGGGGCAGACGCTGATCGCCGTGCTGCACGATATGTCGCTGGTGACTAATCATTTCCCTCAGGTACTACTGTTGACGCCGCAGTGTTGCCATTGGGGGGATGCTAATCGGGTTTTGGAACATATTCCAGCGTTGAATGTTGCCAGCCAACCTCAGTGCAAGATGGAGGTGATATCATGACGCTGCTACACCTGTTGCTTGATCCCTTCGTGTCTTTTGGTTTTATGCGCCGTGCTTTGGTGGCCTGTTTGGCGCTCTCGCTCAGTGCGGCACCGTTGGGGATTTTTCTATTGCTGCGGCGTATGAGTCTGGTTGGTGATGCTCTTTCTCATGCGGTATTGCCTGGTGTGGCGATAGGCTATCTTATTTCCGGCATATCGCTGGTCGCGATGGGGATTGGTGGGTTTATTGCTGGGTTGGCCGTGGCGATGTTGTCAGGTTTGGTCAGCCGCTGTACGCCGTTAAAGGAAGATGCCAGCTTCGCTGGTTTTTATCTTGGTTCTCTGGCACTAGGAGTGACGCTTGTATCGTTGCGTGGTTCCAGCGTTGATCTTCTACATGTGCTGTTTGGCTCGATTTTGGCGGTGGGGACTCATGCCATTCTGATGGTTGGTGCGATAGCCAGCTTTTCATTATTAGCGTTAGCGGCGCTATATCGTGCGTTAGTGATTGAGTCTTTTGATGTTACTTTTCTGCGGGTCAGTGCGCCGTACTGGCTAACGCTGATACATGCGATGTTTCTGGCGCTGGTAGTGATCAATCTGGTGGCTGGTTTTCAAATCCTCGGCACTTTGATGTCGGTGGGGCTGATGATGCTGCCCGCTGCTAGTGCGCGTTTCTGGGCGCTTAATTTACCATATATGCTGGCGGTAGCGATGGGGATCGGTATGCTTTCCAGCCTGATAGGTCTGGAATGGTCGTATTACGCCTCGCTGCCTGCTGGCCCGGCGATCGTGCTGAGCGCCAGCATGATCTTTTTTATTTCGATTTTATTTGGGTCGTGCGGCGGTATCTACTCTTGCACGCGCCGTTAAAAAGTGCTCCTTACAGGAGGGGAAAGTCTGAAACATTTACCTATATTGCTGGTAGTCGCTGTTCTGCTGTCCAGCCCCCTGGCAATGGCGAATACTGTCGATGCCGTTGCCAGCTTTTCTATCCTCAGTGATATTGTCAAGCAAGTGGGAGGAGAGCACGTCAAAGTTAGTACGCTGGTAAGGCCAGGCGGCGATTCGCACAGCTTTGAACCTTCCGCGCAGGACAGCAAGTTGTTGTCACAGGCTGACATGGTGTTCGTTAGCGGCCTAGGGTTGGAAGGTTGGCTTGATCATTTGGTTAGCGCTTCGGGTTATCAAGGACTGGTAATCATCGCTTCAAAAGGGATTGATACGCGGCAGATAGAAGAAAATAGTGAGAAAATAATTGATCCTCACGCCTGGAATAGTATGAAAAATGGCGTTCAGTACGCCACTAATGTGATGAATGCACTGATTGCTGCCGATCCGCAAGACGCCAACTATTTCCGCCAGCGAGGAACGGAGTTTATTCAGCAGTTGCAAAAGCTGGATCTGTGGGCTAAAACGCAGTTTGCGGCGGTGCCGCCAGCGAAACGTAAGGTGCTAACCAGCCACGATGCTTTTGGTTACTTTGGGCATGAGTATGGTGTCACTTTCCTTGCTCCGGTTGGTTTTTCTACCGCAGCTGAAGCCAGTGCCAGCGACGTAGCCTGCTTGATTAAGCAGATTAAGCAGGAAAAAGTCAGCGCCTATTTTATTGATAACCAAACTGACTCGCGCCTGGTAAAGCAAATTGCGGTTGCCACTGGAGCTAAGGCGGGTGGGGAGTTGTATCCAGAGACATTATCAAGTGCACATGGCCCAGCAACGACCTATGTTCAGACATTCAAACATAATGTCGATGTATTGCTCGCTAGCATGAAGTAATGATTATCAGTATTGTTAGTATGGCAGGGCGCTTTTAGTGTTTAGCTACTCTATACAGTAGAAGGCGGGATTACTTCCTCCTTTCTCTCACACTACCATAGGTGTGGTTCGTATACGGAGGTTCATTGTTAACGCTGGAATTGACGCTGGTGTATCTCGTAGAGATACACCACTCCCGGCTTTTAAGTTCTCTTGCTTCGGGAACACAGGGGTCATGTGGCTTGACCCTGGTTCCACCACAGACATCGTTGATTTACCGCTAATATCCATCCACACTCTTTCCTGTGTGAGTCCGTTTCTCATTAGCATTTTTGCTCAGGCATATAGACTTTTATTGTTTTTCCATAATAGGCAGCGAACCTTCTGTCGTTAGATCTTGAACTACAGACACTGTTGTACGAGATCTTTAGCTTTCTTCAGGTCTCCTCTCATACAGAGCACTATTGGCGGTTGGCTAACACTTCCTTTTGCCAGGTGTGTAGAGGACTTGCATCCCATAACAACAACCGAGGATGGGTGCTTCATCAAAAACTGCATTAGCTTTGTACGCGTAAACTTCTTACGCGGAAGCGCTTTACCTTACTTATCTTGGCTAATGAATGTGGAAAGAATTCGTACCAAGATTTAGGCGTTATTGAATAAATTGAACTTTTAGCGGCCACGAGGATCAGATTACTAGCCTTCTATCAAAATAGCGACATCCCGTAGCAAAGCAAAAGTTCGATTTATTCAATAACGCCGTATTTCTGGTCTTTCCACTTATCGCTATTGGCGTTAAAAAAATGGTTGAAAATGCCACTATCAGCAACGCCTAACCGTGGCTTATTCTGCCATTATTAATCGGAATTTTACTGACGCTCTATAGAAACAAAGCGGCGAGCTTAAAATGAGCTCATTAAGCCAAGGCTGTAAGTATAAAAACCCGAGTAGCGATACCTGACAAACTGTAATAAAACTCATCATTCAGCAGTAACTAGCGCAGTATGGCTACGTACAGCGCTGGCAAAGCCTAGCACAAATCGCCCAGGAAGACCTGCGGCAGGTGGATAAAACCTGCTCGGCGAGGTACCTGAAGTGACCCTGGAGAGTCGCTTGCAGTAAAATACCCGGTAGTGTGGCATTCTAACTACAGAACGAGGACAGCGAAAAAGGGAGATGTCTGCGGCAAATTCAGCCACTGTTGGAACCGCTCTTTGAGCAGTTGAAAAGTTACTATTAGCAGTTGATGCGTGCTGTGATGTTATCATCCCCCTCTAGCGCCACTATCAATATTAAATCAGCGCGCAGCCGCGTATTCATGGCATGCCCATGCCTGGTTTCGATTTCTGTAGGGGCCGGGATGCCAGTAGATAACCCAGATCAACCCTCCGCAAGCCTAACATAGGCTTCTTCCCTGTGCCATACCATTATTTCTGCTACCATCGACGCTGCAATACATTTTTATCCTACTGCCCAATGGTCTATACCCTAAATAATTCCAGTTACAGTAAGGCGGCAAGCACTTACATCATTAAGTAACTCAGGTAAGCCAGGAAAGCTAACGCACCGAAAACTTCTAATATAGCGGTATATCGGAAAAGGCAAAATACAATAATAAGGTGATCGTATGAAGCGTGCAGTTGTCATTTTCAGCGGTAGACAAGATTCTACGCGTCACGTTCGATTACAGTCAGCGCCATCATGCCGAGTTCGCGGTAGCACAAGAGCTATCGTTAACCCTTGATGCCAAGGCGCATAAGGTGCTGGTTATAGGTTTGCTAAACAAACTAGCGATTAGCAGCCTGACCCGTGACAACATTCCAGTTCCAGCTTATAACCTCAACCAGAAAATGCATTGCCAAGCACCTTAGTGCCGGGCTGTAATATTTTGTTTCTGACGCTGGCGGCGATTTACGTCTACTAGATAGCAGCAGAAACAGTGATCACTGTCGTATGTGAAATTAATTTCTTAGGTTATACCACGACTGCCGCAACGAGTTTATTAAAGCGCTGAATCAGGCGATCGTGCTAGGCATCGCCCGCCATATTCGCTTCGAAAAGCCGCTGATGTAGCTGAATAAGTTAGTAACCTTGGTGCTGGCAGATTACTACCATCAGTGAGCTCTGGTGCGTCAAGACACACTGACCTGCTACAACGGAATTAAAGGCGATGGCTGCGGTGAGTGCGCATCATGCCGCCAGGCGGGCAAACGTCCTGGCGCAGTACAAACTGAACAAGGAAAAAGTGATGGCGGCGCTGAAGCAGAAAACCGGTATAGCATGAAAAATAACGGTGGTTAAAAGTTTGCTTTATTAATTCTATTCTAGCTACGTTAGCATCTGCTAGTGTTCGCCCAGTTGCCCCTCAATCATCAGTTGTTAGCACCCACTAGGTTTTTAAGCTGTTGCAAATGTATGGTATGTAGTATCTCACCACTCTTTGGTTTCAGATGCTGCCCTTGCCATTAGGCTGTATCTAGCAAGGTGCGCAGACCGTGAGGTTTGGTAGATCGAATAAGCAGTGTATCACCTTGGGTGCCTAAATTGCTCCAGCCCTTATGGGAGACACCCAAAATCTGGTACTCCGCGTTGTCGGCCTTAAAAATAGGGCCCGCGATTACTTTGCACCTTCTGACTTGATTACCGGCTTTTGGGTCTACGACGCTACGGTCGATGATGGAATATAGCCTAGCCTCTACTGTCTACTTATACGTATCCACTAATGATTATAGAAATAAGGGGTTATGTACGGACCCCCACCCATTTCGTCAATAAATTAAGCTGATAAAACCGATAAAATATAGTAGCGAAAGAACTGCTACAGTAGTGCTTTGCCGCGCAAGCGCTAACAGGATCATATTTTCAAGTGCGATCGCTTCTTTTCAAACAGCCCAGGCCCAGTGCCAGTCACTTCCTGCAACTGCTCAATCTAAGTGAAAGGCCCATTCTGCTCGCGGTAACGAACTATGCTTTCGGCCTTTTTCAGGACAATGCCTCTAAGTATGCTTGCCAACTGCTCAGAACCCGCTTGATTAATGCTCACTGTAGCCTCACCTGCTACCGGCATCACCGTACTTTGTCTGGGGTTAGCTGCTGGCTGCAAAAGCATCGGCGACGGCGATACTTTTGCAGCCACCGCGATCGATGAAGCCATCAGGCACAGCAGGAACACCTAAGTGTGGATCCCATCATCATAAAGCGCTTGTTTTTCTGTAAGTTACATGCTGTATTTTTACTGTATTTAACAACAGGATCACTTTGTCTGCAGTGGTAAATTTTCAGTAATAGGCATATTTTAAATGTGGAAAAGGCCACGAAAGCGGCTTTAAGTTATTGCAACGCGTTACATAAAAATGCAGTGGGGTTACTGAGGTTTATACTGCTAATCGGCACCCTTCCTGATTTTGGCGTCTTTACGCAGGCTTGCCAGCAGAGAGTAGAAAGTGCATCTTGCGGCACTTTGTTCCATCTTGCTGACGAAAGTTTTCATTTCATCGGCTGGTAACGAGCCTGGTTTAACCACATCAAACGCGATCAGCACCACATTGTCCTGAAGATCATCCCACATGCCATAAACCGGTTTACCCACCCGTGGGTGCGGAAGTGCAAACACATTTTCCACTAACGGGTTATCTGCTGAAGCACGCACCATCTTTTGCACGCTGCCAAAGCTCAGACCAGCGGCTTTCATAGCCGCATCGCCCTTGCCCTGCTTTAAATCTACCAATAGTTGCTCGCCTTGCAGTTTCGCTTTTCCCAGCGCTTTGTTGTGTTTTACCCGTTCTGCTACGCGAACTTTAACCTGATCGAAAGGTTCAATGCCTTCCGCTTTGCGGGCAGTTACGCGTACCACAAATGCCCGATCACCCTCCACGCTAATAACGTCAGAGTTACTGCCCGGTGCACCGTTCTCGCCAATCAGTGAACCGTCGAAGATCGACTGCGCTACCAGTTTGAAGTTCAGCACGGCGGGAATACTGTCGCGGGTGAACCAGCCAGTTTGCGTCGCTTTCACGCCAGCTACTTCTTCAGCCGAGACCAGGGATTCGTTGTCGCTGGTCGCCGCTGCGCGCACCTTCTGTTGCAGCGCGTAATAGGCATCTAGCGCTTTCTCCTGACGAACCTGTTTGGAAATTGTCTCATGCACGTCGTTCAGCGGCTTTATTTTCTCAGGCTCGATATCATTCAGACGTATGATTAAATAACCGATGGAAGACTTCACTACGCTGGATAGTTGGCCCTTTTTAGTAAGGTGAGCTTGTTTCAGCTCGTCGGCAGTGGTTTCCGGCTCCAGCCAGCCTAGTTTACCACCAGTGCTGCGTGATATGATATCGGTAGATTTGTCTTTCGCCAGGATGGCAAAATCACCACCTTTTTTCAGCTCACTTAGCACCGCGTTGGCTTCTTTCTCGGTTTTTAGTTGGATCACGCTATAGTTCTTGCGCTCCGGCTGGCTATAGCTACTTTTATGACGATTGTAATAGGCGCTAATATCCGCATCACTGACTTTCACTTTATCTTGCATGGACACGGCGTCTATCGAGATATAACTCACCTTGATCTGCTCAGGTGCGATAAAGCTATTCTGATTCTGTTGGTAGTAGGCTTTTAGCTCGTCGTCACTAACGTTCTGCTTAGCCTGCAACGAGCTTAGATCAATCGTCGCAAGGCGCACATCGCGTTGCTGAAATAGCAACGCCGCCATGGCTTGGGACTCAGCAGGTAGTATGAAACCCGACTCGCCGAAGGCTTGGATAACTTGCTGGTTAACTAACTGCTGGCGCATTGACTGCGCGTAATCATCTGCAGTATAACCCATAATACCTAGTAAATCAAGATATTTGGCGTTATCGAATTGGCTGTTAGTCTGGAAGTAACGGGTCTTTCGGATGGCATTTTTGATCTGCTCGTCGCTAACGGTCAGACCTAATTTCTTAGCGTATTGGGCCAGCAGCATGTTATCGATCAGTTGTGATAGCACTTGCTGGCGCATCAGCTGCATATATCCTTCATTGCCAGCCAGTACAGAGAACTGGTCACCCAGTTGCTGCTGCATGCGTTGGCGTTCGCTTTGGAAAACCTGTTCTAGTTGAGCGCGTTCAATCACCTGACCATTTACTTTCGCCGCATAATCGCCAAAGCCACCGATCAGGTAATTGCCCACCCCGGTCAAAATGAATGACAGGATGATCAGGGCCAAGATGATTTTGAACGCGACGTGATTTGTAGCCGCGCGTAAATTGTCCATCATAGTGTGACAACGCTCCGCTGTAATCTGGATTTATAACCCTTGTGCAGGGGGTTCCCTCAACTGAGACAAAAATATACAAGGAGCATCGTTACGATACGCCTTGTATATTACCTTACCAGTCGGCTTTACATCAGGTGATTGTTTATTGCCATACCTGTTTCGCTATACGGTTAGCCACAAGCTATCAATTGAATTCGTCTTTAGGCGCTTTCCATGCGATGAAAGTCGGAACTTTGGCTGCCGGCGATAGTGATCTCTTTCCACATTTGTGGATTGCGGGCCAAGTACGCGCCGAACGCTCACGCACAGTGAAAGTGCCGAAACCCACCAAAGCCTAAATTATCCCCTCCTTTCAAGGAGTCTGTAACAGAATCAATTACTGAGTCTAAAGCGCGCCCGTCTGCCGCTTTGTCAATATCGGCACCTGTGACAATCTTGCTAATCAGTTGTGAATTATTCACTCTATCATACCATCTAGAATTCTATCGACGCACCGAAAAATACTTACGGTTGCAGCAGAGCTGTGGGTTATTTTAGTCCAGTTAAATCTTTGTAAGCCACCGACTTCAATGGCAAACACAGGCAGACAGTTTCTAACTTAGCGGCACAAAAATACTGGCAAGTAAGAAATAGCTTATCAGCATAAATTTTATCAATGGCTTTTGCTCTTTGTCACCTTTTTTACCGCGACTGGTAGTGCGCTGAAGGCTGGATTTTGCAAGGTAATGTTTAAAACCTCATCAATTCTCTGTACCGGATAAATCTCCAGATCAGCTATAACGTTGTCCGGAATTTCTTCTAGATCGCGCTTGTTCTCATGCGGGATCAGCACGGTTTTGATGCCGCCTCGATGCGCCGCCAGCAGCTTCTCTTTCAGGCCCCCTATCGGCAACACGTGACCACGTAGGGTGATCTCACCGGTCATTGCTACATCAGAACGTACTGGGTTGCCAGTCAGGCAGGAAACCAGCGCGGTGCACATCGCAATACCGGCACTTGGCCCATCTTTCGGCGTCGCACCTTCCGGCACATGGACATGGATGTCGCGCTTTTCATAGAAATCAGAGTTGATACCCAGTTTTTCTGCGCGCGCACGTACTACGGTCAGCGCAGCTTGGATCGATTCCTGCATCACTTCACCCAAGGAACCGGTGTAGGTCAGTTTACCTTTTCCAGGCACACAAGCAGTTTCGATAGTTAGCAAATCTCCGCCCACTTCCGTCCACGCCAAGCCAGTAACCTGGCCTACGCGGTTTTCGGTGTCCGCACGGCCATAGTCAACGCGCTGCACACCCAGATAATATTTCAAGTTGTCGCCATTAATTTTGATATGTTTGACTTTTTTGTCCATTAATAGCGTTTTCACCGCTTTACGGCACAGCTTGGAAATTTCGCGTTCCAGACTACGCACCCCGGCTTCACGGGTATAATAGCGGATAATGCCGATAATGGCGCTGTCATCAACCACCAGTTCGCTTTGCTGCAACGCATTGCGCTCAAGTTGCTTCGAGAACAAATGCTGCTTGGCAATGTTAAACTTTTCATCCTCGGTGTAACCCGATAGGCGGATTACTTCCATACGATCCAGCAACGGCCCAGGGATATTCATCGAGTTCGAGGTAGCGACGAACATGACATCGGACAGATCATAATCCACTTCCAGGTAGTGATCATTAAACGCCAAGTTCTGTTCAGGATCCAGCACCTCAAGTAGTGCAGAAGCCGGATCACCGCGCATGTCGGAAGACATTTTGTCGATCTCATCTAGCAGGAATAACGGGTTCTTCACCCCGACCTTAGCCATTTTTTGGATCAGCTTACCTGGCATAGATCCGATGTAAGTGCGCCGATGTCCGCGAATTTCTGCTTCGTCCCGCACGCCGCCCAATGCCATACGCACATACTGACGCCCCGTTGCCTTAGCGATAGACTGGCCCAGCGAGGTTTTACCCACGCCTGGAGGCCCTACCAGGCACAGGATCGGCCCCTTGATTTTGCTGACGCGGCTCTGCACGGCGAGATACTCAAGAATGCGATCTTTGACGCGAGCCAGGCCGTAGTGATCGGTATCGAGCACTTCCTGCGCCTTGAGTAAGTCTTTTTTTACCTTGCTGCGCGCATTCCACGGCACTTGCAACATCCAGTCTATATAGCCACGCACCACGGTCGCTTCCGCAGACATTGGCGACATCATTTTCAGCTTTTGCAGTTCAGCTTCGGTTTTTTCACGCGCTTCTTTCGGCATTTTTGCCGCTAAGATCTTGCGTTTTAGCGCTTCATTTTCATCCGGCACATCATCCATCTCGCCGAGTTCTTTCTGAATCGCCTTCATTTGCTCATTCAGATAGTATTCGCGCTGACTTTTTTCCATCTGTTTTTTGACGCGGTTACGAATGCGTTTTTCTACCTGTAGCAGGTCGATTTCCGATTCCATCATCGCCATCAGGTATTCTAATCGTTCAGTAGTATCGAACATCTCCAACACCGACTGCTTGTCGTTAAGCTTAAGCGGCATATATGCGGCGATAGTATCCGCTAGACGTGCGGCATCGTCGATGCTATTGAGTGAAGCCAGCACCTCCGGGGGGATCTTCTTGTTCAGTTTGATGTAGCTTTCAAACTGGTTGATCGCAGTACGCACCAGTACTTCTTGCTCATGCTCATCAATCGCTGGGGACTCAAGGTATTCCGCCTGGGCGGTAAAACACTCACCGCTGTCGGAAAGCGTGGTGATATGCACACGCTGTAGGCCCTCAACCAGCACTTTGACCGTGCCGTCCGGCAGCTTTAGCATCTGTAGAATCAAAGCTATGGTGCCGACAGAGAATAAATCATTAATGCTAGGCTCATCCGTTGAGGCCTCTTTCTGTGCTAACAGCATGATCTTTTTATCATGATCCATTGCTGATTCTAGGCACCGAATCGATTTTTCCCGGCCAACAAATAACGGGATCACCATGTGCGGATAAACTACCACGTCGCGCAATGGCAAAACGGGGATTTCAATGCGTTCAGAACGCTCAGTGTTCATAGAGCTCTCTCTTAGTTTTAATTTCCGCCAGGTTTAGGGGATCTCATAAGACGTCGGCATCACACGTTTCACAAAATCTGGTTGTGAGTATATGGGGACTAGTGGCTGACATTCAACAGCCAGAATACAGGAAAGCGAAATGGGGGATTTTATCCCCCATTTTACTGTCTAACATTATGGTTTGACTGGCGAATTATTCACCTGAAGCACAGGCTTTAGGTTTGCCATAAATCAGCAGCGGCTTAGACTGACCCGCGATAACCGGCTCGTCTATCACCACTTTTTCTACGCTGTCCATCGATGGAAGATCATACATAGTGTTGAGCAGCGCGCCCTCCACGATGGAGCGCAAGCCACGAGCGCCGGTTTTACGCGCCATGGCTTTCTTGGCAATGGCGTTCAACGCCTCATCACGGAACTCAAGCTCAGCACCTTCCAGATTGAACAATGCTTGATATTGCTTGGTCAGGGCATTTTTCGGCTCTTTCAAGATCTGGATCATCGCATCTTCACTTAGCTCGCTCAACGTTGCCACTACCGGCAAACGGCCAATAAATTCAGGTATTAGACCAAACTTGATCAAATCTTCCGGTTCGGCCTGTAGCAGCAGTTCGCCTTCGGTCGCTTGCTCAGATTCTCCTTTGACGGTTGCGCCAAAACCAATGCCGGACCCCCTGTTGACTCGCTTACCGATCACTTTATCCAGGCCAGCAAAAGCGCCGCCGCAGATAAACAAGATCTTCGAGGTATCAACTTGCAGGAATTCCTGCTGTGGATGCTTACGACCGCCCTGCGGCGGAACTGCGGCAATAGTGCCTTCAATCAGCTTCAGCAACGCCTGTTGCACACCTTCGCCCGATACATCGCGGGTGATAGATGGGTTATCTGACTTACGGGAAATCTTATCTATTTCATCGATATAGACTATACCGCTCTGCGCTTTTTGTACGTCGTAGTCACATTTTTGCAGCAATTTTTGGAGGATATTCTCCACGTCCTCACCCACATAACCAGCTTCGGTCAATGTAGTAGCATCAGCCATGGTGAACGGCACATCCAGAAAACGCGCCAAGGTTTCCGCCAGCAGCGTCTTACCGCTGCCAGTCGGGCCAATCAGCAAAATGTTGCTTTTACCCAACTCGACACCATTGCTGGTATTGCCATTGCGCAGGCGTTTATAGTGGTTGTATACAGCAACCGCTAGCACTTTCTTCGCCTGTTCTTGACCAATGACGTAGTCATCCAGATGTTGGCGAATTTCGTGCGGCGTCGGCAGCTCACTGCGCTCACGATGAGGTGTAACTTCTTTAATCTCTTCGCGAATAATGTCGTTACACAGGTCAACACATTCATCGCAGATATACACTGACGGACCGGCAATCATCTTACGTACTTCATGCTGGCTTTTGCCGCAGAAAGAACAGTACAGCAGCTTTCCTGAACCGTCTTTGCGTCTATCTGTCATAAGTCGAACCTCTTCTTAGTCTTTGTCCTGCAAGAAAATTAAGGCGGCAGTGATGCCTCAAATACCTATCGGGAACGCCGAAAACCCTCAACAGAACGAATTGTACCTTCTCTGATTAATATACTCTAGCCACCATAACTAGCTGCGGTGTGTCAGAATTCCGTCAACTAAACCGTATTCTACGGCTTCCTTCGAACTCATAAAGCGATCTCGCTCGGTATCGCATTCGATCTGCGCCAATAACTGGCCGGTATGCTCCGCCATCAGTTCATTTATGCGCGCCTTTACTTTCAAGATTTCACGCGCGTGGATTTCGATATCCGTCGCCTGGCCTTGATAGCCTCCCAGCGGCTGGTGAATCATTACGCGCGAATTAGCCAGGCAGAAACGCTTGCCCTTGGCACCGGCAGTCAATAGGAAGGATCCCATCGAACACGCTTGCCCTATACAAATGGTGCTGACATCCGGCTTAATGAATTTCATGGTGTCATAGATTGACATACCGGCAGTAATCACGCCACCCGGCGAGTTGATGTAGAGGAAAATGTCTTTTTCCGGGCTTTCCGCTTCGAGGAACAGCATCTGTGCAACAATCAGGTTGGCCATGTGGTCTTCTACTTGACCAGTCAGGAAAATGACGCGCTCTTTCAGCAGGCGGGAATATATGTCGTAAGAACGTTCCCCGCGTGAAGTCTGCTCTACCACCATCGGCACCAAAGCCATGTTAGGTGGAAATTGGTCTCTTTCGCTACTGTATGACATTATCGTCTCCTAATAGAAATTCTTTTGGCGGCTATGGGGAGGAGGCTAAGGGTTACCCTTAATACACTAATTCTACTTGAGAACGATCATGATGACTATGCTCAAGCATTCAACTTACCCCACACTTACCCAACGGGTATTTCATCATCCCATGCCATTTTGGCAAACAGTCGCTAGATTTTTACACATTGGGGAGCCATGGCGAGTTTTCAACTCCAGACGATGACTTTATCGCTCCAGTCCCCCGCATGCCATTTGACAAATATGTAGCTAAGTAAACATGTATCTATTGCTAAGATTAAAGCGCTGATTAATCAGCAATATGATAAAATAAAGGCCCGCAACTTACGCCTGTTGAGGCTGGTTTCATCAATTGTTCATCAATTCGCTGAAAGCGATAGCCTTCTCGGTCACTTGTGCTTTTGCCAACAGGGCTTCGACTGCTTGATCTTCCAATGCCACGTTGCGCATATTGTTCATCAGATCTTTGTTCTTACTGTAGAGTTCAACTACTTCTCGCGGATCTTCGTAGACGGAGGCCATTTCCTCAATCATAGTTTTTACGCGCTCTTCGTCAGTTTTTAAACTGTTGGAAGTGATCACTTCGCCCAGCAGCAGCCCGACAGCAACGCGACGCTTAGCTTGCGCTTCAAACAGTTCGCGTGGCAGTTCCAGTGAGTGTTTCTCGTCGCCACTTAAACGTTGTGCCGTCTGATGGCGCAGAACGTCAGCCTCACCATTGATCAGCACAGCAGGCACATCGATGTCGTTAGTGCTGATCAAGCCGTCGATTATCTGAGTCTTGATACGGTTACGCACGGCACCTTGCAGCTCGCGTTCCATGTTTTTACGCACTTCAGCGCGCAGACCGTCAACAGAACCATCAGCCACACCAAAGTGCTTGATGAACTCTTCGCTCAGCTCTGGCAACTCGCGCTCTTCAACTTTCTTTAGAAGAATAGCGAATTTAGCCGCTTTACCCTGCAGATTTTCTGGGTAGTAGTCTTCCTGTAAGTTAACATCGATGGTAAATTTTTCACCGGCCTTGTGACTGGCTAGACCTTCTTCAAAACCTGGGATCATTCGACCTTGGCCCATGACCAGCATAAAATCAGAAGCTTTACCGCCCTCAAACTCCTCGCCGTCAATAGAACCTGTGAAGTCAATGGTCACGCGGTCTTCAACCTCTATTGCGCGCTCACTTTCTTTCCAAGTCGCCTGCTGCTTGCGCAAAGTTTCCAACATGGTGTCAACGTCAGCATCGGTAACTTCAACCAATGGCTTCTCGACCTTAATGCTGTCTAGATCTTTCAGCTTAACATCTGGATACACTTCTAACTCAATAGCGAAGCTGAAATCTTCACCTTCTTTATATTCATCCGGCAGGTAATTTGGCCTACCAGCAGGATTGATCTTTTCTTTGAAGATCGCATCAATGAAGCTACGGTGCATCACTTTTCCCAGCACGTCCTGACGAATAGAGTTGCCGTAACGCTGTTCAACGATGTTAAGCGGCACTTTCCCTTTACGGAAGCCATCAGTACGAACGCTTTTCGCTGTATTGATCAGTTCTTTCTTAACTTCCTGGCTGATACTTTCGGCGGGTACAGTAATAGAGAGACGGCGCCCCAGACCTTGAGTGGTTTTTACTGAAACTTGCATCTTGTTACCTCAAAAAAATCACAGTGCTCTGTTAACTCTGCCCAAGTACCAGGGTGACTAACTATGCAGAACCGAGTTCCCTGATAACAGAAGCGTACTGAAACCATTCCAAAAAATAAAACGCGGCATTATAGCGGTGCATGCGTAGCGAGTCGAGGACAGCAAAACAACACTGACGCATTAAAACGCACATTCTGTCAATTTGATGGTAAAAGGGTTTACCGCAGCCGACCACCGCGTAGAACTATTGGTTATCATATGTGTGGGCTTCAAAAGCCAAAAGAGAAGCGGCCCTCAGGCCGCTCCAAAATTCGTCAGTAGTAATACTTCAAATAGTTAAAAGTTACACTAATCACTGTTAATTTTAACCTTAGGCCAAGGTGCCAGCCATGCGACAGTGTGGCGAGGCTAGTACCTTGGTCTGTTGCCATTCCCACTCTTTCAGGGTAAAGGTGTGCAAGGCCAGTGCATGCACACCGTTTGCCAGTTCTTCCGACAACACACCGTAGATCGAACGGTGGCGCGTTATTAAACGCTTGCCAATAAAGCGGTTGCTGACCAATACCACCTTGAAATGGCTTTCTGAACCGACCGGAACGTTGTGACGATAGCTTTCATCAACAACATCCAGATGCGTAGGCTCAAATTTCGCCATTAACTTTGCTTCTATCTTCTTTCGAACCATAGGATTTCCTTAAACTACTAGCATGAAAATCATACTCATCCAGTTCAATATTAGGCTGTGTCCGACCATTTCCAGGTGAGAGCCACCACAACCAATTACCGGACACAGCCTAGCAGAAGCAACCCCATTTTAACGCATCGCCCGGATAAATTTTTGTTTCTGCCGAGACAAATGTTGGTCAACGCGCCATACCTATTGCGATTAATCTGATTGAATCCGTTAAAAAGTCTTTTTTCATCAAAAATAAGGCGTTTTTGAATAAAGCAAACATTTGGCTGGCACGAGGATCAGATCACTCTCCTTCTGTCAAAATAGCGACATTGCGTGGCTCAGCAAAAGTTTAAGATCACCAACTGGAAGGCTTACAACAACGCCATTATCACTCTGGGTTCACTCACTTTCTGGGTCGATGAAACGGCACTTCATGCTTGGTACTGCGAGGCAAGAACCTTCTCTGCGTGGTCGCCCAAAACATTATTTCGATATGGCAATAACCAGCGTATTGATGCTGAAACGGATTTTCGGCCTGATACTTCGCGCCCTCAAGGGATTCGTCGACTCCATTTTTACACTGATAAAAGTGCCGTTGAACTGCCCGGACTACACCTGCATCAGTAAGCTGGCGAAATCTGTCAATGTACCGTTTAAAACCCCAACGCTGGGTAAAATTGTGCACCTCGTTATAAAACACGTTCAGGGAAAACGGCGAATCTAGCGAAAACTGCATTTAGCTGTAGATACAGAAACAAAAGAAGCCTTTGCAGGTGTCATCCGCAAGAAGTACCGTAAAATTAAAGTCGCCTCGGCGGATAGGGCTTACGATAGGCGAGTGTGTCATGATGAGTTACGGCGCAAAAAAGATCAGGGCGTTAATACCGTCCAGAAGCGGAACCTGTTATTGGTCGGCATACTATGCAGCCCGAAATCAGTCGGTGGCGAATCAGCGCCTTAACGGAGACAACACACGGAGGGAAAGTATAACAAGCTACCACCGACGTTTGTTAGCCAAAACAGCGATGTACAGAGTAAAACAGCTATTTAGTAGTCACCTGTCGCTGCGAGATTATGCTTAGCAAGCTGCAGAGGCTATGGCCATAATCTGTACATTAAACAAGATGACTCTCGCCGGTATGACAGAAAATGCACTAGTCCCCTGAAAGATACACATTTAGGTGACTCTTTATTTCGAATTCGATTTATTCAACAAAGCCCATACAAGGATAAATCTGGCTGTAATCTGCGTAATACTCGTCTTATTTTTTATCAGCTGGGTTTCAAAGGAGCCTTAACTGTCATGGGGTGTATTCCGCTCGATCTTACCATAATCAGTGATCCACTTTTTAGACGAGTAACAGTTGCTGGTATTAGAACCTGTTTTAGAGGCATTTTTTTCGTGACCGAGGTGCTCGGTAAGCTCAGCATTCAAGTCGGGTTAGACGGTCATCTTAGTCAGTATACAAGAAAAAGTGTTGAGGTCAGCTTCGGTTTTAAGTCCTTTAGCCAATTCAGCAGCACGTACTTTAAGTTTATTTTCGTCTATAATTTTCCTGTCTCCGTTATCAGGAAGAACATATCAAAAAAAAGCAATTACACAATGTAAATTACAGTCTCCGTAGCACATCAAGAGAGTTGATTTTTGCAGGGATTTTAAGGCCAATTTATTAGCCTTCTATTTTCTAACCAAAAGCCTCTTGCAAGGCTTAACGTTTTTCTCGTCTAATCATTTTATCAGCCGCCACGCGGGACAGTAATCCGGAACGGCTACTGTACTCAGGATTTGCAGGGACAAATTGATCGATACGGCGGATCAGCAAAGAGGGGAGTGTAACGTTAATTTTTCCGCTTTCCCCATCAACAGTGTAACGTCTATATCCACCAGCACCCACACTATGCTTGTATAATCGGGATCGATCAGCCAGTTTTCCACGCTGGTCGCTTCCGGCACTGCTTTACTATCTTTTACCAGTAATTCTATATGTGCGGTGACAACTATCGGGATGCGCTTGAAAGCGTATCCCGATAGTTATCACCGCCAGAAAAGCAGCCAGGAATATCAGGTACGCAAACGCCGAAGGATGAGTTGACTTTATCAATAGCAACTGGATACAACATATAAACCTACAAGAGGTAGGGCGTAAAGCCCCGCCTGTTCCTTGATACTTTTCAGTGTCGGTAGTGGTATATCCTTTTATGGATATTTTAACGAGTCCCTTTTCGTTGGTTGTTTGAACTGGTGATGACTGCTTTTTACTATCACAAGATATCACCCATCGGCTTCTATCATTGCTATTGCATTCCTGCTATCCATCCTTCGGCTCTCTGTATTGTTTTTATGGGGTTATAATAACTCTTATTGATTTAACGGTGGACCTCTTTCGGGGTTATAGGGGTTATTTTTTACTAATTGATTCGAATTTTTCATGCTCCCGGCGCAGATCGTAATAGCGTAAGTCTTCGATACCCAGAGCATTCCTTACATGTTGAAAACACGCCGTTACGGAACGGGAGTTGTAGGGGAAAATTAACTCGCTTGTTTTAGGCGGTTGTTGCACTATGTTCCAAGCATAGCTGAGAAGTAGTACCAACATATGGTTACCTAATTTCCCCGCGGATATTTTCAGTCTCTGACCAGTACGGCACTTTGTTTTTCGTCCACGTCCTCCCAACAGATTTACACACTTCGCCCACCCTCATGCAACTGAGGATTGAAAAGTTCAGAATATCAACGAAGGAGATTTTTGCTAAGACGTGATCGCTTCTGACCTCAAGCCCTGTGCCAGTAACCTATCCAACTCGTCGCTAGCCGTGCGGCGCCTGTAGCGTTTAGATTTCCTATCTGGAGCAATAGCGGTCTTGCATCGGTTGCAGGGTTGCTTATGTAGTCGATACCGTAGACAGATTTTGCAGACGCTAGAACGGAAGAGAGATAACTTACATCGTGGTTAATAGTGGAAGGGCTAGCGACGTTTCTCTTGCTGCAGTGGTTCAATAACATGGCTGGTTGATAGGTATGTAAGGGGAATTTTCGGATATGTTGCAGTCCAGCAACATATCCAGTAAATAACTTTTGGTGCGTCCTGCTTTGCCATAGAGTTTAGGATCGTTGATGTAGCGTTTTAGCAGGTCACCAACTTTCATTTTGTTTAAGTAGTTAGGGTTACGTATCCCTGACTGCTCGAGTTTAATTGCACGTTTAGAACCCCATGTTTTTGCATGGGGTTGCTTTGTAAAGATTTTACTTTCGTTATAGAATCTTTTATCGTCTTTCTTGATGCTAATGGAGCATCGGTATCAAACCATGCCATCTGCTTTCGCTATTGTGTACTATGGTATAGTACGCAATTTTAACTATGTCCCATGTCAGATTTAAGCACTGAAGACACCAGGTCTAGGTTGTACTCAGTGGTGTCATTATAAAAAAATACGACATAAAGATAAAAAATGCACGAAAACAAAGGAACCCCTAACTCTCACCAGATCAGCGAAAATATTGGTGTAGCGCCGAAATACAGCCCTTCACGATTTTCAATTGCCCCGATGCTTGATTGGACTGATCGTCATTGCCGTTACTTTCACCGTTTGCTGACCAAGGAAACGCTGCTTTATACCGAGATGGTAACTACTGGCGCGATTATCCACAGTAAGGGAGATTATCTATCCTACAATAAAGAAGAACATCCGGTGGCGTTGCAACTAGGTGGCAGCGATCCGGCTGCGCTGGCGCACTGCGCCAAGCTGGCAGAACAGCGCGGATATGATGAAATCAACCTCAATGTCGGTTGCCCATCTGATCGGGTGCAGAATTGCATGTTCGGTGCCTGCTTGATGGCACAGGCGGCACGGGTTGCCGATGGCATCAAGGCGATGCGTGACGTGGTGTCAATTCCAGTAACGGTCAAGACACGTATTGGCATCGACGATCAGGATAGCTACGAATTTCTGTGTGACTTCATCACCACCGTTGCTGGCCGTGGTGAATGCGCTATGTTCACCCTCCATTCGCGCAAGGCTTGGCTATATGGCCTCAGTCCGAAAGAAAACCGCGAAGTTCCGCCGCTAGACTATCCACGGGTGTATCAACTAAAGCGAGACTTCCCAGCGTTGACCATCGCCATCAATGGCGGCGTAAAGACGCTGGAAGAGGCACAGCAGCACCTACAGCATTTGGATGGTGTTATGATGGGTCGCGAAGCCTACCAGAACCCCCGTATTTTGGCGTGGGTTGACAACGAGCTATTTGGCGTTCATGGTGCAGTCAAGGACAGCGTGGCGATCATTGAATTGTTGTACCCATACATTGAGCGTGAGCTATCTAATGGTACTTATCTGGGCCATATTACCCGCCATATTCTTGGCCTGTTTCAGGGGGTGCCAGGCGCACGGCAGTGGCGTCGCCACCTGAGCGAAAACGCCCATAAGCCGGGAGCTGATATTCAAGTGGTAGAACAAGCGCTGGATTGGGTGCGCTAACCGCGCAATAAAATGGCGTAATGTTCTCGATCTGCACTTCACGTCTGCCGTACGTAGTGAAATAAAATTAACCTATTGCAATACTTTCGAGTCACTGGTGGTGGAGAACGCTATGTACTTTGCCATCCCACTATCTGGTTTTATCCCCGTCATATTTAAGTTGCCTCTACGTTAGTTTTCCTCACTCACCGGAGTCACATTAATGATGTAAGCTCATATGGGTTAATGAACCTTATTCCTGAGGTTTAGCCTGAGGTTCAGCATGCGGCTCAGCGCAAGCGCTGTTCAAATCGATTCCCGATCAATGTGTCGCTGCGTTGCTGCCTTCCTATAACTGGAATTATTCAGAGTATAGCTGGCTTTGTTGAATAAATTGGATTTGGAATAATAAAGAATCCCCTAAATGGGCATCTTGCAGACAACGCGTAGAGTTTTTGACATACCGGCCAGCGTCATCTTGTTTAATGCACAGATCATGGACATAGCGCTCTACACTAGCGGAACGCAACAGCTCCGCCGCAGTGAGCATCGACGTACGCAAAATGCCGGAATTACCGGAGGTATTCTAATACGCCATGACTTAACTGCCGAACAGTCTCTCACCACAGCTACTGTTCCTCTAAAATTTCGGGTCCAAGCTGCAATAGAGAAAGTTCGAACTACGGGAAATCTAGTTATCAGCCTTACGTAATGCGGAAAACAGATTGGTTCCAGTTTGCCAATCAAGCAATATTACCCTCTTTTTACCTTCAACAGGACTTTGTTAAAATCTAACATTTAGCCGGCACTTAGATGACTCTCCTTCTGTCAAAATAGCGACATTAGCTTGGCTAAGCAAAAGGTTAAGATCACCAACTGGTTGGCTTACAATAACGCCCTTATAACACTCGGGGTTCACTCACTTTCTGGGTGGATGAAACGGCACTTCACGCCCGGTACTGCGAAGCAAAACCTTCATTCCAATGTGGCAATGACCTGCGTATTGATGCTAAAACGGATTTTCGGCCTGACACTTCGCACCCTCCATGGCTTCGTCGACTCCATTGTTATACTGATGAAAGTGCCGTTGAATTGCCAGAACTACACCTGCATCAGTAAGCTGGCGTAATCCGTCAATGTCCCGGTTAAAACCCCAATGCTGGGCAAAATTGCGCACCTGGTTTTAAAACACGGTCAGGAAAACAGCGGCTCTGGAGAAAACTACATTTAGCCGTAGATACAGAGACACATGAGGTCATCTATGCTGACCTTTCCTTAAGCAAGGTCACCGATAAGTAAGCCTTCCCAGGTGTCATCCGCCAGACGGTACCGTAAAATCAAAGTAGCCTCGGCGGATGGGGCTTACGATAGGCAAGTAAGTCATGATGAGTTAAGGCGCAAGAAGATAAAGACATTAATTCCACCCAGAAGCGGAGCCAGTTATTGGTCGGCAGACTATGCAGACCTAAATCAAGCGGTAGCGAACCAGCGCCTTACCGTAGACAACACTCGGAGAAAAATTATAACAGGCTACCACCGATGTTCGATAGCTGAAACAGCGATATACAGAGTTAAAACAGCTATTTAGTGGTTACCTTGTCCGCTGCGAGATTATGATGAGTAAGTTGCAGAGGCTATGTCCATGATCTGTGCATTAAACAAGATGACGCTCGCCGGTATGCCAGAAACTGTACTCGTTATCTGCAAGATGCCCATTTAGGGGACTCTTTATTATTCCAAATCCAATTTATTCAACAAAGCCAGTAAAAAAAGCAAATTCAGAAGAACGTAACTTCACGAAAAATCTGCCCCCAATCTTTAGTGATGAATCGCTGGCTTGCAAAAATCTTGCAATAAATTTAATTTCTGTGTTCGATGCTTATTATTCTCTGAACAAAAATGAATTCATAGGCAATAACTATCCATACTTGGCGTCTGCAACCTCAACTGACGCTTTTTTTACTGCACCATTTTCCCTACAATCGGTGCCATCTATCCATCATTTTTGGAAAAGAGGTCATTCATGGGTACGGTTAAACATAGTAAATTAATGATCCTGGGTTCCGGCCCAGCTGGCTACACCGCCGCAGTTTATGCAGCGCGTGCCAGACTAAATCCGGTACTCATTACCGGTATGGAACAAGGTGGTCAGTTAACTACTACCAGCGAAGTGGAAAACTGGCCGGGTGATGCTGCAGATTTAACCGGCCCTGATTTGATGGATCGTATGCGTCAGCACGCAGAAAAATTTCACACCGAGATTGTGTTCGATCACATCACCCGCGTCGATCTACTGCAGCGCCCGTTCCGCCTATTTGGCGACAGCAGTGAATACACCTGCGATGCATTGATTATCGCTACCGGTGCCTCTGCCCGCTACCTCGGCCTGCCTTCTGAAGAAGCCTTCAAGGGCAAGGGCGTTTCCGCCTGTGCCACTTGCGACGGTTTCTTCTACCGTAACCAGAAAGTTGCCGTAGTCGGTGGCGGCAACACCGCAGTTGAGGAAGCGCTGTACCTGTCCAATATCGCTTCTGAAGTGAACCTGATCCACCGCCGAGACAGCTTTCACTCTGAGAAGATCCTAATCAACCGCCTGATGGAGAAAGTGAACAGCGGCAACATTGTGCTGCATACTTACTATAATTTAGATGAAGTATTGGGCAATGAGATGGGCACGACCGGTGTACGCATCCGCAGCACCAAAATAGAAAACGAAACACGTGAACTAGCCGTGTCTGGCATATTTATCGCCATTGGCCACCGCCCAAACACCGGCATCTTTGGTGGCCAGTTGGCGCTGGAAAACGGCTATATCAAGGTGCAATCTGGCATCTACGGTAACGCGACCAAAACCTCTATCCCCGGCGTGTTTGCCGCAGGCGATGTGATGGATCATATCTATCGCCAGGCGATCACCTCAGCTGGTACTGGCTGTATGGCGGCTTTGGACGCAGAGCGTTATTTGGATGACTTAGCTGACGCAGTTGTCCGCTAACCTGAGCTTTATCTAAACGGCTAAAGCTTGCAGGACAAAGGGGGAATTTACCTCCAAGGAGATCCACGCCTCGGCTAACCCGTAGTCTAACGCTACCAAGCCGGAAAAAGCGACAGGTGGCAGCGGGATTTTGCCGCACCGGATGTTGGATAACAGAATTTCTTGCCTAAAAGCCGTCTCAGCGTGGCTGAGACAATTTATACAGCAAATTTTTACCACTTGATTATTGTCGGTCTGCTAGAAGACGGGGTAACATTAGCTTTTATTGGTAAGCCTCAAATTGAGGAAACCTCTTTTTTAAGAGTATACAACCTTGTTTGTTACTAACAAGGTGCCAGCAGTCAAACAAAGTGCCAGCAGTCAAACCTGGCTGCTGGCTGACTTGCTTCATTCCCTTATCATCGCGCATTACCCACGTGAAAAATTGCTCCAGTCCTTTGTCTGGCATAGCCACCACATTGGCACTTCGCGAGCTGCTAAGCTAGCTACGGGAGCGCGTTGGTTTCATCTGCGCCTAAGTGATCCGCCAACGCATACGCCAGCATGTGCTGGACAAATTGCAACAGCTTGTCCCAGCCTGGATCCATAATAAGCCAGCAGGAAGTTGGGCTAGTATCATTGGCTAGCAGATTGAAGATATGCAGGATTATTATTACCGTTATTTGCCGCAAATAACTCTGGCCGTGTTTATTAAGCTGCTGATCTTGCTCACAGTCTTCCTGATCAACTTGGCAGCCGGTGCTATTCTGCTGACCACTGCACCGATGATCCCGCTGTTTATGGTGTTAGTCGGTATGGGTGGCTTTGGCACGTCTAAGCGGCAATTCCCTTGACCGCCTGCGTGTTCTAGACAGCCGGCGCATGTTTAATAGAGCAACTTCGGAAACGGCGCAGATCGCCAAGTTGTCGGAAGACTTCTGTAGCCGCACCATGGAGGTGCTAAGCTTGGCATTCCTGCCCTCAGCAGTGCTGGAATTATTCGGGTCGCTCTTCATTGCGGTACTGGTGGTTAATTTTGGTTTCGCCAACCTTGTTGGAGAGCTTAACTTTGGTAGCTACGTCCTTGGCGTCACGCTATTTTCAGGTTTTCTTGTGTTGATCCTAGCACCATATTTTTCCAACCGCTACGCGATCTAGGTACCTTCTACCACGCCAAAACGCAAGCGGTCGGCTCAGCGGAGGCGTTCGAAACCTTTTTAGTTACGCACATTCGGTAGAAGTCTGGCAGCAGGGCTAACTTGTCGGCGGTATGTACTGCTTGGCACAGGGCGGACTGTTCTGCGGTAAGTCAATGTTTAGCCATGTTAACAGTGCCTACAAGTATGTCCTGATAGCTATTTATCGGCATTTTGCTGCTTATAGCGGAGAATTAATTGACTGTCAGGTGCTTAACGCTCACACTGCTCATCTCGGAGTAAGCAAGATGAAATTCCTTAGCGACAGGATACTGACTACCGCAAATAGTACCTAAACAACACAGTATACTGTGTCTCTCTCCAATAAGCTAATTTGCGTAAAAAGTGCAATGTCTACCAACACTCCTTTACATAAAGGAGGTTTTTCGGCATTATTTTGCCGATTAAAAATTAAGGTTGTTAGACCTAGAGGATTAGATGGCCAAAGAAGACAATATTGAAATGCAAGGCACCGTACTTGATACGTTGCCAAATACCATGTTCCGTGTTGAATTGGAAAACGGGTACGTAGTAACCGCACATGTCTCCGGTAAAATGCGTAAAAACTATATACGCATCCTAACAGGCGACAAAGTTACTGTAGAGCTCACCCCGTACGACCTGAGCAAAGGGCGCATTGTCTTCCGAAGCCGCTGATCGGCACATCGGTCAGCCAGGCACTGGCTACATTGAGTATGTGCCACCTACTATACCCCATAGTAATGCTCAGCATCGCGTTTTAGAGGCGCAAGTAAAGTAAAATAGAGAGGCTATCTCATTTTATTTACGAATTTTCACCCATAAAGAAGAAGCGATGCCACGGCATCGCTTCTTCTTTACTAGCGCCATAGCTTTGAATCTATTCCATTAGGCTCCTAGTGCATCGCTCCCCCATCAGCCGGCTTACGCATAGACTCGCTGAGGAAGTGAGAGGAAATGATAGGTCAGTTTTTTTGTCTTTATCCAGCTTGACTTTCACTAAAAACCCGTTCATCAGTGAACCACACAGCAGTTCGTTGGCTATCGGTTTCTTAAGGTTTTCTTGCATAACACGTGCCATCTGGTAAGCGCCCATCGCACGGTCATATTATGTCATAGATAGCCAATCTCGCTCTTCACCGCTGACTTCTAGCGAGACGCCCTTTGCATCTAACTGTGCCTGCAGTTCAACGATGAACTTGTCAACCACATGGTGGATCACCTCGTAATGACAAATGGTTAAACCAGATGATGTTGTCCAGACGATTGCGGAATTCAGGTATAAACACTTTCTTGATCTCTTCCATCGCATCGGTTCTATGATCCTGCTGCACCAGACCAATCTATTTGCGTTCTATTTCGCGTACCCCGGAGCGTTAGTCGTCATTACTAAGATTACATTGCGGAAGTCTACCTTGCGGCCGTTGTTGTTGGTTAGCGTGCTATTATCCATCACTTGCAGCAGCAAGTTGAACACTTCTAGGTGCGCCTTCTCGCTTGCATCTAGCAGGACTACCGTGTGCGGATGCTTAAGTAAGTACCGCATTAGTTATCAAACAACCTTGATCATAACCGACATAGCCCGGAGGTGCGCCGATCAGGCGGCTGACGGTATGACGCTCCGTATATTCTGACGTATCAAAACGCAGTAGCTGGATGTCCATCGCTATTGGCCAGTTACATCGTGACCTCGGTTTTTCCGACCGCAGTCGACCCAGCGAACAGGAACGACCCCACCGGATGGCGATCATGGCCTAGGCCAGCGCGGCTCATTTTAATCGCTTAAGTCAAGGCTTCTATCGCCTAATCTAGCAAATACCGATCATTGATGTATTGCACCGAGAATTCCACCGCAGCGCGGATCGGATCGCCTTGGCGGTGTAACACACATCGTGGCGCGCCTCATATTGGGTTTTCAGCCAGTTGATGACCTCAATAGTCTTTTCTAGAGTTGGCTTATTAATATCAATTTTCTGGAAGCGGCGTGCTAGCGCACAGTCTTTTTTAAAAATATTGCTGAACTCCTGATAGGTAGTTGAACCGAATATCCGGATCTTGCTGCTAGACAGCAGAGGCTTAATCAGGTTTGCAGCATCTACCTGACCATCGGAAGCTGCACCAGTAACGATAATGGTATAAATTTCGTCGATAAACAGGAGGGTGTTCTGATCCTGTTCCAGTTGTTTTAGCAGCGCCTTGAAGCGTTTCTCGAATTCACCACGGTATTTAGTCCCAGACAGCAGCAAACCTATGTCCAGCGAGGTGCATTATGCAGTCCTCCATCACTTCCGGCACATCGCCCTGCGCGATACGTAAAGCCAGCTCTTCAGCGATATCGGTTTTTCCTACGCCGGATTTACCCACCAACAGTGGATTATTTTTACGACGGTGGCATAATACATTAATCGTGCGTTCTAGTTTAGAGTTACGACAAATCAGAGGATCAATACCGCCTAAGCTAGCCAACTGGTTGAGAGTGGTAGTTAAGTTTTCCATACGGTTTTCCCCTCGAGGCTGCACTTCATTCACCGGGTTTTCCGCATGTGGTGCTTTGCTTAGCTCGTCTTTGCGCATGCCATGTAAAAAAATTCACGATATCAAGACGGCTTACATCATGTTTGCGTAACAGATAAGCCACCTGCGACTCCTGCTCGCTGAAAATCGCCACCAGCACGTTGGCACCGGAATATTCGCGGCGACCGGAAGATTGCACATGGAAAACCGCATGCTGCAACAAGCGCTGGAAGCTGAGCGTTGGGTGAGTGTCGCGCTCTTCTTAGCTAGGGCAGCTTAGGCGTAGTTTGTTCGATGAAGGATCCCAGTTTATGTCGCAACGCGGCCAAATCCACCGTACATGCATCAAGCTCTTCCCGCGCGGAAGGATTGCTAAGTAGTGCCAATAACAGGTACTCTACAGTCATAAACTCGTGTCTGTGCTCACGCGATCTGGCGAAAGCTATGTTGAGACTAAGTTCTATTTCTTAATTAAGCACAAGCAGATCCCTAATAAATCGCCTTAATCAGGCTTTTCCCAGCGTACAAAGTAACGGGTACTCGTTTCCACTTGCGTAGCAATTCATATGAACGACTTTAGTCTTCGCCACTTCGGCAGTAAAACATCGATAATCGCCTTGCTTTGATAGTGAACCCTAAGCATCAGTTGCATTGCGCGGCGTTATTGAATAAATCTAACATTTTTTCGGCAAGAGGATCAGATCACTCTCCTTCTATCAAAATAGCGACATTCTGTGGCCAAGCAAAAGTTCAAGATCACCAACTAGAAGGCTTACAACAACGCCATTTTTAATCAGGGTTCACCCATTTTATGGGTGAATGAAACGGCACTTCACGCCTAGTACTGCGAGGAAAAACCTTCTCTGCGTGGTTGCCCACAAGATTATTCTAATATGGCATGGCAATGACCAGCGTATTGATGTTAAAACGGATTTTCGGCCTAAAACTTCGCGCCCTCCAGGGCTTCGTCGACTCCATTTTCACACTGATAAAAGTGCCGTTGAACTGACTGGACTACACCTGCATCAGTAAGCGGGCTCAGTCCATCAATGTCCCGTTTAAGACCCCAACGCCGGGTGAAATTGCGCACCTTGCTACAAAACACGGTCAGGAAAAACAGCGGCTCTGGCTTAAACTTCATTTAGCCTTAGATACAGAAACACATGAGGTTATCTGTGCTGACCTTTCCTTGAGCAATGTCACCGATAATGAAGCCTTCCCAGGTCTTATCCACCAGCAGTACCGTAAAATCAAAGTCGCCTCGGCGGATAGGGCTTTCGATAGGCGAGTGAGTCATGATGAGTTAAGGCGCAAGAAGATAAGGGCGTTAATACCGCCCAGAAGCGGAGCCCGTTATTGGTCGGCAGACTATGCAGTATGAAATCAAGCAGTGGTAAATCAGCGCACTTACCGGAGACAAAACACGGAGGAAACAGTATGACATGCTACCACCGACGTATAGCCGAAACAGCGATGTACAGAGAAAAACAGCTATTTGGTAGTCACCTTTCGCTGCGAGATGATTATAATGAGCAAGTTGCAGAGGCTTTGGTCATGATCTGTGCATTAAACAAGATGACGCTCACCGGTATGCCAGAAAGTGTACATGGTGCTTGAAAGATGCACATTTAGGGGAATCTTTTATTCCAAATCCAATTTATTCCATAACTCCACTATTCACCTGAAGTCACCTGAAGTCACCTGAAGAAAAAATAATCAGTACAAGGGGGCAGTAGTAATGCTGCTCCCCTATTATATCGAAAGGGATTAACGGTTATCGATTCAACGAATCAATATTGTGCGTAAACAGCCTGATTGGATCGCAAATTTTAGCGGTAGTGATGCTCTTCACCTCACTTTCTATCCAGCCATCAAGTAAAAGTGTTTTTAGTCGTTCGCCGAGTTGAGCCTATTTAGTGCTTTCAGCAGCTCGCCGCCTTGG
Source organism: Serratia symbiotica (assembly GCA_011754105.1). Lineage (GTDB taxonomy): Bacteria > Pseudomonadota > Gammaproteobacteria > Enterobacterales > Enterobacteriaceae > Serratia > Serratia symbiotica_E. The sequence continues at coordinate 41,153 of JAAKDF010000005.1, forward strand.
GTTTTTGTTACGCTGTAGCTGCGCTCCAGCGGCGCCAGCAGGAGTACCGCTTACAGCTGGCGATTCAGCGCCTGCTGTAAGCGGTACTCCTGCTGTTACACATGCTGTTGATAGCGTTGAATGCGGTTCTACGGCTTTATCTGCGCCAACCGTTTCTGGACGTGTTTGTTTTGCGGCGAGGACAGGAGCAACTGATTTTGCGTGCCCTCTTCTAGACGGCGTCAACAGCAGAGACTGCTGTTGACGCCGGACCAGATAGTATAATCCATCGCCATTTCCAACCGTTGTTGCTGCGACCGCAACTGACGCACTAGCTCAAGCTGATTGCGGATGACCAGTTCAGCGTCAGGGGAAGGGGTTGGCGCACGCCGATCAGGATCTGGCTGGCGAATATCGCATGTGCTATGCTTTCATCATTTAAACTCGACAGATCTTCCAGCTAACCTCCACCCCGGCCAGCGATCAGCACATCACATTTATCACGGCGGTTGGCGGTTTCAATGGCGCGCACGATCTGCATTGGCGCATCCTTGCCATGCAATGAGGGGGGGGTAAATAATGATCGACAGTGAAGGATCACACCTTTGCAGCACCTGCAAGATATAATGCAATCCCTCGTAGCTGGCGGAGGTGATCACCACAACGCATTTGGCTGGGCTATGCAGCGGCTGTTTAAACTGTGGATCGAATAAACCTTCGTCGCTTAGGCACTTACTTTAGTTGATCGAACTTCTGTTGTAATAGGACGTTGCCGACAGTCCGATACTTATCGGCGATCAGTTGATAATCGCCACGCGGTTCGTATAGGGTGATGCTGGCGCGCACCAGAACTTGCTATCCGTTCTGCGGATGGAAGGTGTTACTTCGGTTGCTATTGCGGAACATCGCACAGCGCACCTGCGCGAGTTAGTCTTTCAAGATGAAATACTAGTGGCCGGATGCTAGCTGGGAAAAGTTAGAGATTTCGGCAGAGATCCCTATCTGCCCCATTTGCATTTCCAGCAGTTATCAAGCATCTTGATTTAAGCGGCTTATAGTAAAAATGGACGGTGTGAGATCTTAGCGACATATGATCCAAATCAAATATTAAAATAAGCACTCAATTGTCTTATTTCATGGTTAAAATAGGTAATCAATGGTTTTTGCAAGAAAGTGCTGGAGGCAAACGATTACGCTCTGTATAATATCACGGCAATATTTTATCCCTTTCACAGCCCACCATGGTGAGATATTGCCCATGCTACGTATTATTAAAGAAGCGTTAACGTTTGACGATGTACTCCTGATTCCTGCCCATTCAACCGTTCTGCCTAACACCGCAGAACTCGGCACGCAGCTTACTAAAAATATCCGCCTGAATATCCCTATGTTGTCCGCCGCCATGGATACCGTAACCGAATCTAGCCTGGCTATCGCGCTGGCGCAGGAAGGTGGTCTTGGTTTTGTTCACAAAAACATGTCTATAGAACGCCAGGCTGAAGAAGTCAGCCGGGTGAAGAAACATGAAAGCGGTGTAGTAACCGATCCACAGACCGTCATCCCAGCAACCACCTTACAAGAAGTTAAAAAGCTCACTGCTCGCAACGGATTTGCTGGCTACCCGGTTGTTACAGAAGACAATGATTTAGTGGGGATCATTACTGGGCGCGACGTACGCTTCGTTACCGATATGAACCAGCCAGTCACCGCAGTTATGACGCCGAAAGCACGGCTGGTAACAGTGAAAGAAGGTGAAGCGCGCGAAATCGTGCTACAAAAAATGCACGAAAAACGCGTTGAAAAAGCGCTGGTAGTGGATGATAGCTTCCACCTGCTGGGCATGATCACCGTTAAAGACTTTCAGAAAGCAGAACGCAAGCCCAACGCCTGTAAAGACAAGCATGGTCGGTTACGTGTAGGTGCAGCTGTTAGTGCGGGGGCCGGTAACGACCAGCGCGTTGATGCGCTGGTTGCAGCAGGTGTTGACGTGCTGCTGATCGACTCCTCACACGGGCACTCCGCAGGTGTACTGCAACGTATTCGAGAAACCCGTGCAAAATACCCCGACTTGCCGATCGTCGGTGGCAACGTTGGCACCTACGTTGGTGCCAAAGCCTTAGCTGAGGCGGGGGTGAGCGCGGTTAAAGTGGGCATTGGCCCTGGTTCTATCTGCACTACCCGTATTGTCACTGGTGTAGGCGTACCACAGATCACGGCCATTGCTGATGCGGTTGACGCGCTGGAAGGCACCGGTATCCCAGTTATCGCCGATGGTGGCATCCGTTTCTCTGGAGACATCGCCAAGGCTATCGCGGCGGGTGCCTCCTGCGTGATGGTTGGCTCCATGATGGCAGGTACCGAAGAATCACCTGGTGAAATAGAGCTGTACCAGGGACGTTCGTTCAAGTCCTATCGTGGCATGGGGTCGCTGGGTGCGATGTCCAAAGGTTCTTCTGACCGTTACTTCCAAACCGATAACGCCGCCGACAAACTGGTGCCAGAAGGTATAGAAGGCCGTGTAGCCTATAAAGGCATGCTGAAAGCCATCGTTCATCAGCAGATGGGCGGGTTGCGCTCCTGCATGGGTCTGACTGGCTGTGCCACCATCGACGAACTGCGCACCAAGGCAGAATTTGTGCGCATTAGTAGCGCTGGTATTCAGGAAAGCCATGTACACGATGTGACTATCACCAAAGAGTCGCCGAACTACCGCATGAGTTGATTTCAAGTGGGCATGGCTGATCATTGGATTTAATGTCAACGGCATTAAGGATACGGCGGGTGACAACTTACTGGTGGGCCTTGTGCCCCATGCACCAGACGATTTTATTTTTCCTTTGTTTTTGTTGCTAGAATTCATTTTTTATGAAAAAAAATATCCATAAGCATCAAATTCTTATTCTAGATTTCGGTTCGCAATATAGCCAATTGATTGCCCGTCGCGTGCGCGAAATCGGCGTTTACTGTGAGCTATGGGCCTGGGATGTGAACGAAGAACAGATCCGTACATTCAATCCCAGCGGCATCATTCTTTCCGGTAGCCCGGAAAGCACTACCGCAGACGACAGCCCGCGCGCCCCTGAGTTCGTGTTTACTGCCGGTGTGCCGGTGTTGGGTGTGTGCTACGGCATGCATACTATGGCGATACAGTTAGGTGGTTGTGTGCAGGGGTCTAACGAGCGTGAGTTTGGCTACGCGCAGGTGGAAGTCATCAATGAGTGTGCGCTGTTGCGTGGCATCGAGAATATCACTAGCCTGTTTGGCAAACCGATATTGGACGTATGGATGAGCCACAGAGATAAAATTACTGCCATTCCATCTGACTTTGTGACCATCGCCAGCACCGATAGCTGCCCGTTCGCCATTATGGCTAATGAAAAAAAACGTTTCTACGGCGTGCAGTTCCACCCGGAAGTGACTCACACACAACAGGGCCAGCGCATGCTAGAACGTTTTGTTCTGGATATTTGCCAATGTGAAGCCCTGTGGACTCCGGCCACCATCATTGAAGATGCGGTTGAATGTATTCGCCAGCAAGTGGGGGAAGACCATGTGATCCTCGGCCTTTCCGGCGGTGTTGACTCTTCCGTAACCGCGATGCTGCTGCATCGTGCCATTGGTACACGACTGACCTGCGTATTCGTTGACAACGGCTTGCTGCGCCTGAATGAATCTGATCAGGTGCTAAAAATGTTCGGCGACCATTTCGGCTTGAATATCGTGCATGTGGCGGCGGAGAATCGCTTCCTGAGCGAGTTGGCTGGCGTTGACGAACCAGAAACTAAGCGCAAGATCATTGGCCGCGTATTCGTGGAAGTGTTCAACGAAGAAGCCTGCAAGCAATCTTACGTGAAATGGTTGGCGCAGGGCACTATTTACCCGGACGTGATCGAATCCGCTGCTTCCGCCACTGGCAAAGCACATGTGATCAAATCGCATCATAACGTGGGTGGCCTGCCACAAGAGATGAAGCTGGGGCTAGTCGAACCGTTGAAAGAACTGTTCAAAGATGAAGTGCGCAATATCGGTCTAGAACTGGGACTACCTTACGATATGCTGTACCGGCACCCATTCCCTGGGCCTGGTCTAGGCGTCCGCTTGCTTGGTGAAGTGAAGAAAGAGTATTGCGACCTGCTGCGTCGTGCAGATGCCATCTTCATTGAAGAGTTGCACAACGCTGACCTGTATAACAAGATGAGCCAGGCATTCACCGTATTCCTGCCGGTACGTTCGGTGGGCGTAATGGGCGATGGTCGTAAATACGACTGGGTTGTTTCACTGCGTGCAGTGGAAACTATCGACTTTATGACCGCGCATTGGGCGCATTTACCCTATGACTTTCTCGGCCGCGTCTCCAGCCGCATTATCAACGAAGTAAACGGCATTTCGCGCGTTGTATACGACATCAGTGGCAAGCCGCCAGCGACCATTGAGTGGGAATGATCCGCGAGCGTTTTTCTACGATTAATATCCATTAAAAATAATGCAAAAGTTTTTATTTATAGGCTTTTTTTATTTTTAGCCATTAGTATACATCAGTAACTATAGATTATTTTTAACGGTAAATCCGACAGTATAAGAATCTTTTTGTTAGTGTTACAGGCTTTGTTGAATAAATTGGATTTAAAATACAGAATTCCCTGAATGGGCACTCTTGTAGACAACGCGTAGAGTTGTTAAATAAAATCAACATTTGGCCGGCACGAAGACCAGGTCACTATCCTTCTATCAAAATAGCGACATGGCGTGGCCAAGCAAAAGTTCAAGATCACCAACTGGAAGTCTTACAACAACGCCATTATCACTCGGGTTTCACTCACTTTCTGGGTGGATGAAACAGTACTTCACGCCTGGTACTATGAGGCAAAATCTTCTCTGCGTGATCGCCTACAATATTATTTCGATATGGCAATGACCAGCGTATTTATTCTGAAACGGATTTTCGGCCTTACACTTAGCGCCATCTATGGATTCGTCGACTACATTTTCACACTGATGAAAGTGCCGTTGCATTGCCCGGAATATACCTGTATCAGTAAGCGGGCGAAGTCTGTAAATATTACGTTTAAAACCCCAACTCCGGGTAAAATTGTGCAAATCGTTATAAAACATGGTCAGGAAAAACGGCGGATTTGGCGAAAACTGTATTTAGCCGTAGATACAGAAACACATGAGGTAGTCTGTGCTGACCTTTCATTGAGCAATATCACCGATATGGAAGCCTTCACAGGTCTCATCCGCCAGAAGTACCGTAAAATCAAAGTCGCTTCGGCGGATAGGGCTTACGATAAACGAGTGAGTCATGATGAGTTAAGGCGCAAGAAGATAAGGGCGTTAATACCACCCAGAAGCGGAGCCCGTTATTGGTCGGCAGACTATGCAGAATGAAATCAAGCGGTGTCGAACCAGCGCCTTACCGGATACAACACACGGGGGAAAAGTATGACAGGCTACCACCGACGTTTGATAGCCGAAATAGCAATGTACAGAGTAAAACAGCTATTTGGTGGTCACCTGTCCGCTGCCAAATTATGATGCGCAAATTGCAAGGGATATGGCCATAATCTATGCATTAAACAAAGCGTTCGGTGTCACCACCGTCTAGCCACCGCCAAGAGGCGTACCCGGCTGGCTAACCGTATTTTGCTGTTCGACCATCACCGGTAGGTTGCCATGTGCCACAGCACATGGCGTCTAAAATCACATCGCGGTTCATCACTACTGAACCAGTATGTAAGTTGATCACTACCTTGGCGTCGATCGGCTCCAACTCTGCCGTTGATATTCTAAATTTCTGCCAAGAAAAGCACCTGCGAGCTGTTGCCCTAAGGTACTCGCACCTGCATGGTAAGGGCGTCGAGCGGAGATGCGATCCCGCCGCAGCGTTGACGATTGATGGCATCACTGATCTGCTGCGCCATGGTAAAATCTTTGTCATTCAGTTGCATGTTGATCACCTTGCCACTGCCAAAGGTGATCAGTAATTCACGTTCGATGAGGGCACCATTGATGATGCGCCAACCCGTCAGTTGATTGACCTGTACGCTTCATCCTCCAGCAGAAGCACCAGCCCCCCGACCAGTATGTTACCCTGCGCCAGTGCGTAGATCTGATTATCTACGCCTTTCAGCGGCGTCATCAGTAAGGTGCCCGCCAATTAGGCTTTTGGCATTACCCATTGAGGATACAACTACGTCGATATTTTGCCCAACACGGGAGAACGGCGGCAGCTTGGCCGTTACCATCACCGCCGCCACGTTAGCCAGGTGCAAGTCAACGTTCTCCGTGCGCACTCCGGCTGTACAATGGCCATAATGGCTATTGTATGAACATCCGCTGTTGTCACTGCCGTCAAATGCCCGCCTATGGGGGCACATTAGTGTCTTGGTTCGTTGCGGCCAGCAACGGCGATTTATTCAAAATGAGGTGCTGGCATTCTGCGACTATTTAGTTTTAATACGCAATATTAGCGCTCGCCGTCACTTGACGGCAGCGGATCTCAAGTTGAAAATCGGACGACTCGATATCCTGCCGTCACGTACGCTTACTGAGATGATCAAAGCGCTCGGGGCCGTCACTTTGCGCAATAGCATCCCCGGCCATCCGCTAACCTTATACCCATGCTACGCCGCGACTGGGTAATCAATGCAGTTAGATAGCGTGCGCGTACGTATGGTATCGGGGCAAATTGTCCGCGGCATAGCTGTCGACGATAGCGTGATGCGCATTGCTTTATAAAAAAAAGTAAAGATTGAGTAAAACCTGCCGATAAGAATCATTGGCGGTATTTTACCGACTATCAGTGCCGCACTGATTATCATATTAGCGTCATCGCCATCTCGGAGATAGTGCAGATGGAGATTGACTATGAGTCTTGATCGCACCCAGCGACTGCAACCTGTTTCATCCGTGCAAAAACGTGAAGCACCATCCGATGGCAAGCACCTTATGGTGGGGTGCCGCAATTTGCGCAACGTTGGCAACAAGTTTAGTTGTTATATTTTATTGCCCGGTATGGCTTCAGAGTGATAGAAACCTGAGTCAGCAGCCTGCTGCCTCAGGTTTCCCACTAGCTGAGTTTGTTTAGTCCCCATACCCAGTTTCACTTCATTCAGCTTCGAAGTAGCTTCCCCTTTCCGCTGCGGCGTAAAACTACACATAACCACACTAAAGACAAACTAATACCAGCTTGGTTGAATAAATCGGATTTGGAATAAAGAGTCCCCTGAATGGGCATCTTTCAGGCAACGAGTACACTTTCTAGTATACCGGCGAGCATCATCTTGTTTAATGCACAGCATGGCCATAGCCTCTGCAACTTGCTTATTATATGTACTCTGTACATAGCTGTTTCGGCTATCAAACGTCGGTGGTAGCCTGTCATACTTTTCCCCCGTGTGTTGTCTCCGGTAAGGCGCTGGTTTGACACCGCTTGATTTCATTCTGCATAGTCTGCTGATCAATAACGGTTTCCTATTGTGTGGGAGGTATTAACTCCTTTATCTTCTTGCGCCTTAACTCATCATAAATCACTCTCCTATCGTAAGCATCTATCCGCCGAGGCGAATTTGATTTTACGGTGCGTCTGGCGGATAATACCTGGAAAAGCTTACGTATCGGTGACATTGCTTAATGAAAGGTCAGCAGAGATGACCTCATGTGTTTCTGTATCTACGGCCAAATGCAGTTTTCGCCAGATCTGCCGTTTCCCCTAACCGTGTTTTATAACCAGATGCGCAATTTCATCCAGCATTGGGGTTTTAAACGGGACATTGACGGATTTCGCCCGCTTACTTATGCAGGTGTATTCCGGGCAATTCAATGGAACTTTTATCAGTGTGAAAATGGAGTCGACGAAGCCCTGGATGACGCGTAGTGTCAGGCCGCAAATCCGTTTCAGCATAAATACGCTGGTCATTGCCATATCGAAATATCCACCCAGAAAGTTAGTAAACTCTGAATGATAGAGGCGTTGTTGTAAGCCTTCCAGTTAGTGATATTAAACTTTTGCTTGGCCACGGAATGTTGCTATTTTGACAGAAGGAGAGTGATCTGATCCTTTGGCCGGCCAAATGTTCGATTTATTCAACAAGGCCGGATATTTTTATACAAATAACTAAAAAGGTCTTTTAGCTATTCGGAAAAGTAAAAAATGATATTTCTGCAACTCCCGTCATGGGCGTGGTGATAAAAGTTATCCACTATTCCTGTAGACAACCATTTGTATTAGGTTTAGAAAAGCAGCTTAAAGCGAGAGGGGACTCGGGTTTTATACGTTTTTCTGCCATTCTCTACTCTTTGATGAAGTTTTTATATATCAACTGGTTATTTAAAATCAAGCCACTGACTATTGATAGGATTTTTATGTAAGAGTTATATTCCAGAACTATCAATAGGGTAATTTGAGATAAATTCTATGGATAAATCTATGACTAATACCAAAAATGTTATGGCAGGATACCGCCAAGGGGGGTATCCACTCCGGGCTGATGCACGCTAAAGTGTCAACTTACGCTCGAGTCTGGTTTTATACCCATAATCATAAGCACTGGGGTAAATTACCGACGCTTTCCATAATAAACAGGGTGGTTTACTCGGCACCTCCACGGACAATCACTTGTACGTACTCATCTTCATAAGGCAGCTGAACCAATGAGTAAAATTTTCAAACTTTATGCAGATTTCAAACCGGCTGGCGATCAGCCGGAGGCAATCCGTAGACTGGAATCAGGGCTAGAAGATGTCCTGGCTCACCAGACGCTACTTGGGGGTCACCGGTTTAGACAAAATTTTTACTATCGCTAATGTTATCACAGATCTAAATCTACCCACCATGGTGCTAGCACCAAACAAGATGCTGGCAGCGCAGTTGTACGGTAAGATAAAAGGGTTCTTTCCTGAAAATCTAGTTGAGTATTTTGTTTCTTACTACGACTACTACCAGCCAGAAGCTTACGTACCTAGTTCAGATACATTTATAGAAAAAGATGCCTCGGTAAACGAAAATATCGAGTAAATGCGGCTTTCTACCACTAATGCGTTACTTTAACGCCTTAGTGGTGGTGGCTTCCGTCTCGGCGATCTATGCCTGGGTAATACAGATCTGCACCTTAGGATGATATTACAACTGCACCAAGATATGATCATCGATCAGCGAGCTATCTTACCACGGCTAGAAGAATTGCATTAGAGTCGCAAAGATCAGGCTTTCCAACGCGCCACCTTCCGTGTGCGCGGCGAGGTGATTGACATCTTTCCAGCAGAGTCGGACGATATGGCGCTGCGCGTTAAGTTGCTCGACGATGAGGTAGAACAGTTGTCGCTGTTTAATCCGCTCACCGGGCAGATCGAACAGGTGGTGCCGCGTTTTACTATTTACACCAAGTTACACTATGTAACGCCGCGCAGGCGGATACTCCAGGCGATAGAAGAACTCAAAGACAAGTTGGCCGAGCATCGCCAAATGCTGTTGGCTAACAATAAGCTGTTCGAAAAACAGCACTTGAGCCAACTTACTCAGTTTGATCTGGAAATAATTAATTAACTGGTTTACTGTTCAGGCATTGAAAAATATTCGCGCTACCCATCCGTGCGCAGCGCAGGTGCGCCGCCGCCGACGCTGTTTGACTACCTGCCAGCACACGGCCTGTTGGTAGTGGATGAATCTCACGTCACTATTCCGCAGATTTACAGCATGCTCAAAGGCGATCATTCGCGCAAGGGAACCCTAGTGGAGTAGGGTTTCTATTGCTGTCGGCGCTGGATAACCGCCAGCTGCGCTTTGAATATTTTGAGGAGCTGTCACCGCAGACTATCTATGTATCCGCCACGCGGGGTAAATATGAGCTGGAGAAATTCGGTGTTGATCTTATCGATCAGGTGGTGCGCTCTACCAGGCTTCTAGATCCGAAAGTAGAAGTGCGCCCAGTTACCACCCAAGTGGATGATTTTATCTCGGAGATCCGTAAACGGGTAGCGCTCAACGAGCGTGTGCTGGTAACCACGTTGATCAAGCGCATGGCAGAAGACCTGACCTACTACCTGGAGGAACACGGTAAGAGCGTGCGCTACCTGCACTCAGATATTGATACCGTGGAACGCGTTGAAATCATTCGTGACCTGCACCTGGGTGAATTTGACTTGCTAGTGGGCATTAACCTGTTGCGTGAGGGGGTAGACATCTCTGAAATGTCTCTGGTAGCAATTTTGCACGCAGACAAGTAAAGCTTCCTGCGCTCTGAACACTCATTGATCTGGACTATTGGCCAGGCGGCGCGTAACCTCAATAGTAAAGCTATCCTGTAAGGTGACCGCATCACTGACTCGATGGCCAAAGCGATCGGTGAAACCGATCGGCGGTGCATTAAGCAGCAGGCGTACAACGCATAAAATATTATCGTACCACAGGGGCTAAGTGTGCGCCTGCTGGCACAGGTTTTAGGTTGCCTGTACGTTAGCTTTTCTTGCTCACCCCTGGCACTTACATTAGTCAGTGCCAGGGGATATTAGTGAACCTCATGCATGATGTTCATCGCAAACGCGGTGTAGATGGGTTCCCGATCCATCTGTCGCTGCGTTGTTCCCGTCTTGTAACTTGAATTATTTTGGTTATAGTCATCGGTGTTGTTAAATAAATCGAACTTTTGACCGGCACGAAGATCAGATCACTCTCCTTCTGGCTTTGTTTAACGGGTTTTTGGTACTCATTTATGTATATCCTGATTGAATAATTGAATTTAAATTCACTTTATATATTTGAGTATTTAATTTCAACGCTTGAGAAGAAATCTTTCATGTTTATCATGTAAACCATATCGGCAGTGTGTGAAAATAGAAAGAAATCTGACTTGAGGATATAGGTATGGCAAACCGCGCATTGGTGGAAGAACAACGTGAAGATACCCGCCTGATCATTGAAGAACTTCTGGAAGATGGCAGCGATCCACACGTGCTCTATACCATAGAGCACCATCTCTCTGCTGAAAAATTTGAAGCACTGGAGCAGGCTGCCGCGGAAGCCTTCAAGCTCGGCTTTGAAGTAACCGACGCTGAAGAGCTGGAAATTGAAGACGGTTCACTGGTAATGGGCTGCGATGTGATCAGTGAAGTTAATCTAAACGCCGAACTCATCGATACGCAGGTGGATCAATTGGTAGCGCTGGCAGAGCGCTATGGTGTTAACTACGACGGTTGGGGTACCTATTTTGAAGATCCGAACGCTGACGACGAAGATAGTAATTTCAGCGACTACGACGAAGGTAAGCGCCACTGATTAAGTGTATTGATCCTGTACATAAATTTGTGTAATTGCTTGATTTTGCTATGTTCAATCTAGCATTAAATAAAGGTTAATTTATGGATTAAAACAGTTGCAAGTTCTGGCTAACAAACTAGTTAAAAATCTCAAAACCCCTGAGGATCTGAGCTAGTTCTAGCGCCTGCTGAAGAAAATTGGCGTCGAAGCGGCTGGCTCCCAACGCTAAAATGACTCACCACCCTAGGCTACGATAAAAATCAGCCTAAATCCAGCTTAAATACCCCGCAATGACTACTCGACAAAGATCGTAACCACTGTTGATCGCCCGCTGGAGCTGCGTATTGCACGCGATATCGAAGTAACCTTTAAACAGCAACTGTTGAAGAAAAACCAGATACGTATTACCAGGATGGATAACCAAATGCTGTTAATGCATTACTACGCGAGAGATTGCCGCTGCATGTAACACGCTGTGTTTCCATCATTCAATGCACATACGTCGACTGCCGTAGGTCGCATCCATTTCTAGACATCATCTTGCAGCGACAGGTGACCACCGACGTTCGATAGCCAAAACAGCGATGTACAGAGTAAAACAGATATTTGGTAGTCACCTGTCGCTGCAAGATGATGATGCGCAAGTTGCAGAGGCTATGGCCATGATCTGTGCATTAAACAAGATGACGCTCGCCGGTATGCCAGAAACTGTACGCGTTGCTATTCCAAATCTGATTTATTCAACAAAGCCCCACGAACTATCAGATAAGATCTGACCAGATATTAAACTGCGACATCCTATAGGCTAACGCCGCCGAGTTTTCAATCGTTATGAGTAACGCCGGAAGTTGATGCCAGCATGGAAGCAACCGTCCCAGGACGATGACTCTGCACAGTCTCATACAGAATAAACGCAACAAAACTGGACTTCATTGGTTGATTTCCTACAATCCCCGCTGAGCAACTTTGCTCTACGAGAAGAAAATCATGACGCCCGATAATTTTTCGATTAAACGTTACAATGATCAACTAGCGGAGAAAACCACTCGGCTAAAGACATTGCTGGCACCGTTCAATGCACCCGAACCAGAGGTATTCTACTCACCAGTGAAACATTACCGCATGCGCGCCGAATTCCGTATCTGGCATGATGCAGATGAGATGTACCACATTATGTTCGATCAGCACACTAAGCAGTGCTTGCGCGTCGATCAATTCCCAGCTGCTAGCAAGTTGATCAACCGCCTGATGGGCGCACTGATTGCTGCTATCAAGCCGAACCCGGTGCTGCGCTATAAGCTGTTCCAGATTGATTATCTGTCGACACAAAGCGGCAAAATCATCGCTTCGCTGTTGTATCACCGTAAGCTGGACGAATCCTGGCAGCGGAACGCCGAACAGCTGCGCGAAGATCTGCGCGCCCAGGGTATTGACCTGCAACTGATTGGACGTGCATCGAAGATGAAAATCATGCTATATCAAGACTTTGTTGATGAAGTTCTGCCGATCGCTGGCCGCGATATAATCTACCGCCAGGTGGAAAATAGTTTCACCCAGTCCAATACGGCAATAAACGTGCAAATGCTGGAGTGGGCGTTGAAGGTGACCGCATATTCAAAAGGTGATCTGCTGGAACTGTACTGCGGCAACGGTAACTTCTCGCTGGCGTTGGCACGCAACTTCGAACGGGTATTGGCTACTGAGATAGCCAATCCTTCCGTTGCAGCGGCGCAGTATAACATCGCGGCTAACCACATTGACAACGTGCAAATTATCCGTATGGCGGTGGAAGACTTTACGCAGGCGATGAATGGAGTGCGCGAGTTTAACCGGCTAAAGGGCATCGATCTGAGCGGCTACAACTGCGAGACGATTTTTGTCGATCCGCCTCGCAGCGGGCTGGATGACAATACGATAAAAATGATACAAGCTTATCCACATATTTTGTATATCTCATGCAATCCGAAAACACTGTGTGACAATCTGGTAACGTTGCAGGAAACACACCAGATCAGCCGCCTGGCGCTGTTCGACCAATTCCCGTATACTCACCACATGGAATGCGGTGTACTGCTGGAAATACGTAGCTAATTTAACTAAGGTGACAATTCGGCAGCCCTGATTTATCACTCTTGGGCATTTTTATTCAATCTATTACGCTTCTTAAGTTTAAACCCTATCCAAAACATCAGCACCACGCAGAGGATAGACAGCAAGAAATTAGAGCTAATTTGCGGGTGCTCCACACTCATGATGGCACTGTACAGCAGAAACCCAGCAGGAAACCAGCGGCCAGCTTCGGAATGCCATCTAGCATGGCGCGATTCAGATAACGTTTTTGCAGGTAGTAAACTGTCAGCAACAGTGCGATTATCGGGAAGACTGAAAACGGCACCGCCGAGTTGAACAAGGTGGTAAACGAACTATTAATCGAAAAGCCGACAATCAACGTTAGCAGTAAGGTGCCATTCTTACGGTCGGGTTTTTCCATCACTTTTATCTTTTATTTACACGTGGAACACAGGAGCTTTTTCTTGCTCACGGCGATACCAGTAATAAGCACCTTTATAAATCATCCGCAATTGCAGCACTAACCTTTCTTCCAACTGTCGACGTTGTTTAAGATCAATATCCAGTGCTTCTGCGCCAGCACTAAACACTATAGTTACCATAGCTTCCGCCTGCGCTTCGGTAAAGCTGCGCGGCATTTGGTTTTCGAGCTCAAGATAATCCGCTAGTTCGGCAATAAAATGCTGGATCTCTCGCGCTACGGCCGCACGAAATGCAGAGGAGGTGCCAGAACGTTCACGCAGCAGCAAGCGGAATGCATTAGGATTGTCGCCGATAAATTCCATAAAAGTGGAGACGGAAGTACGGATCACGCTACCGCCCTTGGCGATGCGCTTTCGCGCCTGGCGCATCAACTGACGCAACATCAGGCCACTCTCATCGACCATGGTCAGTCCTAACTCATCTACATCACGGAAGTGGCGATAAAACGAGGTAGGCGCGATCCCCGCTTCGCGTGATACTTCCCGCAGGCTTAGGCTAGCAAAGCTACGTTCGGCGCTCAGTTGGCTGAATGCGGCTTCGATCAGAGATCGACGCGTCCGCTCTTTTTGTTGTGCTCTGACGCCCATATGTATATCCAGAGTAAGTTACATTTCATTAGTCTAACGCCTTAAGCTGGGCAATAAAGCAAATTTTATTGCCCAGCTTAAGGCGTTAGACTAATGCGCTTAATCACAGTTCCGATTTAAACCAACTATGTGCTGCCCTAAAAATCTTATGGTGATTGGGTCGTATAACGCTATGATATTAGGATACCGTTATAATTTTGTATAAAAATAGGGCTTTCCTGCATGCAATAACACTATCAATCGCGACAATAATGTCGGCGGTGGATGTACCCATTTCCATCCAAAGCCCTCCGCCACGCCATCCGCCTTATTATCGAATTCAACCAGAACCCCCGATTTACAACAACTAACGCACGCTCAGCGTGACACTCCCTGACATTCTACCTACCCCAGGCCGACAACGTCATTAACCAGCAAACCCTTATGCTCCAAGCCTTCTATGCCCGCAATCAATGTAAGCTGTTCGCCGAAGAGGCACGCTTTATCGATACTAACACTATCAGCGTCGGTTTTATAGACGGCTCCCAAGACACCATCCGTGCCGACCATATCCTGCTCGCCCGCTGATCGCGCCCTTATAATCCGGCGAACGTCAATTTTAACAACCAGCACATTTACGACAGCGACTCGATCCTTCAGCTGCACCACTAACCGCGCCATGTGATTATTTACGGTGACGTGGTCATCGGTTGCGAGTACGTTTAGATTTTCCGGGGCTTGAATGTCAAGATGGATCTGATCAATACCCGTGATCGTTTTCGATCAGGAAATGGCAGATTCGCTGTCTTATCACCTCTGAAAAAACGGTGTCGTTATCCGCCACAACGAAGAGTTCGAGTAGATCTAAGGCACTGAAGACGATGTGATTATTTACCTAAAATCAGGCAAGAAAGTGAAGGTGGAATACTTACTGTACGCCAATGACCGTACTGTGAATATCCACTCATTAGGGTTGGGAAAAATCGGATTGGAGCCTTACAGCCGCGGCTTGCTGAAAGTAAACAGCATGTACCAAATCACACTAATGCATGTTTATGCGGTAGGTGATGTGATCGGATACCCAAGTCTGGCATCAGCAGCCTACAATCAGGGCCGTATTGCCGCGCGGGCCATCACTCCCAGCTAAACCAAAGGCCATTTGATCGAAGACATTCCAACCGGTATTAATACCATTCCGAAAATTAGCTCCGTCGGAAAAACAGAACAAGAACTAATGAAGATGCCATACGAAGTGGGCCGTGCCCAGTTCAAACATCTGGAACACACACAAATCGCTGGGATTAACGTTGGCTGCCTGAAGATCAGGTTCCATCGTGATACCCAGGAAATCCACTGCTTTGGCAAAAATGCGGCAGAGATAATCAGCATCGGTCAGTCGACCATGGAACAGAAATTTGAAGGCAATACTCTCAATATTTCGTTAATACTACCTTCAACTATCCAACCATGGCCAAAACCTACCAAGTTGCCGCGCTAAACGGCTTAAACCGCCTGTTTTGACCCATTGCTAATGTAGTTCTGCATATGTTCGCGGATCTCTTTAACCAAGTGTTTATAACGGCGGCGCAACGGAGAACCGGGGCGGTATACCAAGGCAATGGTGCGCTTCGGTTCAGGTTTGTAGCAGTCCAGATAGCAGCTACCATATTGCGCAGTGTTTCTAGGCTAGTGGCGCGAAAGTGAGTATCCTCATCCGGCACCTGCCTGAAAATACAATCTCATTGCCTGATCGCGTAGACAGTGGCTATCTTCTAACATAAGTAATTTCTCTCCCGCTAAATCTGGCATCGCCACAGGCTCACGCTGCGACCAGTGGTGGTCAGAATAATATCGCTAGATGCTTCATCGGTTCATCAAATAACGGTACTTCGATAAAGGCTTCCCGTTTCATTTACCTGCGCCAGACTGGCACAGTCCAGCTTTGGAAAAGTGTTATACATTGGGATGATTTGTGGCAGCAGATAAGGCCCCACGGTTGGGACCATGCTTATATGCAGCGGCCCAGACATAGCTTCGCCTTGCTAGCTGGCCATATCTTTCAAGACGTTGACTTCACGTAGCACGGTACGCGCTTATTCCACTAGCAACACATATGCTTGGATAAGCAGCGACAGAGATATAAAAGTCACCAATGTCTTTCAGCAGCGTCACCAGATCGGTGGTGTACATTTTAGGCTTGCCACCGTCCGTAGGTAGCAGATCGCTGCGCAGCGCTACGATATCGCGGATGCCGCTTCTTTATCAATCGCTAGCGATATCGCGCAATTGATCTGGGCTAGCGTCGATGCAGGTTAGGTGCGAGGCAGCCTCCAAGCCGGTGCCGAGCATTAATTCCCTTAATGATGCTGTGTGTGCGTTCACTCTCGCCGGAGTTAGCCCCGTAGGTAACTGAAACGAATTTAATTTTGAGGCTGCTTAGCTGATAGATCGATTTCCATATGGTGTCTTCTATCTCGCGGGTAAGCGGTGGAAAGAACTTGAATGATACGTTAATCTGATCGTTTAACTCCTCCAGACTCTGATTTAGCGCTGCCTGCTAGTTTGCGTGATAAAAACTAATACCCTGTCAGCATCTTATCGATTATTGCACTGCAACAATAAACATCTATACGTTTAGATATTTATAGAGAAATTGCCGCTGGTCGGTTAAAGAGTCAACAGGAAAGTGGGAGTAATAAGATGATTAATCTTCATCTACTAAGCGAAATAATTTCATGATGAAAACAGCCGTCATTAATTTGGCAGGAAAAGTGCGGGGGCGCGGTAAAGCGCCCCTAGAGAATTACAGTATTTGCGTCAGAAGGTTTAGGTCTGACTGGATCGCGCTCGCAGTCACATCGCGGCCAGCGCCGCCCGGCCAACGGATCACCAACGGATTATCGAGATACCAGCGGCTTTCGATAGCGAAAACGTTATCGCACGGCGGCAGCGAAGCCATTGGGTGTTTAGGACGCACTGCTTTCACACCGACGCGCGCTCCTTACCGTTAGCATCAAAACGTGCTACATGACGCAATACTAGCCCCATTTCTCTGGCAGCGTCAAAATGCTGCTGTATTTGCTGATTCAGTACATCACCGTTCTCAAAAAACTGGTCAATGAAACCCTGCTCACAGCCCGCTGGCACTAGCAAATTGACCCGTGCCTGATTAGGATCAATGAAATAGCCCGCTTCGCGCGCCAAGACCACACATTTGTGCATTATGTCCTGACCAGATAGATAAATTCGTGGGTCTAGTGTCAGTCAGCCCTTGCTGCTAGGCTTGATCAGACCAATTCGGTGAACGGGACGGTGCCATCGTACTGTAGGAATAGCCAAGACAGAGTGCCGGGGAAAATACCGTTGATCTCTATAGTGCTGTCACCGCTGTCGCGTAGATCGTGCACTGTATGGTTGACTGGCCGCAGGCCAGCACCCACGGTAATGTTATACAACCAATGGAGACCAGTATTGGCGAAAGCATCGCGGATTTGGCGATAAGTGCCACCGTCCGCCGCCCTGGCCAGCTTATTGACACTAATCACATGAAAACCATAGCTGGCGAAATTCGGATATTGCTTAACTAAGTGATCGCTGGCAGTGAGGTCAAGCACCACCAGACCATTAAACGGGTGCGCGCATCCACAAGAACAGCTACTCTTCTTCCAGCTACTGCGCTTCTTATTTGAAGAACGCCAGCGCGTGGCTAGAGTCTAGCCCACTGTAGTTTAGTAGGCTATGGTAGCTTATCCACCACCCCCGCTAGACTGAACTCAAAGTCGCTGCGGGCGGAAATATTCTTCTATTCATGGGCAAATAGTTCTAACCAGCGTGAACCGATATTGCCTTTGCCGAACAACACCATAATTATATGTTTTTCAGCGCGGAACAAACTCTGGTGCAAGCCCTGAATCAGTAACCCAGTTGGCCCCTGGCGTAACACCGCCACCAGGCTGATGCCGTCTTCCGCTTACCAGAAAAACTCGACTTGCTAGTCTTTCAACTGCTAATAGAATCGGTGGCTGTGCAGTGGTTTTTACTTACGCCCGCCCATACCATCGATACCAGTATTAAACTTTCGCTTAATTACCTCTC
Source organism: Serratia symbiotica (assembly GCA_011754105.1). GTDB lineage: Bacteria > Pseudomonadota > Gammaproteobacteria > Enterobacterales > Enterobacteriaceae > Serratia > Serratia symbiotica_E. The sequence continues at coordinate 59,600 of JAAKDF010000005.1, forward strand.
GCCCGATAGCACAGAGTCCTGCAAAATATACAGGACGCTGCTAGACACTTCAGAGGTATAACACAACTAAACTAGATTGTGTTCTGGTTTGATCGTCTGCTGCAACGCCGGGCTGAGAAAGGTGTTATCCACCATCACCTGTGCGCCCGACGCCGTATGCGCAGCGTCAAAAATCGCCGCAATATACACCACCAGCAGCAACGGGTTGTTAGAGAATTCGATCAGCACTAACTTCGGTTTTTGCGCTAACCATGCTGTAGCGCTTTTCCATTTCCCTAATTAATAAATAGCCCCCGTTAGGCACCGAGTTTGTTTAGGCTATCAAACAAACTGTAGCTGCCGCCATAGCAGTCATGCGGGGCCACTAGCAGTTTACCAAGATTCAGCAACAAGGTCGTCACCAGGTGGAGCGTTGACATCCCGCTAGCGGTAATCACCGCACCGCTTCCATATGCTATAACTGCCAACGCACGTTGTATCACATTACGCTTGGGGTTACTGCGGCGCGAATAGTCATGAGCGCGTGGCTGGTTGAAACCGATAAAGTTATAAGTGCTAGACAGATGGATCGGTGGAATAACGCAGCTGTGCTGTTTATAGTCATTCAGGCCGCTGCGCACGGCAATAGTATTTATTTTACACGTCATACTCAGCTCTTCTGGATATCGGTAAAGAAGAAGCCTCAAAGATTAGTCGCAATAAATATAGAAGTCAAAACATCTAGCCGTCCAAATATCTTTGCGTGTATTTTAAGAACCTCCCCTAATACCCGCTAAAATTAAGTCAGTTTGATATGACGATAGAATGTTAATTAGAACTTATAGATAAAGCCTATTGATCGTCAATACTCAATAAATTGAGTCTCACCAGAAGGGACATTTATTTAGTGAGAACAGTTAAAATCGGGCATAATTGACCAATTTTGTAATTTTTCTGATAAATCTAGGGTGTCCTATGGCTGAGTGGAACGGCGAGTATGTCTGCCCTTACGCTGAACACGGTAAAAAAAGCGAGCAAGTAAAAAAAATCACGGTATCCATCCCGCTGAAGGTGCTGAAAATTCTCACCGACGAACGAACTCGTCGCCAAGTGAACAACCTGCGCCACGCTACTAACAGCGAATTGCTGTGCGAAGCGTTTCTGCATGCCTTTACCGGCCAGCCGCTACCGAATGATGAAGACCTGTGCAAAGAACGCATCGATGAGATACCAGAAGCCGTAAAAGTGCTGATGCGTGAACTGGGTGTCGATCCCAATACCTGGAAATATTAATGAAAGGGCACCGAAGGTGCCCTTTCATATGACTGTAGGATAATCTTATTTCTTAGCGCCGAGTACGCTGAAACGCTTGTTGAAGCGGTCTACACGGCCACCGGTAGCAACATCACGCTGCTTGCCAGTGTAGAACGGATGGCATGCGCCACAAACATCCAGGTTCAGATCGTGCCCCACAGTAGAGCGAATTTTGATCACGTTACCGCAAGAGCAGTTAGCAGTAACTTCTTCGTATTTTGGGTGGATACTTTGCTGCATGGGAAACCTCAGTTAAGGCCGTCTCGCTATCCAGCCCTATTGTGCCAGATACCACACGTGGTTGATAATAGAATTTGGTATCGAATTATACCAAAGGCGCTAAATTGTACAGAATTAAAAGTACTATGCAATCGGAAAGGCGTATTTCCCCATGCGCCGTGTAAACTGACAGACTGTTTTATTCACTCTGGATCACCCCATGCCCGTTGTGCACGTTGCTTTGCCCGTTCTTCTCTCCCGTACCTTTGACTATCTGTTGCCGCCAGGTTCACAGCCGGTGGCTGGCGCGCGCGTTTGTGTGCCTTGGGGCAAGCAGCAGGCGATAGGCATTGTCACTGATTACAGCGAAACCAGCGAGCTTCCGCTAGATAAGCTAAAACTGATCTACAGCACGCTCGACCATGCCTCGCTATTCTCACCTAGTCTGTGGCGCATACTACACTGGGCTAGCGATTACTATCATTATCCGATTGGTGAGGTGCTGTTTCACGCGCTGCCTATTTTGCTGCGGCAAGGAAAACTGGCCGAAGCCACGCCGCTGGGGCAATGGTTTGCCACTGATCTAGGGCATGCCACCCTGCAGGAGAGCCTGAAACGCGCTCCCAAGCAGCAACAAGCGCTGGCGCTGCTCAAGCATCGCCCGGTCTATCGCCACGAGGTCAGCCTGTTGGAACTGAAGGAAAGCGCTTTACAGGCACTACGTACCAAGGGGATGATCGATCTGCGTTACCAACTCGCCACTCCGCAGGACTGGCGTCCCAGCCTTGCCGTGCTGGGCGAACGGCTATCACTGAACACCGAACAAGCCACCGCAGTGGGGGCGATTCGCAGTCAAGACGAACAGTTTGCTGCTTGGCTACTGGCCGGTGTCACTGGCTCCGGTAAGACCGAGGTCTATCTTAGCGTGCTGGAGAATATCCTAGCCAAGGGTAGGCAGGCGCTGGTGCTGGTGCCGGAAATCGGCCTGACGCCACAAACTATCGCCCGCTTCCGCAAGCGTTTCAATGCGCCGGTAGATGTGCTGCATTCCGGGCTGAATGACAGCGAACGGCTGGCAGTATGGCTGCGGGCACGCAGCGGCGAAGTTGCTATTATTATAGGCACCCGTTCGGCGCTATTCAGCCCATTCCAGCGGCTGGGGATGATCATTATCGATGAAGAACACGATAGCTCATATAAACAACAGGAAGGCTGGCGCTACAATGCCCGTAACCTGGCGGTATTGCGAGCTAAGGAGGAAAACATCCCGATAGTTATGGGTTCCGCCACCCCGGCACTGGAAACACTGCACAATGTGCAACGGGACAAGTACCGCCAGTTGACCCTCAGCGGGCGTGCAGGCAACGCCAAACCGGCAGCACAGTATCTGATTGATCTTAAAGGTATGCCGCTTAAGGTTGGCCTGTCGCCACCGCTGCTAAAAAGCATGCAAAACCATCTTAAGGCCGGCAATCAGGTGATGCTGTTCCTGAACCGCCGTGGTTATGCTCCAGCGATGCTGTGCCATGAATGTGTTTGGATCGCCGAATGCAAGCGCTGCGACTACTACTACACTTTCCATCAGAATCAGCACCAGTTGCGTTGCCACCACTGCGACAGCCAGCTGCCAGTGCCGCACCAATGCCCGAAATGCAGCTCTACCCACTTGGTGTCAGTCGGCATCGGCACCGAACAACTGCAAAACGGGCTGGCGCCGCTGTTCCCCGACACGCCCATTACTCGCATCGATCGCGACACCACCAGCCGCAAGGGTTCGTTAGAACAGTATTTGGCGGATATTCACCGTGGTGAATCACACATTCTGATCGGCACCCAGATGCTGGCAAAGGGGCATCACTTCCCCAATGTCACCCTGGTAGCTTTGCTGGATGTTGATGGCGCGCTGTTTTCCGCTGATTTCCGCTCTGCTGAACATTTTGCTCAACTGTATACCCAAGTTTCGGGGCGCGCCGGCCGAGCAGGTAAGCAGGGGGAAGTGCTATTACAAACTCACCATCCAGACCACCCGTTTCTACAAATTTTGCTACAACAGAGTTACGACGCTTTCGCCCAACATGCGTTGTCGGAACGCAACAGTTTGTTTCTTCCTCCGTACACCCATCATATTATTCTGCGCGCAGAAGACCACGATAATCAGCAGGCTCCGCACTTTCTCCAGCAACAGCGCAATTGGTTAGAGACTAGCCAGCTAAAGGATGATTCGCTATGGGTATTAGGCCCAGTGCCAGCACTGCATGCCAAACGCGGAGGACGCTTCCGCTGGCAACTGCTGTTGCAGCATCCATCTCGGCAGGTATTACAACAATTGGTGAAGAACTTGCTGCCACTAGTCAGCACTCTACCGCAAGCCCGCAAGGTAAAATGGACGCTGGACGTCGATCCAATAGATAGCTGATGCCAATAACAGTGCTGATTCAGTGGTTCTAATGTAAACGTTTACCATCGAAATGGAGGATGAATGCTAAAAAGCGTTTTCTATTCACAATTTTATGCAAATTAGGTAACAAATTTAGGACATATTCTCTTTAGAATGTAGGCTCGCTGCATACAGAATATTAAATCGCAAATGACGCTAGACAATAACTATACCGCCCGACAGCAACTCAGTAGTCGCTTAGACGTGGGGCTGACGTAAGGAGATAATATTTGGAAAATAAGAAAAAATTACCGATATTGACGATGAAAGACGTTGATAAAATAACAGGCGTTTTAACAGAAACCATATCGCCAGCGCTAATGAATCCGAAAAAAGTATCAACACTGACGCGTCAGAAAGTGGAACAGGTCGTGCTGGCTTTGCGCTATTCCTTTCGTGGCCTGTCACGCACTATAAAAAGCCAGGAATCCCGCACTATTTTAGTGATCACTTCAGACATCTGCGATCTATTTTTCGCCGAAGTAATCCAGGGAATATAGCACACTGCTACGAAACAGGGCTATTTGGTGATGATCGGCGACTGCGCACACCAACTTCAGCAGAAACACACCTTCTTCTACCTCATAATCATCAAACAGATAGGCAGCATGCTGTTACTAGGCTCCAACCAGACCCTTAACGTTAGCAAGGAAGAGCAGCGCCATATACCATCGATGGTATATAGCCAACGAAGTTTCCCCGTTGTTGGAATTACCAACAGTACATATCAATAACCTAACCGCCGCCTTCGAGGCCGTGCATTATTTATACCAGTTAGTACATCGGCAGATCGCTTATATCACTGGGTCGGAACAGATTTTGCTAAGCTACTATCGGCTACAAAATTACATGCAATCGTTACGTCGCAATGGCATTAGCGTCGAAATCAGCTATATTAACCGAAGTGACTTTACCTACTAAGCATGCGCTCAGGCGCTGGCGGCGTTTATGGTTCAGCCTAAACCGCTAACGGCGGTCTTCTGCCATAGGCATGTGATGGCGATAGGCGTACTGTCACAAGCGAAAAAAATGAACTTGCGGTTGCCGCAATATCTATCAATCGTCGGCTTTGACGACATCGAACTGGCATAATATTGCGTTCCGCCGTGAACCACAGTGGCACGGCTACGCTACCATATCGGTAGAAATGTTGGAGCAACTATATGGATAAAAAGTATCGAGTGGCTCGCGGCTATTAGATATAAAGCTGATTATCCGTGGCAGCAACGCTGCCCCTAAAAGCTAGTAAAATATATTATTATTCAGTAACATGTTAGACTTATCCCCTAATCATAATACAGCAGAATAATAGTGGCACAAAAAGACTATGTAAGCCGTGGAAACGTGGCAAAAGCTAGGCATAAACCATTTAGCCGTACAAAACGTGGCTCTACCAAGGTCTCCAAAACCTTGCTGGCACTGTCCGCTGCCCTGCTGGTGATCTTTATTGGTGGCTTCTATTTCATCATGCACAAAAAGCCGAACAGCTTGCCATTGCTGCCAACGCCCAACAACCGTCCAGGCAATAGCCTGCCACCAAAACCTGAAGAGCGTTGGCGATATATCAAGGAGTTGGAAAACCGCTAGATTGGCGTGAAAACCTCAACCGAACCTACAGCTAGCGGTGAAGTGAACGCCGAAATTACGCAGACCGCTGAGCAGCAAAAACTGTTAAAACAAATGCAGGCTGATATGCAACAGGGTCCAATACAACTCAATGAGGTGCCGTACAACACCCATTCACAAGTCACTGCGCGTGGCAATAGCCATCAACAACAGCAGGTCGGATCCAATAAGCAATCTATTTAACAATGGAGCGATCAGCGCACCGGCTCAGCCTCCGATTGAACCGAAGCTGGCAGTGAAAAGGACATACTTAAGCAGGAAGTTAATACTGAATCTAAACAAAAATGTATGGTGCAGTGCAGCCCCTTCCGCACTCCCGATCAGGCTGAATCCGTCCGCGCACACTTGGCTTTTGAAGGTATCGAAGGCCACATCACCACCTGTGATGGCTGGAATTGTGTCATACTCGGCCCCTACAGCAGCCGCGAAACGGTAGACAAGAATCTCGATCGCCTGCAGGTTATTGGGCCATGTCAAGTTGTATTACCCGCGCCGTGGGGGGTTGAAAAGCGCCAATTCCCCCCCATTTATTCTCTCAACATTACTCATATTCTCAGCATAAGCAGAGACTATGAGTGCTTTCTTTCTGTATTCAACCAGGATATGCTCGTGACAACAATAGTAAGCGTTCGTCGCCAAAGCCAGGTAGTAATCGGCGGTGATGGCCAGGCTACCTTGGGTAGTACAGTGATGAAGGGCAACGTTAAAAAAGTACGTCGCCTGTATAATAACAAAGTGATTGCTGGTTTCGCTGGCGGCACTGCTGACGCTTTCACACTCTTTGAGTTGTTTGAAAAAAAATTAGAAATGCATCAGGGCCACCTGGTAAAAGCCGCCGTTGAACTGGCGAAAGATTGGCGCACTGATCGCATGTTGCGCAAACTTGAGGCATTGCTAGCCGTTGCCGATGAACACGCCTCGCTGATTATCACGGGCAACGGTGATGTCATTCAGCCCGAGAACGATTTGATTGCCATCGGCTCCGGTGGCCCATATGCCCAAGCTGCGGCGCGAGCGCTGTTAGAAAATACCGAATTGAACGCCCGCGAAATCGTTAGTAAATCTCTCGGTATTGCTGGCGACATCTGTATTTACACTAACCATCTCCACACTATTGAAGAATTGCCTTCCAAAGCGTAAGGATCAAATACCATGTCTCAAATGACTCCGCGCGAGATCGTCTGCGAGTTGGACAGCCACATCATTGGCCAACACAAGGCCAAACGTGCTGTCGCCATTGCTCTGCGCAACCGCTGGCGTCGGATGCAGCTCAATGATATCATGCGTCATGAAGTGACACCAAAAAACATTTTGATGATTGGCCCGACGGGTGTCGGTAAAACCGAAATCGCCCGCCGTCTGGCGAAGCTGGCCAAAGCACCGTTCATCAAGGTTGAAGCGACCAAATTCACCGAAGTGGGCTACGTAGGTAAAGAAGTGGACTCCATCATCCGCGATCTAACCGACTCTGCAATCAAAATGGTACGCATACAGTCGCTCGAGAAAAACCATGCCCATGCCGAAGAGCTGGCTGAAGAATGTATTCTTGATGTCCTAATCCCACCAGCCAAGAACAACTGGGGCCAGTTGGAAGAGCATAAGGATCCGTCAGCCGCTCGTCAGGCATTTCGTAAGAAACTGCGCGAAGGTCAACTAGACGACAAAGAGATCGAACTCGATCTGGCCGCTACCACGATGAACGTGGAAATCATGGCACCTCCGGGCATGGAAGAAATGACCAACCAGTTGCAGTCGATATTCCAAAACCTGGGTAGCCAAAAGCAGAAGCCGCGCAAACTGAAGATCAAAGAAGCTTTCAAGCTGCTGGTGGAAGAAGAAGCCGGCAAGCTGGTTAATCCAGAAGAGCTGAAAGAGCAGGCGATCGAGGCAGTCGAGCAACACGGTATCGTATTTATTGATGAGATCGATAAAATCTGCAAACGTGGTAACCAAAGTTCTGGCCCGGACGTATCGCGTGAAGGCGTGCAGCGCGACCTGTTGCCGTTGGTAGAAGGATGTACCGTTTCCACCAAGCACGGTATAGTGAAAACCGATCACATCCTATTCATCGCATCAGGCGCATTCCAGACTGCCAATCCGTCAGATCTCATCCCAGAATTGCAAGGTCGCCTGCCAATCCGCGTTGAGTTGCAGGCGCTGACCACTGAAGATTTCGAGCGTATCCTGACCGAACCCAGCGCCTCACTGTCCGAGCAGTATAAAGCACTGCTGGGTACAGAAGGCGTTAACATCGAGTTCACCACTGATGGCATCCGACACATTGCAGAAGCTGCATGGCAGGTTAACGAAAACGCCGAAAACATCGGCGCGCGCCGTCTGCACACCGTGCTGGAACGTTTGATGGAGGATATTTCCTACGATACGAGTAAAATTAACGGTCAAACTATTACAATCGATGCGGATTATGTGCGTAGTCATCTGGATGAACTGGTTGCGGATGAAGATTTGAGTCGTTTTATCCTATAATCGCTCAATTATTGTCCTGTCAGTTATTTATGTGGGAGGTATGTATCCCACATAAATAACTGACAGGACAATTTACTGATAGAAGCGAAATATTAACGCATCAATCCCCACACCGATCACCACTTAGCTGGAAAGTTTACGACCGCATCCTAACGCTGACTTTCGCCTCTATTGTCGTTGGTTCTGCGATCGCCTCCTGGCATAACAGCTTGAAGCACGGCGTAGCATTGCTGGCATTTTGACTGCTAGCCTGCTGCAAATTCTCTCTAACCTGGCTAATGACTATCGCGATGCGGTAAAAGGCAGTGACAAAGATGATCGTATCTGGCCGTTACGCGGCATGTAGAAAAGTATGATCACCTAGGCGCAGATAAAACGGGCGCTTGTGATAGCAGTAATGTTGATCGCCATCGCTGGCCGGCAAGCAGCCCAGCGACATTATCGTAATTCTTATGTTGGGTGTGTATGTTTTCGATCATCGCCGCCATCACTTATACCGTTGTCACCAGGCTAGGCCTTACGTCTACCTAGGGCTAGGAGACGTATCGGTAATGGCGTTCTTCAGCTGGCTGAGCGTAGCGGGCTACTACCTACAGACGCATAGCTTTAACAACGTGGTGATGCTGTAGACCATCGACTGTTGTCTGCTGGCAACAGCGGTGCTCAATATCAACACCCTGCGCGATATCAACAGAGATCGCGCGAACGGAAAAAACACTTTGGAGGTGTAGTTGGTGCCACAGATGGCGCACGTCTACCACGTGCTGCTGCTGAGCAGTTCTGTGCTTTGCTCTGTTCACCCTGTGCAATCTGCACAGTCCGTAGGGCTATCTTTTCTTGCTGGCGATCCCGCTGCTGGTTTGTCATACACTGAGTGTACAACGCGACTTAACGCCAGTGGGCATGAGACCGATGCTGGAGCACATGGTCAAGGCGGTGCTGGCGCTGCTAACCAACTTGCTTTTCGCTATCTGCGCGGCACTCAGTTAAAACCCGATGATTGTGCCAATAGGGCGAAAAAAGGAATATAATAAACATGCCATTGGCAAACCGATGCAAATTCCTATGAAGTACGATACTTCCGAACTTTTCGGCATCTATTATCATGAAGAGTCGAATATTTTCAAACCTCTTTTCGCCAATTTTGGCGGGCGTGGGCTTACTTCATTTTGTATGCAGTTCACCATGCTAAACTGCTTTAAGCATAACGTCTTGTTGTTTGACCTGCTTGAATAAAACGGCAGGGGCCAAGTGCTATTGATAGACGGTGGTGGGTTCCGTGCGTTGTGCGCTGATCAACGCCGAACTGTAGCGCCTAGCTACCCTGAACGAATGGGAAGGTATATATGATTTGGAAGAGTTAGAAATCGGTATTCAGGTAATGGCGAAAATCCCGGTAGGCGCAGTTAGCGGGGGCGTAGGTGAAAGCGATATCCGCGTTAACTTCGGTGGCGTCACTTTCTTCTCCGGAGATTATCTGTACGCCAACAAAATAGGTATTATCCTTTCCGAAGATCCACTTGATCCTTGAGTAAGCCACAAAAACGAAAATGGCGCACTAAGCGCCATTTTCGTTTTTGTGGCTTACTCAAGGATCAAACTTCTTCCATTTTCTCCAGCAGGTTGCATAGGCAATCTTGCCATACAAGCTACTCTTCTTTTAGTATTTTGTTCTCGCGCAGTAAAGATTCATGGTTAGTAGCCTGCTGACAACTGTTTAGCATTATATCTACTCATCACGCAGTCAGTTGCAATTGTTCCTACCGCCACCATCAGCAAAAATCGAAAATACCCTCTACCCAAACACCACACGATTAACCACTAAAGGGGCGTTGTTGAATAAATCGAACGTTTGGCCGGCACTAGGATCAGATCACTCTCCTTCTGTCAAAATAGCGACATTGCGTGACCAAGCAAAAGTTTAAGATCATCAACTATAAGGCTTACAACAACGCCATTATCACTCGTAGTTCACTCACTTTCTGGGTGGATAAAAAGGCACTTCACGCCTGGTACTGCGAGTCAAAACATTCTCTTCGTGGTCGCTTACAGCATTATTCAGATATGGCAATGACCATCGTATTGATGCTGAAACGGATTTTCGGCCTGACACTTCGCGCCCTCCAGGGCTTTGTCGACTCCATTTTCACACTGATGAAAGTGCCGTTGAACTGCCAGGACTACACCTGCATTAGTTAGCGTGCGAAATCCGTCAGTGTCCCGGTTAAAAACCCAACTCCGGGTTAAATTGCGCACCTCGTTATAAAACACGGTCAGGAAAAACGTCGGCTCTGGCGAAAACTGCATTTAGCTGTAGATACAGAAAGACATAAGGTCATCTGTGCTGACCTTTCCTTGAGCAATATCACCGACACGGAAGCCTTCAAAGGTCTCATCCGCCATTCGTACCGTAAAGTCGAAGTAGCCTTGGCGGATGGATCTTACGATAGGCGAGTGAGTCATGATGCTTTAAGGCGCAAGAAGATAAGGGCGTTAATGCCGCCAAGAAGCAAAGCCCGTTATTAGTCGGCAGACTGGACTGGCTTTGTTGATTGGCGATGGGGCGGCGCAGCTTACAGCGCAGGGACTTGGATCGATGCTGCGAGATGAGCTTAAGACAGTGATCTTCTTGTTGAACAACTAGGGGTATAACATTTAGTGTGCAATCCGCAGCCCTGAACAGCGTTACAACGATATTGCCCAGTGGGGCCGGACGCTATTATTACAGGCGCTGGATAACGAATATCCGGTATAGATGCTGCACGTCAATGAACCGGAGCAACTGCAGCAGGCACTGCTTAAAGTGGCAGATTGTCGCTAGTTAGCTTTTATTGAAGTCGTACTGCCAAAGATGAATATCTCAGAATTGCTGAATTTCATCTCGCAAGCTATTCAGAATAGCAACACTGTTTTGTGAACAGTGTTTATTCCAAGCTAGAACTAGCTATTAGTGATGAGCTGTTGCCGAAATGCAACTGAACCCGAACTTCTGATTTAATGCAATATAGGCATTTTACTATTAAAACCCTGGCAATTCCTGCACCGCAATCATTTTCTGATGTAGTGGGAAATGGGGATCAGAACCGCTATTTAGGAATGCAACACTAGAGTCAGGAAGATGGCATAACCAAACTTGCTGTGTAGAGTACAAATGTTTCGGCCAGCGCACAGGCACCTAGGCTGATGCTGGACAGCGCGTTATTTTCGAGTATCATCTGCGCCGTGCAGTAAATCAGTCACCTCCCGAAATACAGGAAAGTACACCATGCCAGTGTTACATAACCGAATTTCTAATGAGGAACTAAAGGCGCGCATGCTAGCTGAAACCGAGCCGCGTACCACAGTTTCTTTTTATCAATACTTTGCTATCGACGATCCCAAAGGGTTTCGTGACAACCTTTATATCCAGTTAGACAAGCTAAAGATTTTTGGCCGCGTTTACGTGGCAAAAGAGGGCATCAACGCGCAAATTAGCGTACCACAAAACAATTTTGCTGCTTTCAAAGATGTGCTGTTTGCCTTACACCCGGATCTAGATCAGGTACGTCTAAATATTGCGTTAGAAGACGACGGAAAATCCTTTTGGGTGTTGCGCCTAAAAGTGCGTGAGCGCATTGTGGCTGATGGCATTGATGAAGATATTTTTAACCCAAAAAATGTTGGTGAATATCTGCAAGCTGATCGGGTTAACCAAATGATCGATGATCCAGATACGCTGTTTGTCGATATGCGTAATCACTATGAGTATGAAGTGGGTCACTTTGAAAATGCTATTGAGGTGCCTTCAGATACCTTCCGTGAGCAACTGCCGATGGTGGTTGAGATGTTACAGGAAAGCAAAGACAAGAACATTGTCATGTACTGTACTGGCGGCATTCGCTGTGAAAAAGCTAGCGCCTACATGCGGCATAACGGGTTTAAAAACGTTTACCATATAGAAGGCGGGATTATTGAATATGCACGCAAGGCGAAAGAGCAAGGGCTACCGATGAAGTTTGTCGGCAAAAACTTTGTGTTCGATGAGCGAATAGGCGAACGGATAACTGATGATGTAATCGCCCATTGCCACCAATGTGGCATAACATGCGATACCCATACTAACTGTAAAAACGAGGGTTGCCACCTGTTGTTTATTCAGTGTCCGAGTTGCGCCGCCAAGTTTGAAGGCTTTTGCAGTGAGATCTGCCGCGAAGAGCTGGAACTACCGCATGAAGATCAACGCGAACGTCGCGTTAAGCGTGAGAGTGGCATAAAGATCTTTAATAAAGCGAAAGGTTTACTGCGTACCACGATGCACCTTCCAGCACAAGAAAAAGCCGGGTCAGCCAAATGAGAAGTCTTTCATCTTGATCTTCCCGTTGGCTTCAAAGCCAGCACAGTAAACGTCCCAAGGATCATTCCCTTGACAAATCAAGGCTTGGTATTCAGCTCATGCAGCAGCGAAAGCACGATCACGGCCCAAGCTAGGTAAAGAGTATCGGTAATGCCAGTTTTGCTTGGCCATGCTGCTGATGGTGGTAGGAACCTAAAACTAGCCTAACTAGCTGATTGGCTTGACGCCTGCGGGGAGAAAAGATAGCCGTTGATCAGAATGCTAAACGGGAGTTACAATAAATCGTTGGTCGAAGCAGGATGATTCTGATACGCGTAAAGTGTCTGTAACGAGACAGCATCATGCCAATACTTTTATTGTTCTGCTGTGTCTTATGATACCAAGCACAGTAATATCCCTGCGTTACTCTTCACAGACCAAAAGCGAACACAATGTACGCAATCAGTGCCACTAGCGCGCGGGTCAACAGGCGTTGTTTAATAAGTTGAATAAATCGGACATTTTGCCGGCACGAGGATCAAATAAATCTCCTTCTGTCAAAATAGCAACATGGCGTAGCCCAGTAAAAGTTCAAGATCACTAACTGTAAGTCTTACAACAACGCCCTTATCACTCGGGGTTCACTCACTTTTTGGGTCGATGAAACGGCACTTCTCGCTTAGTACTGCGAGGAAAAACCTTCTCTGCGTGGTCGCCCACAATATTATTCCGATGTGGCAATAACCAGCGTATTGATGCTAAAACGGATTTTCGGCCTGACACTTCGCGCCCTCCATGGCTTCGTCGACTCTATAGTAAACGGGTGCAGTCCGTTAATGTCCCGTTTAAAAACCTAACGCCGTGTAAAATTGCGCAACTGGCTATCGCTTCTACCGGGATCAACGTCTTGGATGCAGGGCAGTGGAAGGTAAAAAAACGGTCAGGGGAAACGGCGGATCTGGCGAAAACTGCATTTGGCCGTAGATAGAGATTTGCTGACTTTCCCTTGAGCAATGTCACCGATACGGAAGCCTTACCAGGTCTTATCCGCCATCGGTACCGTAAAATCTAAGTCGCCTTGGCGTATAGAGCTTACGATAGGAGAGTGAGTCATGATGAGTTAAGGCACAAAAGAAGGTAAGGGCGTTAGTACTGCCCAGAAGCGGAGCCCGTTATTGCTTGGCAGTCTATGCAGACTGCGAAATCAGGCAGTGCTAAACCGGCATTTTACCGGAGATAACACACGTAGGGAAAGTATGGTACTCTACCATCGACAAGCAAGCAAGGCAATCGCCTGATTTATTCAACAAAGCCACTCGAGACTGCAAAATGGGTTTTAGACCAAAATTATACTATAGTTGATCATAAAATCAGTATACCTAGATAGCTTGTTTCCACCGCTCTTCATACACGCACGGTGGTACACCACCATTTTTGTATGAGGACGAAAAACATTGTAATAAAAGTTTATCCAGTCGTTGATATCAAGTAGCGCATGAACAAAATCAACATAACCTCTTTTGGGTAGCCATTCTCTTTTGAGACTGTGAAAGACTCTTTCCATTGGTGAATTGTCCAGACACTTCCCTTTGCAACTGATACTTTGCATCGCACCATATCGCCAGAGTAATTTTTTAAATTTGTCGCTTTTATACTAACTACCCTACTCCAAATGAAACAACAGCCGCCATTACGTTGTCGCGTTTCCATAGAATTACGCAAAGCCCTGCACACTAAATTAGCATAGGTGGTTACTGCCAAGGCTCTCCAGATAGCTTGGGAACTACGTGGTCGCCCTGAGCGTGTGATGTTCCATAGTGATCATGGTAGCCACTTATACCCGCCGTAAGTATCGCCAGATATTGTGGCACTAGCGGATAATACAGAGTTCGAACCGCAGGGGTAACTACTGGGATAATAGCCAGATAGCGCGGTTCTTCCGCAGTCTGAAGAGTGAATGGGTACCGACGACGGTGCTACGGGAGTCTAGCAGAAGCACAATCATCCATAATCCACTACATCACAGGAGGGTACTACAGAGTTATTCTCCCCCCACGGGTATATTGGAGGCTTAACGCCAAATGAATCTGAGCGACTGTTCTACGAATAGTCAGGTCGCGTGAACAAATTTATTTGACTATTACATCCTTGCGGCAGTATGAACGGAACGATTTATTGCCTGACCAGGCGACTGAGAACCTGCACTGCTTCGAAGTCGCTACGGAAGGGGTTGATGTCTAAACCGCCACTGCGGGTATAGCGGGCGAAAACGCTATTACTGTAATTTCGGTACCCTGACGGATCTTCGCTACTTGATCTATGGTATTCAGCACCGAAACCGCAGGTTTGTTATCCACGTTGATAATAATGTCATTGATTTGAAAGCCAGCGTTGCCAGCTTGGCCGTTTAGCGTGATCTCGTTCACAATAATGCCTTGTAGGCGCTCGATGCCAGAATTGGACGAGCACAACTGGATAATCTCTTTGCCCTGGTTACCGAAGTAACCTTGAATGACGCGGCCATCGCGGATCAGATTACCCATAATTTTGGTAGTTATTTTTATCGGAATGGCGAAGCCGAGATCTTCCGGCATTTCATTATCGGTAATTTTGTCGAAGGTCAAAGTATTGATGCCGATCAGTTCGCACACTGAGTTTACCTGCGCGCCACCTGATTTGCCACGGTTAATCGAGGAATTGGTTTGCAGAAAAGTCTGGCGGCCAGTAGCGCTTATGCTGATGCGGCCAGTGGCGCTGATAATGCCTTGGGTGACCTTTTGCCCAAGGTTGTATGGGATTACCAATCGACAACACAACGTCACTAACGTGGGCGATCCGGGTGTTATTGATCAGAATCACTGGTAAATTGCCGGGGTCAATCTGCAACGGAGACAGATCGGTTAATCTGTCTGCGCCGACCAGCAGAGCTTCATCGTGGCGGCCATCCTGTAATACTACAGTAATCTGCTGTACATCCTTAATCACGTAGCGATTGGTGATAATATAGCCGCATTTGTTCATGATCACGCCTGAACCCAGCGCCAGCACGTTGGCGGTACCGCTTAGGTTGCGATTATAAATATTCACCACCTAAGGCGCGGCACGGCGCACCGCCTTGTTATAGCTCAACTGTGTTTCGTCGCTGGTATTCTCATGGCTTTTCTGCAAATAAGCTGTGGGAAGAACGCATCATAGTCTGCGCGGCCAGCAGTAGACCAGCAACGATAAGACCAATAATAATATAACGCTGCTGCTTGGCAGACATGGCGTTTTAATGGATGAAGTTAATGGTGCACTGAGGTTAACATAAGTTAACTGAGTGCAGAATGCTAACGCGCCTAGTTTTTAAACACATTATCTCAGTAGCAAATAAATACGCTCGTTACCACGTACGACATTGAGCGCCATGATCGGCGGCTTGGCCTCCAGTATCTTGCGTAACGCTATGATGCTGTCAACGCGCTGGCGGTTGACACTAATGATCATATCGCCTTTTTTTAGGCCGATCCGCGCTGCTATTGAACCTTGATCGATGTTATCTACCTTAACACCCTGCTCGCCGCTCGGCAGTATGCTATCGCTGAGGGAAACTCCCAGCAACGCTGGTGACAGCGTTTCAGCTTTGGTTGAAGAACTTTCATTATTGTCTAGAGTGACCGAGAGCTCTTGGAATTTACTATCTCGCAGTAGGCCTATTTTGATCGTTTTACCCGGTGCGGTAGTACCAACTTTAGCGCGTAGCTCGGCAAAACTGCTGACTGTCTTGCCATCAATGGAAACCAGTATGTCGCCAGCCTTGATACCTGCCTTATCGGCAGCGGATTTTGGCAACACTTCGCTGACAAAGGCACCACGCTGGGCATTAGTATTAAAGACTGTGGCCATGTCAGGTGTCATTTCGCTGCCTTTGATGCCTAGCATACTGCGCTTCACTTGGCCGAATGCGATCAACTGTTGGCTAAGGTTTTGCGCCATGTTGCTTGGAATGGCAAAGCCGATACCGATGTTGCCGCCGCTTGTTGCCAAAATGGCAGTATTTATGCCGATCAGCTCGCCGTTGAGGTTAACCAGCGCGCCGCCAGAGTTACCACGGTTAATCGAGGCATCGGTCTGGATAAAGTTTTCCAGGCCTTCCAAATTCAGACCGCTGCGGCCCAGCGCCGAGATGATGCCGGATGTTGATGTCTGGCCTAGGCCAAATGGGTTGCCGACTGCCACGGCGAAGTCGCCAACGCGCAGTTGATCGGAATCCGCCATTTTAATTGCAGTCAGGTTTTTCACCTGACTAAGTTGCAGTAGGGCGATATCGGATTGTTCATCGTGGCCAACCAGTTTGGCATCCAGCTCACGCCCATCATTTAGCTGTATGTAGATTTTGTCGGCATTGTTGATAACGTGATTATTTGTAAGTACGTAGCCTTTGGCGGCATTGATGATTACGCCAGAGCCTAAACCTTCAAACGGGCGAGAACTGGGTCTTTGATCGGGAAAATCGTGGCCAAAGAAACGTTTGAACTCTTTAGGCAACTGCGGCTGATATTGCACTTGGGTGCCTTCAACATGCACGCTGACCACGGCGGGCAACACTTTTTCCAGCATGGGTGCCAGGCTTGGCAGCGGCTGCCCCTGCACAACAACGGGTATTGCTGCTCTGGACACCGGTAAGGAAGTAAGTGTCATGCCAATGCTTATGGCCAATGCACTAAGAATTAAAGATTTTTTCTTCATTGATAATAACTCTCTCAATACCTGCCGATAAAATATGAATGAAGCCGCAATAGCACTGATCAACGCGAGGTGTAAGACCAATAATTTGTATAAAAAGTTCAATAAATCATTGTATCAGTCTATAATTATGATAAGAAGAGAACGCGGTAGTCAAAGGGCAAAACTCGTAGCCAAGTTCCATGGGTAAGAAGCTTAGTCACGACGGGGTACTTGGCCACGCAACAAGCCGGATGCGCCTTCTGAATAGTCACGAGGTATTTCTACCGGTGCTTTATTATTGTCTGCTTCAGCTTCTTCGGTCAACTGATAGCGGAACGATTTTTCCTGGTTTGGCAAATCAGGCAGCAAGTTATTGGAGCTCTTTGCAATATGTTGATATAACTGTCGGTAATCGCTCGCCATGTTATCGAGCAACTCTGCACTGTATGCAAAGTGACCAACCAGTTCCTGGCGGTATTTTTCCAGCTCGGTTTTGCTCTTATCCAGTTCGTGCTGCAAAACTTGTTGTTGACGTAGTTTACGATTGCCAAAACGCATCGCAACCGCACCGATGACAATGCCGAATACTAAACTAACCAGCGCATAATCCCAGGTCATAATGACTCCTTTTGTGACTTAGTTGTTCTGAAGGGATTTTTCACTTAATAATATCCACTATAACCGTTAACCTTATCCGAGTGGAATCCTGAAGCGTATTTGCAGGTTCTTTTAGCATTACCCGGAGCTGGAATTTGTGGCAATAATAGCGCAAAATAGTCTAAATTTCCCGCTAATTTTAGCTAAATAATTTCTTATATCCGAAAAATTTCGGAGTAGTCGCAGTTCCGAAAAGTGCAGGGGATCACGTTCATAGGGAAGATCGAATAGATGCAGGAACAATCACCGATATCCTGTTACCATCAGGCGCTTAATACAGGGAAATATCAGGCCGATGAGGTGCAACGCCAGGCTGTTGCTCAATTGAATCGTATTTACCAGGGGCTGCAAAAAGCACCAGCGGTGAGCGTGCCAACCGGCTGGCTGGGTAGTAAACTCAGCCGCTGGTTGGGGAAAAGCATTGAAACGGCCCAACAACGCACGATACAGGGGCTTTATATGTGGGGCGGTGTCGGGCGTGGCAAAACCTGGCTGATGGATATGTTCTTTCACAGCCTGCCTGGGGATCGCAAACTACGACTGCATTTCCACCGCTTTATGCTACGTGTGCATGAACAATTGATTGAGTTACAAGGGCAGGAAAACCCGCTGGAAAGCATTGCCGATGGGTTCAAGTTGCAAACTGATGTGCTGTGCTTTGACGAATTCTTTGTCTCCGACATCACTGATGCCATGCTGCTGGGCACATTGTTACAGGCATTGTTCGCGCGTGGCATTACGTTGGTAGCTACTTCCAATATTCAGCCAGATTCTCTGTATAGCAATGGTTTACAGCGGGCGCGCTTCTTGCCTGCTATAGATCTGATTAATAAGTACTGCGACGTGATAAACATCGATGCCGGCATCGACTACCGCTTACGAACTCTAACGCAGGCACAACTGTATTTGATGCCACTTAATGCGCAGACGCGAGAGACTTTAGATAGGATGTTTATCACGCTGGCTGGCAAGTACGGGGAAGATGCACCGATGTTGCAGGTCAATCATCGGCCTTTGCAGGCGATCCGCGCGGTGGATGGAGTGCTAGCGGTGGAGTTCCACACCCTGTGTGAGGAAGCGCGTAGCCAGTTGGACTATATTGTTCTATCGCGTCGGTACCGTAGTGTGATGATATACAATGTGCAAATAATGGGGCAGAGAAAAGAAAACACCGCCCGTCGCTTCTTGGCGCTAGTAGATGAATTCTATGAGCGCCACGTTAAACTAATGATCGCTGCTGAGGCTTCAATGTTTGAGATCTACCAAGGGGAACAGTTAAAGTTTGAATATCAACGCTGCCTATCGCGTTTACAAGAGATGCAGAGTGAGGAGTATCTCAAGCTGCCGCACCTGCCATAAATTTAACTCAACGGGATATCTGTAGACGATGTTGCTCTCCACCCTTCATGTACTCGAAGTACGTGAAGGTAGCTGTGCGTTTGTCCGCCGCCAAACTGCCTAAGCTGGAAATGCCCTGTGAGCCGATTTTGGGGCAGGCAAGTGAACGTTGTCCAGGGGATAAAAAATCCATTTAAAAACTGTTCGATCTTTGTGATCGACTTCTCTATAATCTTGCCACCTCACGTTACAATAAAGTTTTTTCCTTAAACTTTTATAGTGTCGGCAATGGCTATTCGAAGGAATAGTTTTACTAGACTCGTATGGTCGTGCAAGACTCAACTATTTTCGAGCATTTTGGTGCTCACTAACGTGTAACTAATTATTGGGTAAGCTTTCTAATGAAAACTTTTACAGCTAAGCCAGAAACCGTAAAACGCGATTGGCATGTTGTTGATGCAGATGGTAAAATTTTAGGCCGTCTCGCTACTGAACTGGCTCGCCGACTGCGCGGCAAGCATAAAGCGGTATACACCCCGCATGTGGATACCGGTGATTATATCATCGTTCTGAATGCAGATAAAGTTGCTGTAACCGGCAACAAGCGTACAGATAAAGTTTACTACCGTCACACTGGTCATATCGGTGGTATCAAGCAAGCGACCTTTGAAGAAATGATTATCCGACGTCCTGAGCGCGTGATTGAAATCGCGGTTAAAGGCATGCTGCCAAAGGGTCCGCTGGGTCGTGCCATGTTCCGTAAACTGAAAGTTTACGCGGGTACTGAGCATAATCACGCGGCACAGCAACCGCAAGTTCTGGACATTTAATCGGGATTAATGGCAATGGCTGAAAATCAATACTACGGCACTGGTCGCCGTAAAAGCTCCGCAGCTCGCGTCTTCATCAAGCTGGGCAACGGTAACATCGTTATCAACCAGCGCAGCCTGGAACAGTACTTCGGTCGCGAAACCGCCAGCATGGTGGTTCGTCAGCCGCTAGAACTGGTTGGCATGGCATGCAAATTGGATCTGTATATCACCGTTAAAGGCGGTGGTATCTCCGGTCAAGCTGGTGCTATCCGTCACGGTATCACCCGTGCACTGATGGAGTATGACGAAACTATGCGTTCTGAACTACGTAAGGCTGGCTTCGTCACGCGTGATGCGCGTCAGGTTGAACGTAAGAAAGTTGGCCTGCGCAAAGCACGTCGTCGTCCTCAGTTCTCTAAGCGTTAATCTTTACTCCTTAAGCAATTTGGGTTGCGCAAAACCCGGTGCAGTTCGCTGCACCGGGTTTTTTATGCTTCAAAATAGGCATATCCCTACTAAAATGCTTGTAATATCAAAAATAAAAAATAAAAAATAAAATTGTCGCTTGGCTCCCACAAAACAAGTAAATTCTGGTAGAATTCCCCCTACTTTTCCACCTTTTTGCCGTCAGTTTAACTCCAAAGTCGGTTTTATGGCCAGGTTGGTTGCGGGCTGCCTGTATGTGGCGTGAAAGATGAAGGTGAGCTAGCTATCCGCAGTATTGTTAAATAACTTGGAGGGTTTCATGGTTGTCGCTGCCAACAAACATTCGGTAATGACACTGTTCTCTGGCCAGACCGACATTTTTAGCCATCAAGTACGTATCGTACTTGCGGAGAAAGGTGTCAGCGTCGAGATTAAGCAGGTCGAGATGGATAACCTGCCGCAGGATTTGATTGACCTCAATCCTTACCAAACATTGCCGACACTGGTCGATCGCGAACTGACCTTGTATGAATCCCGCATAATTATGGAATACCTTGATGAGCGTTTCCCACACCCACCACTGATGCCAGTTTACCCGGTCGCTCGCGGTGAAAGCCGGTTAATTATGCTACGTATTGTGAAAAACTGGTACTCGCTGATGAATAATATTAAGCAGAGCAGCGGCCAGGAAGCGGAATCCGTTCGTCGCCAACTGCGCGAAGAACTGCTGGCGATCGCACCGATCTTTGGCCAAACTGCCTACTTTATGAGTGAAGAATTCAGCCTAGTGGATTGCTACCTAGCCCCGTTACTGTGGCGCTTGCCGCAGTTGGGTATTGAACTAAGCGTAAGCGGTGATAGCTCCAAAGAGCTTAAAGGGTACATGACCCGCGTATTCGAACGTGATGCGTTCCTGGCTTCTCTGACTGAAGCCGAGCGCGAAATGCGTCTATATACTCTAGGCTAAGTATTATGGACATCTCTCATATGACTCCGCACCGTCCGTAACTGCTGCGGGCAATCTATGATTGGCTGCTTGATAACCAATTGACGCCGCACCTGGTAATAGGTATTACTTGCCCTGGTGTTCAGGTGAGATGGAATTTGCTCGCGATAATCAGATTGTATTGAATATAACGCTGCACGCAGTCGGCAATCTGGAACTAGGCGATGACGAAGTGCGCTTCAACGCGCAATTCGCCGGTGTGCCGCATCAAGTTTCATTACCTATGGCTTCTGTGCAGGCGATTTATGCACGTGAGAACGGCGCAGGTAGTCTATTCGAATCGGAGGCTGCCTACGCAGTAGAAGAAGTTAGTATTGAAAGTCTGGACAATAAGACACACCCTGTGGAAAGCTTGATATCGGTGGTTGACATTAATCCCCCAGAGACGAGTGATGGCAGCGGTTCGTCGCCATCGGCGGGTGGCCGCCGCCCGTCACTGCG
Source organism: Serratia symbiotica (assembly GCA_011754105.1). Taxonomy (GTDB): domain Bacteria; phylum Pseudomonadota; class Gammaproteobacteria; order Enterobacterales; family Enterobacteriaceae; genus Serratia; species Serratia symbiotica_E. The sequence goes on from JAAKDF010000005.1 coordinate 81,361, forward strand.
CATGGTTAAATAAAAGGCTCGGCATGCCGAGCCTTTAAGCAAGGGCTAGTGAGCTTATACGTCAAGATAGTTGATAATGCCCTCAGCCGCTTTGCGTCCTTCGGCAATCGCTGTTACTACCAAATCTGAACCGCGCACCGCGTCGCCACCGGCAAAAATTTTTGCGTTGCTGGTTTGGAAGGCGTAGAGAGTGTTTTCCGCTACCAGAATGCGACCTTGCTTGTCGAACAGCACATCGTGCGCCGACAGCCAATCCATCTGGTGCGGACGAAAACCGAATGCTATCACCACCGCATCAGCGTCGATTATGTGTTCGGCGCCTGTTACCTGTTCCGCCATCTGGCGGCTATGCACTTCTGGTGCATCCAGTTGGGTACGCACCATTTTCACCCCGGCCACGCGTCCAGCGCTGTTGAGTTCAATGCTTAGTGGCTGCACGTTGAATTTGAATTTCCCCCTTTCATCGCGGGCATTTTGCACTTCGCGATTAGAGCCAGGCATATTGGCCTCGTTGCGGCGGTAGGCACAGGTGACCTGTGTAGCACCTTGACGGATTGCGGTGCGCACGCAGTCCATTGCGGTGTCGCCCCCGCCCAGCACCACTACGCGTTTGCCTGCCATGCTGACATACGGCAGGTGTGGTTCGGTGTTATAGCCCATAAGTTGCTTGGTATTGGCGATCAGGAACGGCAGAGCGTCGTACACGCCTGGCGCTGTTTCGTTTTCCAGCCCACCGCGCATCGACTGATAAGTGCCAACGCCCAGAAACACCGCGTCAAACTCGTTGAGTAGTGTTTCCATGCTGATATCCTTACCCACCTCGGTATTCAGTTGGAACTCGATGCCCATCTCGCTGAAGATGCTATGACGCTTTATCATCACTGCTTTTTCTAACTTAAAGGCTGGTATACCGAAAGTCAGCAGGCCGCCGATCTCTGGATGACGATCATATACTACCGCTTTGATACCATTGCGGGTCAGCACATCGGCGCAGGAAAGACCTGCGGGACCGGCACCGATGATCGCCACACTTTTGCAGTTCGGCTGTATGTGGGACATATCCGGTTTCCAGCCCATTTCGAGCGCTTTATCGCTTATATAGCGCTCAATGTTACCAATGGTGACTGCGCCAAACTCGTCGTTCAGGGTGCAGGCCCCTTCACACAGGCGATCCTGCGGGCAAACACGGCCACACACTTCCGGCAGGCTGTTAGTCTGATGCGCCAGATCTGCCGCCTGCATGATGCGACCTTCGTATGCCAGCTTTAGCCAGTTAGGGATATAATTGTGTACCGGGCATTTCCATTCGCAATAAGGGTTACCGCAAGACAGACAGCGATCCGCCTGAGCTTTTGCTTGGGTGACTGAAAACGGTTCGTAAATCTCTACAAATTCAATTTTGCGGATCTGTAGCGGTTTCTTTGGTGGATCAACACGCTGTAAGTCGATAAATTGATAAATATTCTGACTCATTAATCCCTCCTTCATTACTGCGACTAAACCTGTAGTTAGGCTGTGGAACGACTACGGTGATCTAACAATGCTTTGACATCATTAGACTTCGGCTTAACTAGAGTGAACTTTGGCCGCCATTCCGGCCAGTTGGTCAAGATCTGTTCAGCACGGGAAGAACCGGTTGCCTGAACATGCTCGGTGATCAGGCTGAGCAGGTGATTATGGAGAATAGTCAGTGGCTCGACGTTGAGCACTTCTACCAGTTCTAGATTTACGCGCTGACGAAACTCACCGTCTTCATCCAGCACATAGGAGAAACCACCGGTCATACCTGCGCCAAAGTTGATGCCTACTTTGCCCAGCACGCAGACGATGCCACCGGTCATGTATTCACAGCCACTATCGCCGATGCCTTCCACCACAGTAATGGCACCGGAATTGCGTACCGCGAAACGTTCGCCTGCTCTTCCTGCGGCAAATAATTTACCGCCAGTGGCACCATACAGACAGGTGTTACCGATAATGCTGGCCTCATGGCTGCGGAACGCGGAGCCGAACGGTGGGCGTACCGAGATGCTGCCGCCAGCCATGCCTTTGCCAACGTAGTCGTTGGCATCGCCGGTTAGTGTCAGCTCAACGCCGACGGCATTCCATACGCCGAAGCTCTGGCCAGCGGTACCGGAGAAATGCACTTTGATAGGAGCCGTCGCCATACCCTGATCGCCATGTAGGATGGCGATGGCACCGGATAGCATGGCCCCTACGGAGCGATCAGTGTTGCGGATATCAAAGTAGAATGTTTTACTGCGTTTCCCATCGAGATACGGCTTTGCCTGCGCCAGCAATGCTTTATTTAACATACCTTTGTCAAATGGTGGGTTGCTTCCTTCGGTACAGTATAGTGGCTTGCCTCGGTGCTGGGTGACAGTTTTTAGCAATGGTGATAAATCCAGTTTGTTCTGCTTGGCAGAGATGCCGTCCATTTCGGTTAGAAACTCACTTCGACCAATCAAATCAACCAACTGGCTGACGCCGAGCTGTGCCATGATCTCACGTGTTTCCCGCACGATAAACTTGAAGTAATTGGCTACGCGTACTGGCAGGCCGTGGTAGTGATCGCGGCGCAATCTATCATCTTGGGTCGCCACACCGGTCGCGCAGTTGTTCAAATGGCAGATGCGCAAATATTTACAGCCCAGCGCTACCATCGGGCCGGTGCCAAAGCCGAAGCTTTCTGCGCCGAGGATTGCCGCTTTGACGATGTCCACGCCGGTTTTCAAACCGCCGTCCACTTGTAGGCGGATTTTGTACCGTAGGCCGTTGGCCACCAGCGCCTGCTGGGTTTCCACCAAGCCCAGTTCCCACGGACAACCAGCATATTTTACTGAGGAAAGCGAGCTGGCACCGGTGCCACCATCGTAACCGGCGATTGTAATCAGGTCGGCATAGGCTTTCGCCACGCCGGTGGCGATGGTGCCAACGCCAGGTTCGGAAACGAGTTTTACCGAGATTACCGCCTGCGGGTTCACCTGTTTGAGGTCGAAGATCAACTGAGCCAGGTCTTCGATTGAATAGATGTCGTGATGCGGCGGTGGAGAAATCAGGGTTACGCCAGGTACCGAATAACGTAGTTTGGCAATATAGGGAGTAACTTTATCTCCTGGCAGTTGGCCTCCTTCACCAGGTTTGGCTCCTTGCGCCACCTTAATTTGGATTATATCCGCATTGATCAGGTAAGTTGGCGTCACGCCAAAGCGCCCGGAAGCCACCTGCTTGATGCGTGAAACTTTGTTAGTGCTGTATCGTGCTGGGTCTTCGCCACCTTCGCCAGAGTTGGAGAAGCCGCCAAGCCCGTTCATGGCGATCGCCAGCGACTCGTGCGCTTCAGGGCTAAGGGCACCAATCGACATCGCTGCGGTGTCGAAGCGTTTAAACAGCAACTCTGCCGGTTCAACCTGATCGACCGGGATAGCTTCACCCTGCGGCGTGATGGTCAGCAGGTCGCGCAACATGGCGACCGGGCGTTGGTTTACCAGCGTGGCGTAAGCCTGATAATCGCTGTATTTGCCGCTATGCACCGCTTTTTGCAGCATGCTCACCACATCAGGATTATAGGCATGGTACTCACCGCCATGCACGAACTTCAGCAGCCCGCCTTGTTCCAGCGGCATGCGTTTTAACCAGGCGCGTTTAGACAGTTTCTGCAAATCTTGTTGGAAGTCGCTAAAGCTGGCACCCCCGATCCGGCTAACCACGCCCTGGAAGCACAGGTTAGTCAGATCACGGTGTAGACCAACGGCTTCAAACAGCTTGGAACAGCGATAAGAGGCGATAGTCGAGATGCCCATTTTGGACATGATCTTGTACAAGCCTTTGTTAATGCCATTGCGATAGTTCAGTATCACCTCGCGATACTGTTTGTCTATCGTCTGGTTGTCCACGAGCTTGGCTAAGGTTTCATACGCCAGATATGGATAGATGGCGGTGGCACCGAAGCCGAGAAGCACCGCAAAGTGGTGTGGATCGCGGGCGCTGGCAGTTTCAACGATGATGTTAGCATCGCAACGCAGGCTTTTTTCCACCAGACGGGTCTGGATAGCACCGACTGCCATCGGTGCGGGTACTGGCAGGCGTTGGGGGGCGATAGCGCGGTCGGATAACACCAACAGTACTGTGCCAGCGCGCACTTTACGTTCCGCTTCGTTGCACAGTACGCGGAGGGTCTGCTCCAGATCCTGTTCAGCTGGATCGAAGGTGAGATAGAGAGTGTCGGCGCGGTAATATTCGCCTTCCAGTGTAGTGAGCTGTTGGAAATCTTCGTAAAGCAGGATCGGCGATTTTAAGCTCAGGCGGTGCGCCTGGCCTTCAGCTTCACAGAACACGTTCATTTCGCGGCCTATGCAGGTCGCCAGCGACATGACGTGCGCTTCACGCAACGGATCGATCGGCGGGTTGGTGACCTGCGCGAACTGCTGGCGGAAATAATCATAGATGATGCGCGGGCGGCTGGAGAGAACGGCAAACGGGGTATCGTCACCCATCGAACCTGTGGCTTCTTGGCCGTTCTCTCCCAGCACGCAGATCACTTGATCCAGCTCTTCACGGCTGTACCCGAACTGCTTCTGGTAGGTTTCGAGCTGCACGTCGTCAAGTTCACTGCTACCGATCTGATCGTCTGACAAGTTTTCGAACGGCATCAGGTGCCTAACGTTTTTCTCCATCCACGCTTTATATGGGTGGCGGTTTTTTAGATCGTCATCGGTCTCGGCGGAGTGCAAGATGCGGCCACAGCGGGTATCGATCACCATCAGTTCACCTGGGCCGACGCGGCCTTTCTCCACGACTTCATCTGGCTGGTAATCCCAGATGCCGACTTCAGAGGCGCAGGTAATCAGCTTGTCTTTAGTGATCACATAGCGTGCTGGGCGCAGGCCGTTTCGGTCCAGGTTGCAGGCGGCATAGCGGCCATCGGACATCACGATACCAGCCGGGCCGTCCCACGGTTCCATGTGCATTGAGTTGAAATCGAAAAAAGCACGCAGTTCGGTGTCCATGTCTGGGTTGTTCTGCCAAGCCGGCGGCACCAGCAAACGCATGGCGCGGATCAGATCCATGCCGCCAGCCAGCAAAAGCTCCAGCATGTTGTCTAGAGAACTAGAGTCGGATCCGGTTTCGTTGATGAACGGCGCGGCAACGTGCAAATCCGGGATTAGCGGTGTCTCGAATTTATAGGTGCGCGCTCGCGCCCATTGGCGGTTGCCAGTAATGGTGTTGATCTCGCCGTTATGTGCCAGATAGCGAAACGGCTGCGCCAGCGGCCAGCGCGGTACAGTGTTGGTGGAAAAACGCTGGTGGAATAGGCAGATGGCTGATTCCAGACGCAGATCCGCCAAATCAAGATAGAAATGCGGCAGATCTGTAGGCATGCACAGTCCTTTATAGATCATCACCAACTTGGAGAAACTGCAAACGTAAAAGTGTTCGTCCTGGATGCGCTTTTCAATGCGGCGGCGCGCCACAAACAGGCGGCGCTCTACATCGCGCGCACCCCAGCCAGCCGGGGCGTTAACAAAAATTTGTTCAATGCGTGGAAGAGAATCTCGCGCGATCTCACCCAGCACGTCCGGGTTGGTCGGAACTTCACGCCAGCCGACGATCGACAGTGTTTCTTTTTGCAGTTCTTCTTCTACGATTTGACGGCTAGTGCAAGCTTTCTTTTCATTATTGCTAAGGAACATCATGCCAACGGCATAGTTTTTAGCTAAACGCCAGCCGCATTCTCGCGCCACCATACGAAATAAACGATCAGGCTTTTGCAATAATAGGCCGCAGCCATCGCCCGTCTTACCGTCAGCTAGGATTGCGCCACGGTGCTGCATACGAGCCAGCGCATGAATGGCGGTACGTACTACTTTGTGGCTAGGTTCGCCTTCTATGTGGGCGATTAGGCCGAAACCACAGTTGTCCCTTTCTTGGGATTCATCGTACAACATATTCAGTGAACCTCCCCAGGTTTTGTATGACTCCTACAACCTGCTACGATGGGGCTTATCAACTTCACGCAGAAATCTAATCAGCAAGTTAACCCGCCAATCGATTTTTCGCCCTCTGTTAATGGCTGCTCGTGACAATTTTGACAATTGGTGTATGACTTATTTTTAAGAGAATGTCTTAAGTGATTGCATAAATATGACGAGACGTCCACTCGACTAGAAAGCGTCCAGTTAACGTCCAACTTAGCGAGAAAGAATACGCAGGTCAAATATAGGAGCAAGATAAAACTTTATTGCGTCTGTAGGCGTTGTTGAATAAATCGGATTTGGAATAAATAGTCCCCTGAATGTAAATATTTCAGGCAACGCGTACAGTTTCTGGCATACCTGCAATAGTCATCTTGTTTAATGCACAGATCATGTCCATAGCCTCTGCAACTTGCACATCATAATCTCGCAGAGAAAGGTGACTACCAAATAGCTTTTTTACTCTGTACATTGCTATTTCGGCTATATAACGTCGGTGGTAGCCTGTCATACTTTTCCTCCGTGTGTTGTCTCCGGGAATGCACTAGTTCCCCACCGCTTGATTTCAGTTTGCATAGTATGCCGACCAATAACGGGCTCCGCTTCTGTGCGATATTAACGCCATGATCTTCTTGCTCTTTAACTAATCATGATTCACTCGCCTATCTTAAGCCCCATCCGCCGAGGCGACTTTGATTTTACGGTACCTTCTGGCGGATGAGACCTGGTAAGGCTTCTGTATCTGTGATATTGCTTAAGGCAAGATCAGCACAGATGACCTCATGTGTTTCTGTATCTACGGCTAAATGTAGTTTTCGCTAGAACCGCCGTTTTACCTGACCGGGTTTTATAACAAGGTGTGCAATTTCACCCGGCATTGGGATTTTAAATAGAACATTGACGGACTTATCCAGCTTACTGATACAGGTGTAGTCCAGGCAGTTCAACGGCACTTTTATCAGTGTAACAATTAAGTCGATGAAGCTCTGGAGGGCACGAAGTATCAGGCCGACAAATCAGTTTCAGTATCAAGGCGCGGGGCATTGCCATGCCATATAGGAATAATGTTGTGGGCGACTACGCAGAGAAGGTTTTGCCTCGTAGTACCAGGAGTAAAGTGCCGTTTCATCCACCTAGAAAGTGAGTGAACCCCGAGTGATCAAAGCGTTGTTGTAAGCCTTCCAGTTAGTGATCTTAAACTTTTACTTGGCTACGCAATATCACTATTTTGATAGAAGGAGAGTCATCTGATCCTTGTACCGGAAAATGTTTGATTTATTTAACAACGCTCCATATGGCTGCAGCCGGCAAATTGCTATCAGGTTAGGTTTATTAACTTGCGAATTGTTTCATATCAAGTAAAAATTCAACAGTAGTATTATAGTAGTAATACTATATCTGCCTGTTAAATTTCTGTATTATTCCCCTCTCGTGTAAGCCAGATTTTGCAGGAGAAAAGCCCTATCGGCTTTAAGCACCATCAACAAAGACATTCCTCTTGCCTATTCTCTCTGTTTCAATGTAGCTTGGCAGATTATGATAAAAGGTCGACTACGACAATGCATCTGTCATGCGGCACTTAGGTAAAAAGGCGCCGAGATAGTCAAGGCGCTTCAGATTTTGGCTCAGTAAATCAATGTTTGCTTATATTGTGAGCTTGATAATCTGTAGACTGAATCTTGGCGATACCGGCTTCTAATATGTTAATTAATTGACGAGCGACATCTGTAGTAAGCCAAAGCGTTCTGTCTACTTGAGCTTCTTCGGGAGTTTGGTCTAGTGAAGACAGGTAATGAAGGCGTATCATCATGGCATCGTAAATATCTACAGTGCTGATATCCCACCCAACAAGCGGGTGTGTCTGAATTACTTTATCGTTTCTGTACATAAAGACCCCTTATTAAGTAGTAGCTACCCTGAGTGACTAACGAGGATCAATGCGGCTTATCATCATAAGAGCAACTACAGTATACGCATCTGATTGCATTATTGGCGCTTTTCACTACTTATTTTGCAAAATAAATATTTATTCACCAATTTTATCGGTGAATTGAATGATTAATAATGGTTGTATCGAAGTTGGGTGGCGGAATGCTAAAAATAAAACAGTTGGATAACTAGGCAAAAATCGGTAAAAAGCAGCATTGCTGTATTTATTCTGTACTGAACCACTCGCCCGCATTTTCACACATTTCCTGGAGTATTCCCTCGATCAGATCCCAGTCGGTATTCCTCCCCCGTAGCACTGATAGCCAGTTAGCGCTGGCATAACGTACCTAAATTACGGCGTCAGGAAATTGGCGGTTCACCTGCCTGCTCTCAGCTCGATGGTCAGAGCCTCAATAGCTCCTGATGGCAGCGGCTTATTTTTATCTATAGTGACTTCAACACGCACATTTATTACTAAAGTATTTTACTGATTTTTTATATGGTTTCTCCTCTGTGGGAGCAATAATAACGCTAAAAAAGATTAGCCATTTATCGACCAGTTCAGGGGTTAGCCAGCAAAGAAAGGTATGACATATTCGTTGCCCATAGCTATCTCTGCTAGTTGAGTGGTCGGCACGCGTTGCAGCTCGATAAAATCTTCATTGATAGGCCATAGAAGCGCGGCCCTTTCATTGAGAGGAACGCTTCAAAGTATTGCAACGCGTCTAGTTGCTCAAAGAACGCGTCTAGTTGCTCAAAGACAGTGGTGTAGGCCGATATCGCGTTCGGGGCATTGAACACTCCTGCGCAACCGCAGTCGGATTCTTTACGGTATTTAGTGTGCGGTGCTGATTCAGTACCGAGAAAAAATGATCATAACCTCTGGTGGCCGCTTTACACAGCGCTATCTGATGAATATTACGTTTGAGGATCGGCAGACAAAAGAGCGGACGAATCCCTTCAACCAACATAAGATATTGCGGTGTAATGGTGGTACCAAGGAATCGATCGCCATCCTGCACATATTGAAACGCTGCTTTGGTGATGATGTGCTCGAAAACAATTTTTAGTTCGGGGAACTGTAGGCGGATTGGCGCCATCACTTAGTCAATAAAGCGCGCCTCGCTGTCGAATATATCGACATCGACATAGGTGACTTATCCATATATTAGTAGTGGCATGCCGATTTTTTGCATTTCTGAAACAGTGAATAAATGCCTTTTACATTACTCACGCCGGGGCTGGCGTTGGTAGTGGCATTTGCTAGATACAGTTTAGCGGCGGTAAATACACCTTGTTCAAATCAGTTAACGAGTTCTTTAGCGGAGAGAGAGTTTGTCAGGTAGCAGGTCTTCAGCGTGGTGAAGATGTCGCCCTGCAGCACTGCGGACAGTATGCGCTGACGGTAGGCGCGAGTGTCGTATACAGTGGTGATTGACGGATCCAGGTTTGGAATCAATATCGCCATGATACACACCTGACTGGTATAGGGCACCACCGTTTTCAGCATCTCGCCGTTACGTAGATGGGTATGCCACTCATCAGGGCGGCGAATTTTTAGGGCTTGGAGTTGTGCAGCCATGTTGCTGGCTCCGACGTTCAGAAAACATTTATCTATAAGTGAATAATGGGGTTATCAACGCCGGAGTGTAAGGATAAGCGTAAAATTTCCTTGATGCATCTGTTTGTTGCGACCAAGTTCAAATCAATTGGCTATTGGCCATATAGCGGTAGGGATTTTAATGCTCATGGTGATTGAAGCACCCAGAGCCTGGTCTTTATCATCTGGATAGGAGGAAAGAAATGGAAATAAACGTTATTGCTAGGCGACAACAGAAACCTGAGTTTTCGTCTGTCGTCAGCGATGCAAGACACGATCTTATTTAACTAAGATGCAAAAATTTAGGTAACCTACAGAACGATCCGCTCTACGATTTGGAAAATCCGGATACCTTCGACAGCTTTGAGCGTTGGGCTAGCAGTGAAACCTTGGATAAACCTAGTGTAGCCAGGCATTTCCAATTGTTTATCAGCCAGGTTGATGGCAAGTTGGATATGTTAGGTGGCGTTGTTGAATAAATCGGATTTGGAATAAATAGGCACCTGCCTAGGCATCTTTCAGACACCTCGTACTGTTTCTGGCATACCTGCGAACATCATCTTGTTTAATGCAAAGATCATGGCCATAGTTTCTGCAACTTGCGCATCATAATCTTGCAGAGAAAGGTGACTACCAAATAGCTGTTTTACTCTGTACATCGCTGTTTCGGCTATCTAACGTCGGTGGTAGCCTGTCATACTTTTTCACCTTATGTTGTCTCCGGTAAGGCGCTAGTTCGCCTCAATAAAGGGCTCTGCTTCTGGGCAGTATTAACGCCTATGCCCAGAGCTGAATCACGCTATCCGAACAGCTTCTGGCGCCCTGGTGCGTGTTAGACTGCTGTGTTAACATCGGCAATTGCTGGCGGAGAATGCTGTGTGTGCGGTCGAAATAGGGTCTCACGGTATCGATTTCAACTGCGGTTGCCCATCGAAGCTGGTCAACCGCAGCGGCGTTGGGGCGGTACTGCTGAAAGATCCGGTGTTGGCAAACCCGATGCCGGTGACGGTTAAATTACGTCTAGGTTTGGATTCTGCCAGCCGTAGCATTGCTGATACTGTGCAGCAGGAGGGAGCCAAATTAGCGGTTAATTGGCGCACTAAAGAGCGACGGCTACCGAGCAGCGGGTATCAATTGGGCAGCGATTAGCAAGATCCGTCAGCACCTGACCTGACCATCCCGGTAATCGCCAACGGTGAAATCTGGAACTATCAGAGCGAGCACGATTGCCTACAGGTGACCGGCTGCAACCCGGTAATATTAAGGCGTGGTGCGCTCAACGTACCGAACCTGAGCCGTATGGGTCAAATATAACGAACCGCGTATGCCTTGGCTACAGGTGTTGCACCTGTGGCAAAAATACGTTCATTTGGGAAAACAGGGTGATACCGGCCAATACCATGTGGCGCCTATCAAACAGTGGCTGGGCTATTTGCGCAAGGAATATGATGAGTCAACGGTATTGTTTAGCCATATACGTACTCTGATCCATTCCAAGGATATCGCGCAGGTAATTTGCCGCTGACGAGAAATAATCGCCCCGTCAGCAGTGGCTAGGCTCAATTTAGTGAGAGCCTGGTGCTTCGTGTATATGCTGGTCTTGCTTAACTTCCTGTGCATGTTTGCGTAGGCCAAACCAACCGAGCACCAGCAGCACGGCCAGCACAGGAATAGTAGCGATAGTCCAAGTGCCATTAGGGTAGTCGAACGCCATCATAATCACCACCGCTAGCAGAAATGCCAGCGTTAGCCAGGAGGTGAATGGCGCGCCAGGCATTTTGAAGTAGACCGGCTTTGCGTGGCCTGCGTGGATGGCTTTGCGCAGACCCATTTGACAGACAATGATAAATGCCCAGGAACTAATAATGCCCAGCGAGGCGCTGTTTAACACGATTTCAAATACCCGCGAAGGCACCAAATAATTTAACAACACACCGATTACGTAGATGCCGCAGGTTACCAGGATGCCGGCATAAGGCACCTGCTTGCTGCTCATTTTAGCCATGAATTTAGGCGCAGATCCTCCCATCGACAGCGAACGCAGGATACGGCCAGTAGAGTACAGGCCAGAGTTTAGGCTGGACAACGCGGCGGTCAGTACCACGATGTTCATGATGGTGCTGATATAAGGCACCCCCAGCTTGCTGAAGAAGGTAACGAACGGGCTTTGACCTGCCTGGTAGGTATTCCAGGGTAACAGCAACACCAGCAGTACCACGGAACCTACGTAGAACAGGCTGATACGCAAGATAATGTTATTGATTGCCTTCGGCACCGCTGCTGGCTCCCGGCACTCGCCAGCGGCGGTGCCGATCAGCTCAATGCCAGCAAAGGCGAAGATCACCCCTTGCACCAATACCAGCGCTGGTAGAAGGCCATGCGGGAACATTCCACCGTTTTCGGTAATCAGGTGCAGACCGGTGGTGTTGCCTGCCAGCGGGGTGCCGATACCAAGTAACACCACGCTAGCTATCAAAAACAGTGAGATGGCTGCAACCTTGATCAGCGCAAACCAGAACTCCATTTCACCAAACCATTTCACGCCGATCATGTTCATTGTAGCGACCACCCCAAGGGCGCAGAGCGCGAACAGCCACTGCGGCACTTCGGCGAAGGTACCCCAGTAGTTCATATACAGCGCAACTGCGGTAATATCGACGATACCAGTCATCGCCCAGTTAAGGAAGTACATCCAGCCGACGACATAAGAGGCTTTTTCGCCGAGGAATTCACGGGCGTAAGAGACGAAGCTGCCGCTGGTAGGGCGGTGCAACACCAACTCACCTAACGCGCGCAAAATGAAGAACGAGAAAAACCCGCACACCAGATAAACCAGCGCTAATGCAGGCCCAGCCATTTCTAAACGGCCACCGGTGCCGAGGAACAGGCCGGTTCCGATTGAGCCGCCGATGGCAATCATTTGTATCTGCCGGTTACCCATGCTTTTGTGATAACCGGCTTCATGGGTATCTAACCAACGTCTTTTGGCTGTGTGCTTGTTATGTGCAAATTTACTATGTGATTGCATCATCCGTCCTGTTTACCTGTTTACCTGTTTACCTGTTTACCTGTTTACCTGTTTACCTGTTTACCTGTTTACCTGTTTATGATTAAACCTTTGTTTAACAAACGGAAACGTTTACTACCGCTATTAGTTATGATAATTAGATATTGGCATCATTCTGTTGTTTATTGTATATATAGCTGCTACTGAATAACGGCGAGACACGCTACCTGTTCTCGTTTACATCCTCCCCGGCCTAAAGAAAGGGGATTCCTATAGCATTCAGACCGAAACCTGACCCTGCTTGGTGGTTTCCTGCTTCAACGGGCTGAACGAGCGGTTCTGATTGCACCATCCTGCCACAGGCGAGTACGGCATGTCTTGCCACTAAAATGTTACCAGCTCCGTTGATATCGGAGTTCGTGGCATATCCACATACCTAACACATAAATTTATTTTGTGACAGGCGGTTTTCTTTCTCTATATAACCGCAGCATGCACCCCGCTAGCTAGTATATGCCGCCGCAGATACTGCCAGTACCTGTGCTCCTCGCCAGAGCTGATTGTACTCAAGCTGACTATGCATTTAATACCAGCCCTGA
>JAAKDF010000006.1 GCA_011754105.1 Serratia symbiotica
GCACGAGGATTAGATCACTCTTCTTCTATCAAAATAGCGATTTTGATTCCGTGGCCAAGTAAAAGTTCAAGATTTCCAACTGGAAGGCTTAAACGGAGACAACACACGGAGGGAAAGTATGACAAGTTATTACCGACGTTCGATAGCTGAAATAGCTATATGCAGAGTAAAACAGCTATTTGGTGGTCACCTGTCGCTGCAAGATTATGATGAGCAAGTTGCAAAGGCTATGGCCATGAGCTATGCATTAAACAAGATGACGCTGGCCGGTATGCCAGAAACTCTACGCGTTGCCTGAAAGATGCCCATTCATGGGGCTTTTTATTCTAAATCTAATTTATTCAACAAAGCCCAACAACGCCCTATTTTATTTGCTATTTTATACCTGCGCAGCGCTAACTATCCTCACGTACCCCTATACGCTACCTAATTAATAAGATAATACATTTAGCGAGGGTGCTATAACACGCTATGACTCAATACGCTTCTCCCATTTTGACATCACTGCTTGATACTGACGCCTATAAGTTTCATATGCAGCAAGCCGTGTTACACCGCTATCCCACAATCAGCATTGCAGCGAAATTACTGCTGTCGTGGTAACGAGTTGCTTGGTAAGTATGCCGATGAGATCCGTGCTCAAGTCGCACTGATGAGCTAATTGGCGCTGACAGACGCATAATTTACCTATCTCTCAGGACTTCCTTTTTTCAGCCATTACTATCTAAATTGGCTGCTATATTTTCGCTACCATCTGCAGTAGGTTAGTATCTAAAACCGCAGTAGCAAACTACAGATACGTATCGCCGGGCCGTAGTGCGAGGTAATCATATGGGGAATGCGACTACTAGGGGTAATCAGCGATGTTGTACAAACGCCAGAGGTCACCCCGAAACTGGTTGTCGCCCATCTGCGCAGCAATTTGTTACAATTAAACCCCCTGGCTAGCGATATGGATATCTCGCGTTTCAAGATGGTGGACTTTGGCACGTGTCACCGTTTCTCGCAGGGCTTGCAGCAGGGGATTATCAGCACTATGAAGGCAAAGTTCCCGTATTTGGCCAGTACCAGCAATTATGATCTGCCGCATCAGTGGGATCTAGCACCGGTTGGTACCCAGGCGCATGAATGCTTCTAGGATCACTAGCAGATCAGCAACAGGCTTTATCCAACAGCCATCACGCTGCTTTGCATGCTTGGCTGGATGAATATCCGAATCAGCTCAGCATCGCGCTAACCGACTGCATCACTATGGATGCCTTCCTGCTCGATTTGGGATCGCAAAACGTTACCAAGGACTGCGCTACGATTCGGGAGATCCGTTCGCATGTGGCACGAAAGCGATCGCCCATTACTGGGCACTTGGCATTGACCAGATTAGTAAAACACTGGTGTTCTCAGATAACTTTGATCTGGATAAGGCGCGGTCGCTGTACCGCCATGTCTACCAGCACATCAATCTGGTGTTCGGCATCGGCAACCACTTTACCTGCGATATTCCGGGCGTTAAGCTGCTGAATATTTTAATTAAATTAATCTAATGTAAAGGTAACCCGGTAGCCAATATTTTCTATAGCACAGGGAAAACTATCTGTCAGGATCAAGCTTTTGTCAAAGCTTTGCGCAAATCATTTGATCTCTAACACTGGTGAAAACCCCCGTTTTAACTTTCTTTGCCGGATATAGCACTTAGAAATGTGGCCATCATCTGAAGATTTCTGCTTGTGCTCTGCCATTCGGCAAGTAACATAGCAAGCATCTCCATATTCTTAGGTTATCAGCCAATTCTAAACCAAATGTTGAAGAGAGAAATCTATGAGCGTAGTGCCTGTAGTCGATGTGCTGCATAGTCGTGCTGCAGTTGGCAGTGAAGTCACCGTGCGTGGATGGGTACGTACCCGGAGAGATTCTAAAGCAGGTATCTCCTTTCTGGTCGTCTATGACGGTTCCTGCTTTAATCCTTTACAGGCTGTGGTTGATCATTCTCTGCCGAATTATCAAGATGAAGTACTACACCTTACCACTGGTTGTTCGATTGAAGTCACGGGCAAGGTTGTCGCATCGCCAGGTAAAGGCCAAAGTTTCGAGTTGCATGTTACTGCTATCAACGTGTTCGGCTGGGTAGACGATCCAGACACTTATCCCATGGCAGCCAAACGTCACAGCATTGAGTATCTGCGTGAAGTAGCCCATTTGCGCCCACGGACCAACCTGATCGGCGCTGTGGCGCGCGTGCGCCATACCTTGGCACAGGCTATTCACCGCTACTATCACGAGAATGGGTTTTTCTGGGTATCTACCCCACTGATTACCGCCTCTGATACCGAAGGTGCTGGCGAAATGTTTCGCGTTTCTACGCTGGATCTGGAAAACCTACCGCGCAACAACCAAGGTGCTACTGATTTCAGCGAAGACTTCTTCGGCGAAGAAGCTTTCCTGACTGTATCCGGCCAGTTAAATGGCGAAACCTACGCCTGCGCGCTATCAAAAATATATACCTTTGGCCCAACCTTCCGTGCTGAAAACTCCAACACCAGCCGCCATCTTGCGGAGTTCTGGATGGTCGAGCCGGAAGTCGCTTTTGCTACACTGTATGACGTTGCCACACTGGCAGAGAAAATGCTGAAGTATGTGTTCCAGGCAGTCTTGAATGAGCGTATAGACGATATGAAATTCTTCGCCGAGCGTGTCGACAAAGACGCCATCGTTCGCCTGCAACGTTTTGTTTCTTCCGATTTCGCGCAGGTTGATTACACTGAAGCAGTAGAGATCCTTCTCGCTTCCGGCCAGAACTTTGAAAACCCAGTATCGTGGGGCATTGACTTTTCTTCCGAGCATGAGTGCTATCTTGCGGAGAAACATTTCAAGTCCCCTGTGGTGGTGAAAAATTACCCAAAAGACATCAAAGCCTTCTATATGCGCATGAATAAAGATGGCAAAACTGTGGCGTCAATGGACGTATTGGCACCTGGTATCGGTGAGATCATTGGCGGATCTCAGCGTGAAGAGCGCCTAGATGTGCTAGATCAGCGTCTGGCAGATATGGGGATGAATAAAGAAGACTACGGGTGGTATCGTGACTTGCGTCGCTACGGGACCGTACCTCACGCCGGCTTTGGTTTAGGCTTTGAACGTTTAATCGCCTACGTCACCGGTGTACAAAACGTACGTGATGTAATCCCTTTTCCACGTACTCCACGTAATGTAAGATTCTAAATTAACCATTTCAAACACCTTTTTAACGATATTTATAACAAAACAAGGCCAGATTTACGCTGGCCTTTGTGCATTTATAGATAATGATCCATATCACAAAGCTCCCAGAATTTTACAATTAGTAACATATAGTTACTTTTTAAAACTATATCGAGAGATTAGTAGCATTTTCTTTCTAGATTAACCTGCCCGTGAATGGAACACTGCGTTCAGACATAGTTCGGCACCAATCTATCAACAATAGTTCAAAAGGATTATTGTTGGCAGTGGCACAAATGCCAGAAAAACACCAATGAGGGTAATTAATGATGAAGAACAACATTCTTAAAGTAGTAATCCCAGCTCTGTTTGCTGCGGGTGCAGCAAACGCAGCAGAAATCTACAACAAAGACGGCAACAAGTTGAATCTGTACGGTACAGTTGCCGGTCTGCATTTTTTATCCAAAGATAAACATGAAAATAAAGATAAATCCTATGCTCGTATGGGATTCAAAGGGGAAACCAAGATTACTGACCAACTGACTGGCTATGGTCAGTGGGAATACGAGCTTACGACTAACCGCTCTGAATCTCTAGGTTCCAGAGGTAGCAAAACTCGTCTGGGCTTTGCTGGTTTGAAATTTTCTGACTACGGTTCATTCGATTACGGCCGTAACTACGGCGTACTGTACAACGTGGAGAGCTGGACAAATTCACTACCGGAGTTTAGTGGCGACACTTACTCTTCTGCCGACAATTTCATGACTAGTCGTACCAGCAGCGTTGCAACTTACCGTAACAACAATTTATTCGGCTTGGTTGAAGGACTAAACTTCGCTTTGCAGTATCAAGGAAAAAACACTGCGAAAGAACGCAACATCGAGGAACAAAACAGCGAAGGATGGGGGATATCCTCTACTTATGATATCAGTGAAGGCATAAGCATTGGTGCTGCCTATGCGTCCTCTAACCGTACCGAAACACAGAAGTCAAATGATAAAGAGCTTGGCAAAAAGGCTGAGGCCTGGACTGTGGGTACAAAATACGACGCCAACAACGTTTACCTGGCAGCAATGTACGCAGAAACCCGAAACATGACGCCATTCGGTAAAGACTCCTATGAGAATGGCATCGCTAACAAAACTCACAACTTCGAAGTTACCGCACAGTACCGATTCGACTTTGGCCTACGTCCAGCAGTGTCCTACCTGCAATCTAAAGGTAAGAACATACACTACTCCGGAACAGCGCATAACCAAGATCTTGTTAAATATATCTCTGTTGGTAGCACTTACGAATTTAACAAAAATATGTCCACTTATGTTGATTACAAAATCAACCTGATGAACGACAACGAGTTCACTAAAGCCATTGGCACAACTACCGATAATATCGTTGCTCTGGGTCTGGTTTACCAGTTCTAAGTTATTGCGCTTAACTCCAATTTAGCGTCTATAACCCTAAATAATTCGCTTTACAGGAAAGGCAGTAACCTAGCGAAAAATCGGTCGTAAACCGACTCTAACGGCGCCTGTGCTGCCTCGCAGACGGGACCTCAGGGTTAAGGTTTATGGATTTACCCAGAAGCACATTCAACAGTCAGTAAATGGGGTAAGCGAGGAAAGCTAGCGCACAAGCAACATGAAGTATAGCGGATATATTTAGTTAGAAATAAGGCTTCGGCTTAATGTCGATCACCTTAGGTGATCGACATTTTTTTTGATAGGTCTTTGACTCTTCCTTCTCTAACCTCTTGGAATAATTTTGCGTCCACCGAAAGCGTAATACCAGATTAACAGGTCTGTTCATAACAGTGCTTTAAATGACCCTGTATCGTCCACGATAATGGCTGATAAGCAAAAACGTAAAACCTTATTGAATGTGCGCTCACCATCCCGTGTTTGGCCTCAGGGTATCTTCATTCTCTTTTCCAAAGCTGCGAATAAAGTTCATTCACGCGCATAGCCGTATAACGCAATCGACAATATCCTTGATATTAACGGTCTGGGAAATAGGACACTGGCTGAATACTGCCATACCGATGCCCAGCTACACTATAGATCCCATTAGAAGTTTGCGCCTGCGAAAAGTAACATCTCATTAGGCGTTAATGCTTGCCCGATCATGCTGACAGGCAAGCAAGTAGGCAAAGGGTTGAAGATACTATGGAGAGCTAAGATTGATAGTGCTTGAGTTAATTACATAAACAATGTTCATAAATGAACCCGTGTTACACCCGTATACGCATCGTTCAAACGATTTTACAATGATTAGCATTAGTGCATCGGCTCTGTTTTTTTGTACGTTCCGCTAACTTTTTATCCTGCTATTTTCCCCTTTTCAATAGTTTTTTCTATTGGCCTGACCTACTTTATAATGATTGCAGTGTTTTTATCGTAAGCAGTTGGCAAACCCCATCACTGGCGCTACCCTGATGCGATCCGTCTGATTAACTCCGAGATTTGGAAATCCCCGACATGTTTAAAAAAATTACTGCTGCACCAGCCGACCCAATCCTGGGTCTGGCCGATATCTTCCGTACGGACGCCCGCCTAAATAAAATCAACCTTAGCATTGGTACTTATCAAGATGAAACTGGTAACACTCCGGTGCTAACCAGCGTTAAAAAAGCTGAGCAATATCTGCTGGAGAATGAGACCACCAAAAACTATCTCAGTATTGAAGGTATTCCGGCATTCGCCCACTGCACGCAAGAGCTGCTGTTAGGCAAACAAAGTACTATCATAGCCGACAAGCGCGCACGTACCGCGCAAACGCCCGGCGGTACAGGTGCCCTGCGGGTAGCAGCTGACTTTATAGCCAATCAAACCAATGCTAAGCAAATCTGGATCAGCAATCCCAGCTGGCCAAACCATAAAAACGTCTTCACCGCTGTGGGT
Source organism: Serratia symbiotica (assembly GCA_011754105.1). Taxonomy (GTDB): domain Bacteria; phylum Pseudomonadota; class Gammaproteobacteria; order Enterobacterales; family Enterobacteriaceae; genus Serratia; species Serratia symbiotica_E. The sequence continues at coordinate 6,096 of JAAKDF010000006.1, forward strand.
CTGGAAGTGCGGGAATATACCTACTATGACGCTGATAACCATGCGTTAGATTTTGATGGCCTGCTGGGTAGCTTGAAGCAGGCACAGACCGACGACGTAGTGTTGTTCCACGGTTGCTGCCATAACCCGACTGGCATCGATCCTACCGCCGAACAATGGCGCCAATTGGCTGAGCTTTCCGCCATCCACGGCTGGTTACCGCTATTCGATTTTGCATACCAAGGTTTTGCCAAGGGTCTGGAAGAAGATGCTGAGGGCCTACGTATTTTTGCTGCCCAACATCAGGAGTTGATCGTCGCCAGTTCTTACTCAAAAAATTTCGGATTGTACAATGAACGCGTTGGGGCCTGCACTCTAATGGCTATAGACGTTGAAACTGCTTATCGCGCATTCAGCCAAGTGAAGGCGGCTATTCGCGCTAACTATTCCAACCCGCCGTCTCATGGGGCAGCCATAGTAGCTAACATCCTGACCAATGACGCACTGCGTACACTGTGGGTGCAGGAACTGACTGATATGCGCCAACGTATCTACAGTATGCGTCAGTTATTTGTGAATACCTTAAAGGAGAAGATCGCTCAGCAGGACTTTGAGTTTATTATCAGCCAGAACGGCATGTTCTCATTTAGTGGTCTGACCAAAGAACAAGTTATACGCCTACGTGATGAATTTGGCGTGTACGCGTTAAACTCTGGCCGTATTAACTTTGCGGGCATGACGCCAGATAACATGACACCGTTGTGTGAAGCCATCGTTGCCGTGCTGTAAGCACACCGGCATATAGCCACGGGGGCACTCACCGCTTCCATTATATTTCTACAAGGAAATAATAACCTTTACCTGGGCGGTGGAGCTTCACGCAGGAACGGATTGGTTTGCCGCTCATGTCCGAATGAGGACATAGATCCGTGTCCGGGAATAAAGCCCATGTCGTCACCCTGCGGCAACAACTTAGTTCGAATGGCTTTGATCAGCGCCTGATGGTCGCTACGCGGAAAATCGCTGCGCCCGACGCCGCCGCTAAACAGCACGTCTCCTACCAACGCTAAGCGCGCTTGCTGGTTGATAAAGACAATATGACCCGGAGTATGGCCAGGGCAATGCAACACTTTGAGCGTCATCTCCCCCACCTTAACCTCATCACCTTCTGCCAACCACTTAGTCGGCATTAACGGCGCGCATTCTTCCAAACCAAACATTTGGCTTTGCGCTGGCAGGTGGCCCACCAAAAAAGCATCTTCTTTGTCCGGCCCCAAAATAGGCACCTGATAATGCTCAGCTAGCTCTGCTGCAGCACCAACGTGGTCAAGATGGCCATGCGTCAGCATGATCTGAGAGAGGGTCACCCCATGTTGAGCCACTTCGGCTTTTATTTTTTCCGCATCACCGCCGGGATCGACCAGCGCCGCCTGCTGGGTATATTCACACCAAATCAGGCTACAGTTCTGACTGAAAGCAGTAACAGGAATAATATGATATTTCATAATGCTCAAATAATAACACAAACTCCATACTCAGCAAGCTGGCTCTATTCACCTATGGGCAGCACGATTGACAACTCCTTACCGGGCCAGTATCTATATGTACAATGTTGCTTCGTGGGTAAACACCCTACACTACTAGCGTGCATTTTAATGCCGATTTACGGATATTGCTTAGTTGGATGCCTTTAATATAGAAATCTAAAGCCTGCCCTTTGGTGTGGTAACTGTGCCTAGCCACACCACGGCTGTGCGCCCGCAATTCGTTATTGGTATCCACATAACGCGATATCCTAAAATCAACTGTACCGGCTTGCTAGTACCTAGCAGTCCTTGCATGCGATAAAGATGATCAAAAAGACGGAGATCAATCGATTTAATTTTATGGGAACGATAATCACCGAACAGATCATTAAGCTGCATTACCTGCCAATAAGCGAAATCAGCGTTGAGCCAACAATGTATGATTATCTATACATCAACCCAGACACGCGCCAATATAGCCGCCGTACTGGATGCAGCCACGAATGGCGAGCCATTGGCGATTACCCGGCATGATGGTTCCGCCGCTGTGGTGATAAGCAATGCTGATTTTGAGGCGTACCAAAAAGCGAAGCTGGACGCTGAGTTTAATCATATCATGCAAGGCCACGGCCGGACTATTATGGCGCTGACTGACCGATGAGATGGATTAGCGCCAGTGAGATCCTTATATTTCACGACAAGATTTTGCAGCTTTCCCTGGTGTGCAGGGTATGCCTGACACAGGGAAAGCTGCGGCAATTATTCACCGCGTGCATAATATAGCGAATTATGAAGGCGTAACGGATTTTTTCGATCTGACCGCAGTGTATTGGGTAGCTATTGCCAGTGGGCATATCTTTAACAATAGCAACAAGCGCAATGCATTTTTACTACGATGGACTTCCTTGGCCGAAACAGTGTGCTTATCCGTGATGTGGGTAACGAGCTGGAAGTGCTGACAGTGTGTGCTGCCACGGGTGAAATGAGCGTTGCACAATTAGTTCAGCGATTGCGGAAAATAATGGAGGGATGAGTGTTTACCCATCATTTCGTCTAGCCGTCCTCCGAAACAGCGCTAGATGCACTCTTTAACGTCTGGGTAAATCAGCTTGATGATCCGGAGGCTTTGGCTGTTGCCATGTAGCTGATTGCGTGACGTATATCAACAAATCCCATCTACGGCTAAATGCAATTTTCTTTAGATCCGCCATTTTCCCTGACCGCATTTTTTACCTTTCACTGCCCTTTACCCAAGACGTTGAGCTCGTTAGAGTCGATAACTAGGTGTGTAATTTCATCCGGCGTTGTGGTTTTAAACGGGAAATTAACGGACTTCTCCCGCTTACTGATGCAGGTATAGTCTGGGCAGTTAAACGGCACTTTCATAATTGTGAAAATAGAGTCGAGGAAGCCCTGGAGGGCGCAAAGTATCAGGCCGAAAATCAGTTTCAGCATCAATGCTCTGGTCATTGCTATATCGGAATAATGTTGTGGGAGACCACGCAGAGAAGATTTTGCCTCGCAGTCCCAGGCGTGAAGTGCCGTTTTATCCAGCCAGAAAGTGAGTGAACCCCGAGTGATAATGGCGTTCTTGTAAGCCTTCCAGTTGTTGATCTTGAACTTTTGCTTAGCCACGCAATGTCGCTATTTTGATAGCAGGAGAGTGATCTGATCCTCGTGCCAGCAAAATGTTCAATTTATTCAACAACGCCCCTGCAAAGTAAAAACGCCCATCTGAAACAGTCTGGGCAGATTGCTCAGGCCAATCTCAACCTGGGACAATAGCAGCCTGAGCCTGACGGCGCAAAAGAACCAGGAAGATCTTGCCAACAAACAGTGGGAACTGAGCCTAAAAGAGGGAGAAAACAACAGCAAGGGGCAGACTACCCAGTAAAATGCCGTAAAAAAGATGCAAGACTACGTGGGCGCGTATCAAAACCATGTCGATCAGGTCTCCAACATGCTGGACACCATCAACCGTGTGAAAGTAATTGACCCCAAGGCGTTTGACGGTGTGTCAGGTTTTGGCGGAGGCATTAAGTCCATAATCCCCGGGACAGCGGCAGCGGATGCCTGGGCACAGATAGAACAGGTGAAGGGGTAGGCGCGTCAGATAGGGTAGTCATACTGAAAGGTACAGGGGGCTGGACAACCAATCTTGAGGTAGAAGGAGCGGCGCCGCGGGCCTTCTTGAATATCAACCAAAACATGTCACCCAAGGCCTCACGCACGGCTATGAGATAGCTGGGAAGAAGGTACTAAATCGACAGGTAACCAAGTTAAGGAGACAGAATCCTACCATTGATACTTATCAGCAGAAGATCAGCGCTTTTAACGCCGATTCGCGCAACGCCGCAGTTCCGCGACCTGGACAGGGTGAAGGGGGTTACACCTGTAAGGGTATCAATCCGGGTAACCCTACTAACTGGAGAAAGTAGTTATGGCAGGTCCCTAGGAAAAATACTAAAACAGGCCTGTAGACACCCACCTGCGGAGGAGCCGTGGACAAAATATCCATCACACACGGCCGATCCTTCGTCAACGCAGAATGACGGTGATCCGCTTGCTGCTGCCGAGCAGCGGTTTGGCCTGCTACCAGGATTACTAAACGCGGTGATCAGCAATGAGAGCAGCAGAAATACTGTGGCGACCAGTAAAAGGGGCCATCGGGCTGACGCAGATTATGCCCGACACGGCACGTGGGAGGAGTTATTACTAGGACTCGCTAAAACGCGATCCATCACTTCAGATCGAGGCTGGCACACGCTACCTTAATCAGATGCTTGACGCGCATGGCAACGTTCCTGACGCGCTGGCAGCTTACAACTCGGGGCCAAGCAACATGCGGAAGTTCCTGTTAGGAGAGAAAACGCAAATTCCTGCAGAAATAGTAGGTTACGTGACGGATCCGCGTTACTTGGTGTAGGGGGGGGATCTCTATGCATTATCTGTTTCAGGAGATTGGTGCTTTCTAGGATAAAAGCAAGGTCAATTGGCATCTTTTATAGCTTATTTTATAATCTATTAATAATTTACATTATTGAATTTAATTAAATATTTTCAATGTATTAGCGCTTTGCCTTACAAAGATTCCCCCTCAGGTTTGTGCTGTTCAGCTTACTGTGGCAGGGCACAAATGCCATGTGTAGCACAGTGTGATGATAGTGTCGCTAGGATGCTTTTGAGAGTCTCCTGATGTATTTTCAACGATCCCTGAAAAAGTAGCAGCGCATTACACTATGCGCCCCCACTAGCGATATAAACCCTGCAACTCAATATAGCGCTGCACCGAGCGTGGCAGAAGATCATCACAGTTTAGCCCCTGATGATGAAGCTGGCGGATCTGGGTAGCGGAAATTTCCAGCTCTGGTGTGTCAGCCAGGTAGATATAGCCATGCGGTTTCTGGCTGAGCAGCATGGCATCGGTAATGCAATGGAGTTCCAGCCACTGCTGTATCTCCGGCGTATCTAAACGATCATGATAGCCTGGGCGTGCCAGTACCAGGTGGTGGCAAAGATCCAGCAGTGACTGCCAGCGATTCCATTTATGCAGCGTAAATAGCGAGTCCTGGCCAATGATAAACGCCAGCGGTATCATCATGCCACGTTCTTCACGCACTGCCTTCAAGGTTTCTATAGTATAAGAAGGAGTGGTGCGGTGCAGTTCGCGATTGTCAACCGTAAAAAGTGGGTTACCGGTGATCGCCAACTCCACCATTTTTAGCCGTTGTTGCGCATTGGCTTGAGGCTGTGGGCGGTGCGGTGGCACGTGGTTTGGCAATAGGGTGACACGATCCAAACCCACTTCTGCGGCTAGCGCTTCAACCGGACGCAGATGACCATAATGGATAGGATCAAAGGTGCCACCAAACCAGGCCTGCAGTCTGCTTGTGCTTGGCAGATTATTGACCATAGGTAAAACTCGCAGGCAGGGTTTTGCCGCACAGCAGCATTGACAGGGTTTCTAACGCTTGCCAAACCGACTGACCATAGTCTTGCTTGAGGGTCAGTTCAATCTGCGCCAGCTGTTGCACCGCCTGCTGCAGTTGGCTGGCAGACAACCGTTGTACTGCCAGGGTCATAAGATTGCGGCGATTTTGCCAGACCTTGTGCTGATCGAACAGCATGCGCAGCGGCACTGAAGCCATACGGTGTTGTAGGGTCAGCAACAGTAGCAGTTCACGTTGTAAAATACGCAGTAGGATCGTTAGCTCGATATCCTCCTGCTGTAACTGCTGCAAAATATGCCAAGCGCGTTTGCTCTTGCCTGCCAGTAGGGCATCCAGCCAATTGAACGGCGTAAAGTGGGCAGCATCGTTAACTGCCTGCTCGACGCGCGGTAGGGTGAGTTTGCCGTTAGGGTGCAGTAGCGATAGCCTTTCCAGTGCCTGCGACAGCGCCAGCAAGTTGCCTTCGTAGCAGTAACACAGCAATTGATTGGCCGCGTTGTCTAATTCCAGCTTCATAAGTTTTGCGCGAGCGGCAACCCAGCGAGAGAGTTGCATTTGTTCCGGCGCTTGGCAACTGACGCAGACAGCCTTTGGGCTGAGTGCTTTAAACCAGGCGCTGTTTTCCTGTGCCTTGGTCAAACGTGGGCCACGCAATATCAGCAATATATCGTTATGCAGCAGGGAAGAAAGTTTAATCAACTGATCTCCAATCTGCTCAGTCGGGCCGTTTTCCGGGAACATTAGCAGCATTGTTTGGCGGCTAGCGAACAGGCTCATTTCCTGGCAAATGCTGAAGATGGTATCCCAGTCGGTATGGGCATCGAGAGAAATGCTGTGGTGCTCGCTGAACTGCTGCTGCGCGGCCTGTCGGATCAAATCTTGGCTTTCCTGTAACATCAGCGGTTCATTGCCGCTCAATAAATAACACGCGCACAGCCCTTCTCGGAGCTGAGCGGCAAGTTGCTCAGGGTAAAGGCGAATCATTCCGCAGCGTCAATAGTTGATTTTTTACCGATGGCAGTGGCTTGCCGATGGGTTTCTTCTGCCGCTGCATGTACCATCAGCAGTTTACGCACTAGTTGCTGTGCGGCCTGATGGTACATTTCCTGACGAATGATTTCCTGCTCGGCATCTTTTGCCAGCGCGGTCAGCGGGTTGTCAAAGAATGAACGGAACACGCTTACTGAAAAGGGGTAGAGGTCTTGACCAGGAATCAGTACATGTGCCTGCACCATCAGTACCATTTGATACTCTGCGGTTTTACCATTCTGGAAGATTGACGCTGTGTCTTGGCTCTCGCGAGTGGTGACGATGCTCATGGATGGAACGTCCTTACGCTTTGAATCTTTGATGATGGCAACGCCGTTCAGGTGTAATTGTTTATGCACTGCACGGGTCAATGGACCGTAAAGATCCGGGCTGCCCAATATCAGCATTTTCATTTCCTGATGAACCTGCGTGGTGCCACGCAGGTGAAAACCGCAGCCAGCAGTGACCAGCATCGCTAACCCCAGCAACAGCGTCAAAATACGTTGTCGCACAATTCCTCCTTGTATTAACCCACTACCAGGTTAAGCAGTTTGCCCGGAACATAGATTACTTTACGAAGGGTAACCCCGTTCAGATATTTAGCCACCAGATATTCCTCGGAAGCGCGCGCTCGCACCTGTTCTTCGGTTGCATCGGCTGATACGGTGATTTTTGCACGCACCTTGCCGTTAACTTGCACTACCACCAGTTTGAAATCTTCGACCATGGCTTGTTCATCGGCAACGGGCCAAGGCGCGGTATCAATATCGCCTTCGCCGCCCAGTGCCTGCCACAGCGAAAAACCTATATGCGGGGTGAAAGGGTAAAGCATACGAACCACGGCCAGCAGTGCTTCTTGCAGTAGGGCGCGATCCTGTTCGCTTTCCTGCGGGGCACGCACCAGCTTGTTCATCAGCTCCATCACGGCGGCGATCGCGGTGTTGAAAGTTTGTCGGTGGCCGATATCGTCACTCACCTTAGCAATGGTTTTGTGCAGATCGCGGCGCAGCGTTTTCTGATCTTCATTCAATATGGTGACGTCCAGCGGCTGTACCGCACCTTTCTCAAGGTGATAGTAGGTCAGTTTCCAGATGCGTTTCAGGAAACGGCTAGCCCCTTCTAAACCGGACTCTTGCCATTCCAGCGTCATTTTAGCTGGTGAGGCGAACATCATGAAGAGACGCAAGGTGTCCGCGCCGTATTTCTCTACCATCTCTTGCGGGTCTATGCCGTTATTCTTCGACTTCGACATTTTGCTCATGCCAGCATAGACCAGTTCGCGCCCTTGTGGATCAGTAGCTTTGACAATACGGCCCTTGACGTCACGCTCAACGGTGGCGTCAGTTGGGGAAATCCAGATGCGCTCGCCGCTACTGCCGGTGTAGTAGAAAGCATCGGCCAGCACCATACCTTGACACAGCAGGCGTTTGGCCGGTTCATCGGAGTCTACCAGGCCAGCATCGCGCATCAGCTTATGGAAGAAGCGGAAATACATCAGGTGCATAATGGCGTGTTCGATACCACCGATATATTGATCGACCGGCAGCCAATAGTTGGCAGCAGTGGGATCTAGCATGCCGTGATGGTACTGCGGGCAGGTGTAACGCGCGTAGTACCATGACGACTCCATAAAGGTATCAAAGGTGTCGGTTTCGCGCAGTGCTATCTGGCTGTTAACTCGGGTTTTTGCCCACTTAAGATCGGCTTTGATCGGGCTAATAATGCCATCCATCACTACATCTTCCGGCAGTATTACTGGCAGTTGGTCTTTTGGCGTCGGCATCACAGTGCCATCTTCCAGCGTCACCATCGGGATTGGCGCACCCCAGTAGCGTTGACGGGATACACCCCAATCTCGCAGACGGTAGTTGACTTTGTGCTGAGCCACGCCGTAGGCGACCAGTTTGTCGGCAATGGCATTGAAGCCAGCTTGGCTATCCAGGCCGTCGAACTCGCCGGAGTTGAACAGTGTACCTTTCTCGGTCATTGCTGCGGTGTGCACGTCCGGCAGGCTACCATCCTGGTTCAGGATAACCGGTATGATTGGCAGATGATACTTAGTGGCGAACTCCCAATCGCGTTGATCGTGAGCTGGAACCGCCATCATCGCACTGGTGCCGTATTCCATCAACACAAAGTTAGCCACCCAGATCGGTAGCTTTTCGCCGCTGAATGGGTGGCTAACGAAGAGGCCGGTCGACATGCCTTTCTTTTCCATTGTTGCCATTTCGGCTTCGGCGACTTTGATGTCAAGGCACTGTTGGATAAATTTAGCCAGTTCCGGGTTGTTGCGTGCGACCTGTTGCGCAAGTGGGTGGCCTGCGGCCACGGACACATAGGTGGCCCCCATCAAGGTATCGGGGCGGGTGGTGTAAACCGTTAACTTTTGATCGCTATCGGCAACCTTAAAGGTGATGTCCACGCCTGCTGAGCGGCCAATCCAGTTGCGCTGCATATTTTTGACCTGCTCCGGCCAGCTTTCCAGGGTGTCCAGATCGTTCAGCAGTTGATCAGCATAATCAGTGATCTTGATAAACCACTGCGGGATCTCCTTGCGCTCGATCTTGGTATCGCATCGCCAGCAGCCGCCGTCGATAACCTGTTCATTGGCCAGTACGGTTAGATCGTGTGGGCACCAGTTCACCGCCGAGGTTTTCTTGTAGACCAAACCTTTTTCGTACAGCTTGGTAAAGAACCACTGTTCCCAACGATAGTAGTCAGGTTGGCAGGTAGCGATCTCGCGATCCCAGTCATAGCCAAAGCCCAGCAGTTTCAGTTGGTTCTTCATGTATTCGATATTGTTGTAGGTCCACGTAGCTGGCGCGGTGTGGTTCTTCACCGCAGCGCCTTCTGCCGGAAGGCCGAAGGCATCCCAACCGATGGGTTGCAGCACGTTTTTAAGTAGCATGCGCTGATAGCGCGCGATGACATCGCCGATAGTATAGTTACGAACATGACCCATGTGCAGCTGACCAGAGGGGTATGGCAGCATAGATAGGCAGTAGTATTTTTCCTTGCTGGCGTCTTCGGTAACCTTAAAAGTTTGCTTCTCTTGCCAGTAAAGTTGTACGCTCGATTCTATGTCTTCTGGACGGTATAGCTCTTGCATGGCGGCTGATGATCCTGTAAGTAAAACCGTTATCCTAATCAGAAATAACGCAATGGCGATGTAATATGCGTAGATGCGCATAGCATAGCTGATAAAACCTCCCTGCAACAACACCGAGCGCCAAACTCAACGCATTAAAAACTTGGCAGGATATAGCACGCAAAGTACAGATCCTGCGTATTGCACATTAGCCAAAATGAACACTGCGTTAATGCTACTTGCAGGCTAAGAACCTACCATATTGGGCTATTTTATTTGCCATTTTAGCCTTGGGAGATTATTTGCGGCGTTGTCCGAGCATCAGCGCCCAGCCACCTAGCAGCAAGGTGATGGTCCACAATGGCGTGTCACCAAAGCGAGCGTAAGGTGTAACTCCGGTGGTTGGGGTGACGTTCACTTCTAACACACGGCGGGTGAACTGCGGGATTTCGGCGATCACCTCACCGTTAGCATCTACTGCTGCGGTTATACCGTTGTTAGTGCTACGCAGTAGCGGGCGACCCAGCTCCAGCGCCCGCATACGGGCCATCTGCAAGTGCTGCCATGGGCCGATAGAGTGACCGAACCAGGCGTCATTGGAAAGGGTCAGCAGGAAGTGGGTGTCTGGTCGGAAATTGTCGTGCAACTGCTGGCCCAACACGATCTCATAGCAAATGGCAGTCGTCAGGTGGTAACCCCTGACGCGCAGTTGTGGCTGGATGTTATCACCTTGGCTGAAGGAAGACATAGGCAGGTTGAAGAACGGTGCCAGTGGGCGCAGCAGGTTTTCCAACGGTACAAACTCGCCGAACGGTACCAAATGGTGCTTATTATAGCGTTCTTTGGCCGGATAGCTGTAGGGTGCAGGTTCGCCTAAAACGATAGCGCTGTTATAGATCCTCTGGCCTTGTGGCGTGGTACGCACATCGACAATGCCGGTGATCAGGCTACTGTTTTCCGCACGCATCCACTTATCCATCATGGTCAGGAAGCTATTCTGGCTGGCTTCATAATCTGGAATGGCGGACTCCGGCCAGATTATGATCGTGGCTTTGCCCATATAAGGACGGGTTTCATTCAGGTAAGTTTGCAGCGTATTCACCAGCGTTTTCGGAGACCACTTCAACGATTGTGGGATACTGCCCTGCACGATGGCGATGTTTACCGCCTGTTCTGGCAATTGGTTAAACCACTGCCATTGGCGCAGCGGCCAGGGCAACAGTAGCATTGCAGCGGCAATCAATGAAGGCGCCATACGGCGCTGTTTAACGGCGTACACTAACAGCCCTGCGATGGTCATTAGAATAAAGGTGATGGCATCAATCCCTAGCAGCGGTGCAACGCCCTTCAGCGGGCCGCTAATCTGGCTGTAGCCAAATTGCAGCCAGGGGAAACCAGTCAGTACCCAGCCGCGTAGGAATTCGGTCACCTGCCACAGCACGGGCGCTGCAATCGCCAGACGCCACCAACTGGTATCTGGCCAGAGGCGGGCCAATAGCCCGGCGAATAGACCGGTATACAGTGATAGGTAGGAGGCGAGCAACCCTACCAGGAAAATGTTTATGAACAACGGCATGCCACCGAAGTTAGCAATGCTGACATACACCCAGTTAACCCCGCTGCCAAACAGCCCCAATCCCCAGCAGAAACCGAGCAGGGCAGATTGTTTAATAGTGCAATTCAAGGTGATGGCCTGCAGGACGAAGAGCGAGATGATGGCCGCTGGCCAGATATCGTAAGGAGAGAAGGCCAGCGTTCCGCAGGCACCGGATAATAGCGCCAGCAGGGTGCGAACCCGCTGGCGCTCAAAGTAGGAAGCTTTAGCCATGTGGGATTTATTCTTCCAATTTCGGTGGTGGAGAATCGTCTGGGATTTTCACATGCACTTGGATAATACGACGGCTGTCGGCTATCGTAACTTTAAACAGGTAACCTTCAATTTCAATGGTCTCTCCTCGTGCAGGCAGGTGGCCGAATGCCTGCATCACCAAACCGCCGATGGTATCGACTTCATAGTCGCTGAAGTAGGTGTTGAAAGCTTCATTGAAGTCTTCGATCGGTGCTAGCGCACGTACGGTGTATATATGGCGGCTCAGTTGGCGGATATCCAGATCTTCTTCATCGTCGTATTCATCTTCAATTTCGCCGACGATCAGCTCCAGAATATCTTCTATAGTCACCAAGCCGGACACACCACCGAACTCGTCAATGACAATTGCCATATGATAACGCTGAGAGCGGAATTCTTTCAGCATCCGATCAACCCTCTTGCCTTCAGGCACCACCACTACAGGCCGTAACACCGTATTGATGCTGAATGGCTCGGAATCGTTGCGCATGAATAGCAGCAGATCTTTGGCTATCAGGATGCCTTCAATATGATCTTTGTCTTCGCTGATTACTGGGAAGCGCGAGTGGGCAGATTCAACAATTATGTCCAGGCAGTCTTCAAGCTGTTGGTTGCGTTTGAGCGTGACCATCTGGGAGCGCGGGATCATGATATCGCGCACGCGCTGCTCCGCTATATCCATCACACCTTCTAGCATGTCACGGGTGTCAGGATCAATCAGGTCGTTTTGCTCGGAATCACGGATCAGTTCTACCAGATCGCCGCGGTTTTTTGGTTCACCGTGTAACAAATGGTTAAGGATAAGCGTAAAGAACCCCTTCTTGGAGCTGGGGCTATCATTGCTTGAGGAATGGTCGTCGCTCATGGTGTTCTAGTTAATATCACTCATGTTAGAGTTAAGGGGCGTCAGCGACGGCCTTGCTAGGGGCTGTGGGCGAAACGGCTGACATCTGCCTGGGTATTTTACGCCAAGTACGGATCAGGATAGTCCAGATCGTGCATAATTTCGGTTTCCAAAGACTGCATTTCTTCGGCTGCATCCTCTTCGATATGGTCATACCCTAACAGATGAAGACCACCGTGGACAACCATGTGCGCCCAGTGTGCCTCCGACGTTTTACCTTGCTCGGCGGCTTCCTGTTCAACCACATGCTGGCAGATGATCAGATCGCCAAGCAGTGGTAGCACAATTCCCGGAGGGGCTTCGAACGGGAATGATAGCACGTTGGTCGGTTTGTCCTTACCGCGATAGGTCAAATTTAGCTCGTTACTTTCGGCCTCATCAACCAGGCGTACTGTCACTTCGGACTCTTCTTGGAAATGTAGCAGCACGGCCTCTAGCCAGCGCTGGAAAGAGGTTTCATTGGGAATATTGTTGCTGTTTTCACAAGCAATTTGCAAATCCAAAATCACCTGACTCATGGCGTATCCTGCTGTAAATCGACATTCACTGTGCGCTGACGTTGCTCAGCGATCACGTCTTGGCGTTTCTTATCGGCGGCTTCCCAGTCATCGTAAGCGATGACAACGCGAGCCACCACCGGGTGACGTACTACGTCTTAGCTGTAGAAAAAATTAACGCTTAGCTCTTCCACGTCTGATAGTACCTCCGCCGCATGGCGCTGGCCGGATTTTTGGTTGCGCGGCAGGTCGATCTGGGTGACTTCAACGGTGATCACGTCCTTTTAGTTTAAGCCAATGCGCGTCAGGAACATCTTTATCTGTTCGATGGGGGTGCTCTGGCTTTCATCCAGAATGATAAAGGCATCGTTCAGCTTACGGCCGCGCATATAGGCCAGCGGCGCTACTTCAATCACATTGCGTTCGATCGGTTTCTCCACGCGCTCAAAGCCGAACATTTCGAACAGCGCGTCGTATAGGGGACGCAGATAAGGATGGACCTTTTGGCTTAGATCTCCCCCTGCAGGAAGCCCAACTTCTCGCCAGCCTCAACTGCTGGGAGCGTCAGAAAGATGCGACGGATTTCCTGACTCTCCAGTGCGTCTAATGCTGCTACGAACGCCAGGTAAGTTTTTCCGGTACCGGCTCTGGGCCGATGCCGAGATTATCTGAGAGTTCTAACAAAATTTCTTGTGTTGCGATGGTCTGAACTATTCCTCAAGGCTCATATCAAGCCTGGTTGATGAAACATCATACGTTGATGACGCGGATTTTTAGGACATCTAGAATTATCTCTACCTTAAATAATTCGAGTTGCAGGAAAGCGGCAATGCAGCGACAAATCGGTCTGGAACCGACTTTGAACCGCACGGTTAACTTAAAGTATGACCGGTATATCTGTTTAGCAACGGCGTAATTCAAGGTCGAAGAAAAAAAAGTGCGGCCTGCTGCTGGTCGCGTGATCACCTATCAATGAGGGTAAGGATCAACTCTTCTTTACAAATTCATATTTTAGCTTTATGTAGCCGAAACCCTCGATTTTGCAGTCAATGTTGTGATCGCTTGCCATCAAGCGGATGTTTTTCACCTTGGTGCCGATCTTCAACATTGAAGCGCTGCCATTGACCTTTAGATCCTTGAACACGGTCACCACATCGCCATCCGACAGCAAGTTGCCGTTGGCGTCTTTGACAATCAGCTGATCTTCGTATTCTTTTTGCACACTGTCATTCCATTCTTGGGCGCACTAAGGATAGATTAACATGTCATAATCCTGATAGGTGTATTCGGAGTGGCACTGCTGGCAGTGTGGAAATTGTATATTATATCGCCTCTTATATAAAAAGAAAAAACATATACCTGATGTGAGCGCCCGGCAGAAAAATTATCAATAAGGATAATTGCTGGAGCGGTGATACCTGTTCACACGTGCCATCACTTCAAGGCTGGTAAATACTAATACCCAACGCGTTCTCTTTGCGGGGAAGGGTGATCACCGAATGCGGGGATTCATAAACGCGCAGATCTATCTGCTGTTCGGTGCGCACTACGGTGCAACGTAGTGAGTGTGCCCACACCTCGGTAATTTCCACATCGATGAACTGACCGATCATCTCCGGCAATCCTTTGAAGTTCACCATGCGGTTGCACTCGGTGCTGCCAGCTAGTTCCATAACGTTCTTACAATAAATCGTTTTTTGTTGAAATTTTACACATTCAGAGAGAGGTATAATTGCCTCAATTGTAGTCACTGTGACGTGCATCTTGGGCACGTATTCTCCGGTGGCCCATAGCCACCAGGCGAGCGCTTCTGCGTAAAATCAGCTTCACTAAGTTTTTACCGATAATGAAAACTGTAATAAAACTGACGGTTGAGTGGGAATTTCACTAATAAAATAGATTCAGCTAATTATTCTTCCGTAAGTAACAGATGTTTTGATGGACGTGCAAGATTTGATTGCGGCGATGAGGCCTGAAATCTACCAGCGTTTGCTACGGGCTGTTCAACTGGGTAAGTGGCCAGACGGCGTAGCACTGACGCAAGAGCAGAAAGCAAATAGTCTACAGGATGTAATGCTGTAGCAGTCGAAAAAAATGTCGATCCTCAACATATTAGCATCGACACTAATTGCTAGATGGTAATGAAGAGCAAGGAGCAGGTTAATCAGCAGTTCGTTGTTGAGCTAAGGCGTATTGTCAGCGATTTTCTGTCAACTGCGTCTACTCTGAAGACATTGTGCTGACTGGTAATGATGGCTTTAACCGGTCAGCAAGAAGAATGCAGGCGTAAGCTGGTGGGGATCACTCGCGATAAATTGTGACATGGGAACCAATCCCCACAACCTGTCATGTCTGGTCGGTGTTCACCGGTTGTAAATAGATACCGCAGTCAACCATCGACGATCGCCAAGGGTTGATGCCCCACAATTCATATCCGTATGCTAATCGCTAATGCTTAATTCGCCGCGCAGGTCTTGCTGTATCTGGCAGCGGATTTGCGCTGGCGTTAGAGGTTGACTTAACAAATAGTGCAGTTTGGTCAACGTGGCCTCTACCGTCATATCAAAACCGCTGATCACTCCCGCATGTGCCAATACATTGCCAGTGGCGTACCCTTCCATATTAACTCTGCCTGAAATGCATTGTGTTAGGTTGATCACTACGATGCCGCGCTCGGACGCATCGCGCAATTCATCTATCAACTCGGCTTTCTGCGGTGCGTTACCTACGCCATAGGAACGCAAGATCAACGCTTTTACCGGCTGTAGCAAAAAGTTGCGCACTACCGCGTTCGAAATCCCTGGGTGAAGGGTCACTACGCCGATCGGCTGCGGTGTGATGACATGCACATTCAGTTGGCCGTTGCAGGTCGGGCTAGCGATGCCGTTAATACGGCGAATATTGATACCAACCTCCAAGAGCGGCGGCAAATTGGGAGAAGCGAACGCATCGAAACCATCGGCGTGAGCTTTAGTGGTGCGGTTGCCACGGAAGAGTTTGTTATTGAAGAACAGACATACTTCGTTCACCGGATGATTGGCTGCTAGATACAGAGTGTTGAGCAGATTGGTTTGACCATCGGAGCGTAGCTCCGCCAGCGGGATCTGCGAACCGGTCACGATCACCGGCTTGTCCAGATTCTCCAACATGAATGATAGCGCTGAAGCGGTGAAAGCCATGGTGTCGGTGCCGTGTAGAATGACAAAACCATCGTAGCGGTCATAATTCTGTTTAATATTGTCAGCGAGGTGTTGCCAATCTTGAGGTGTCATATCGGAAGAATCGATCAACGGCATGTATTCGAAGATGGTGAAATCTGGCATTTCCGGCCGGTAGAATTCCGGCATCAGTGCGAGTTGATGCTGCAAATAGCCGGAAACGGGGATATAGCCTTGAGCGGAACGTTGCATGCCAATGGTGCCGCCTGTATAGGCAACGTAAATGGATTTCTTTTGCATGGTCATTGTCTTAACCGATATAAGATGGGCTGAATTATAGGGAGGTAGTGGTAGAAAAAAAGCCCGACGTTCGCCGGGCCGTGGAATTATTTGTTAGCGGACTTCTCCGCAGGTTAAACAAAATGCATAGCGGTTTTGAGGGTCGTTCAGGTAGTGTTCTTTCACTGTCATGGCTACGGATGCCAGTGGGTAGGGCAGTATCGCTTGTATCGCCGCTGGCAGCATAGCGTGAATAAAACCGCTTAAATGGCTAAGTATCATCTCTGTCAAGCTTGGGCTATCGACAAACCAGTTCAATTTCCACTGTTTTAGCTTTGCCAGCTCTGCCGCTTTATTCACGGCATCGTCGAAATCACCCAACTGATCAACTAACCCGTTATCTTTGGCATCACTACCCAACCAGACGTGTCCTTGAGCAATTTGCTCTACCTGCTGTGGTATCATTTTGCGTGCTTTAGCCACCAGAACGATAAAGTTCTTATACCCGTGCTCAATGCTTAACTGCATTATCTGTGAGAACGTCGGCGGCAGCGCTTTGGTCGCCGTAATATCGGCCAGTGGCGAGGTTGCCACGCCGTCGGTGTGCACGCCGATGCTGTCCAGCGTTCGCTCATAGGTATTGATAATGCCGAAAATGCCGATGGAACCGGTTAGAGTGCTTGGGCTGGCGATGATGTAGTCGGCGGGCGTAGATATCCAGTAGCCGCCAGAGGCCGCCATGCCACCCATTGAGACCACCACCGGCTTTCCAGCCGCGCGGATCTCAGCCAGTTCGGCGCGGATCACTTCAGATGCGCTGACGCTGCCGCCTGGACTGTTGACGCGCAATACCACCGCCTTGATAATCGGATCTAGACGCACTTGACGTAGTTCTGCTGCGGTGGTATCACCGCCCACAGCACCAGCTGCCTGTGGCCCGTCCATGATGGCACCGTTGGCAAATACCACGGCGATTTCGTCGCCCTGAGAATTGGCCGGTTTCGGCTGGTAGTCATAGATGCTTATGGCGTTGAAGTTATTGGCACGCTTGTTCCACCCGAAGGTTTTCACCAACTGGTCTTCAATAGCAGTGCGTGATGCCAGTTCATCCACCAGCTTGTTATCTAGCGCATAGCGTGCAGTATCGCCGCCTACCGCCTGCAAACCACTTAGCACGTTGTCGGCTCCGGGGAACAGTTGCTGCGGAGTAAGCTGACGGTTAGCCGCCACAGTATCCAAATAGTTTTGCCATAAA
Source organism: Serratia symbiotica (assembly GCA_011754105.1). Lineage (GTDB taxonomy): Bacteria > Pseudomonadota > Gammaproteobacteria > Enterobacterales > Enterobacteriaceae > Serratia > Serratia symbiotica_E. Next base: position 23,610 of record JAAKDF010000006.1, read on the forward strand.
CCACCGATCCAACGGCTATCCGCCTTACGCGCGGCTAGAGACATATTGTCGCGTATCAGCGGTTCAACCGCCGATTTATAGGTTCCAACGCGGAAAATATGGGAGGTAACTTTGAACATCTCCAGCAGCGATTTGTAGTACAGATTATTGCTGGCGAAACCACGCAGATCGACCGAACCTTGTGGTGATAAATAGATCCTGTTAGCGTAACTGGCCAAGTAGTACTGCATCTGGCTGTAGCTGTCGCCGATGGCAATGATAGGTTTTCCGCTATCACGGAATTCACGTAGCGCCTTGCCGATATAATGCAGTGAAGGCTGATCTGCACCGCTAAAGTCATTCAACTGCAATACTATCCCGGTAATGGTTTTGTCATCCCTGGCTTTACGGATACTGTTAACCAGCTCGAATAATGAGTTTTCCTGTAGTCCGTTGCTAGAAACGCTGAGCAGTTCACGGCACCACTGGCGTACTTTATTGTTCATCGAGGGTTGATCGACCACCACGCCGCTTAAATCGACCAGCAGAGCGCCATGTTCTGGTATTGCCGGAGTGATGGAGTGTTGAAAGTATAGATAAACACCACCGCCAACAAGGAGCAGTAATACCAAAAATAAATTAAGGATCAGTTTCCTGAGAAAGTTCAGCAGACGCCATGTCCACCTAAATATGCCGGTAAAAATTTGCACTAATGTGCGCATGTGCTCTCCAATAAAAGTCGAAAAATGTTCCGTTATCCTAATGAGCAGCTGAAGAAATGTCGCTTTAAATCTTTGATCACGGACCGCATTCATGAGGCTGTTACATAACGTTAAGCTATGCTAACGTTATCTTAATAAAAATCATTATCATGAAATTTTGATGGATGCACTGCATCTTTACGGCTTTCGGCACCAGCGTCCATGGGATAAATATGTCAGAATATCATCAATGCAGGACTGCATGCACCCGATCACGGCAATCTGCCACCGTAGTTTTTTGTGATAATTGAGAATCAAGGGCTAGAGCGCTTCAGCTAATTGTTATAAACTGCTTTATAACAGGTGAAAATAGACGAAATCACGATAGAAAAGGCCACTAAGGCACCGTTCCGCGCACCTTTAATCATTGTTGTAATTTCAAAATACCAAGATGGTGCATTTGGAGCCAATAGTATCCGCTGGCTGCGCGGTACAAGCGATGCAAATGGCAGCGTTAGCACAGAGTTTTAATGACATTTGGCGTACAAGTGTTTAGGTTGAGTGGCTTTGTTAAATAAATCCCATCTATGTGCAGGATGCGGGTTAATCTATAGCCTGTGCTTACCAATCCATTCGGCAAGCGTTACCCTATGTTATCTTGAGTGACGATCATCGAAAGGAGTGCGCTATATGACATCTCCAGCTATCCGCTTGACCGAGTACAGCCATAGCTCTGGCTTCGGCTTTAAAATCTCACCGAAAGTTCTCTATACCATTTTGCACAGCACGCATGAGATGCTATCGTCGAATTACACTCCGTATTTGCTAGTAAACCGTTGATTCCGATCGAATAATGTAAGCGCTGATTTTGAGAGTCGTCCGACTGTGAGATGGCTAGCACATAACAAGGTCAGTGCTGCTGTATGACCGGCCATCCGTCGATATCACTGCCTGTGGAAGGTTTTCTGCGAGAACTATGCTGAAGTAAGAGAATTCCTGATGACGTATAGCCAGAAAAACGGTGAATAATGCGACTGTTTATTGCAGAGAAACCAAGTTTTTCGCGCGCCATTGCCGATGTGCTTCCTCATCCGCATCGCCGTGGTGATGGCTTTATCGCATGTGGCAACAATGATGTGGTGACTTGGTGCATCAGTTACTTGCTGGAGCCAGGCACAGCCCGATGCCTATGATAGCCGCTTTGCGCGCTGATCGCTTTCAGATTTGCCCATTTCTCCAGAAAAGTGGCGGTTGCAGCTACGCCTTTTGGTCAGCGAACAACTCAATATCATCAAAAAACTGCTTCTTGAGGCCAATAAAGTAGTGCACTTGGGCGATAAAGATCGAGAGTGGCAACTGCTGGTGGATAAAGTATTTGATTATCTGGACTTAATGACGGAAAAACGCCAGAACGTCCGCCGTTGCCTGATTAATGACCTTAACCCGCAGGCGGTAGAACGCGCGGTTAACCTTCTGAGTGACAACCGTAATTTTATCCCACTGTGTGTATCAGTGCTTGCGCGTGCACGCGCCGATTAGCTATAAGGGATCAATATGACCAGCGCCTATACCTTGCTATGTCGCGATGCTGGCTACGATGGCATGCTATCGGTCGTGAGAGTGCAGACACCGGTATTAGGGATGGTGGTGCAGTGTAATGAAGAGATAGAAAACTTTGTGCCGAAAGACTTTTTTGAAGTCAAAGCGCATATTATGATCCCTAAGGAAAAACGCTTTGTGGCACTGGGGCAGCCCAGTGATTCTTGTAAAGAGCCTAGCAAGACGAAGAGAGGCGCTTACTGCATATGGCCGTTAGCGGAGCATGTAGTCAATTGTATTGCTGGACAGCCAGCGCGAGTGATTTCCTATAATGATAAACGGGAATCAGAAACTTCCCCGCTACCATTTTCGCTTTCGGCACTGCAAATTGAAGTTAACGCTGAAATCAGTGTTGGAACGATTAAAAAGTGGAGGCTCACCATGATATTATTCCCACTATCCACGCAAGCAAAGTTAACCTCACATAGGATTAGTTGAATGTTTACGGGTTGGTGGTGCAGCAGTAGATGATGCAGTTTTATACGGATGCGATATTCCGTAAATGCCTGATAGAACTGGATATTGCTGGTGTTAAATTTGTCGCCAAAGGGCGAAGAATGATGCGCTGTTATGTGAACGCGGTGAAGTGGTAGACCGGCAGACGCAACCGCCACGGTCGTTCACCGATGCCAGCTTATTGTCGGCGATGACTGGGATTTCGCGCTTAGTGCAGGATAAAGTGATAAAAACCCTACGAGCGACCGATGGTTTAGGAACCGAAGCTACGCGGGCAGGGATCATTGAATTGCTGTGCAAGGGAGCGTTCTTGTACAAGAATGGGCTTTATATTTATGCTAGCTAGGCGAGTTGATCTTTGATCAACTCATTGCTGGAGATCGCTTCACGCCCTGATATGACAGCCAACTGGGAAGCCCTACTGACGCAAATCAGTAAGATGTCTTGCCGCTATGATGAATTTATTCAACCGTTATTTAGCACGTTGCAAACGTTGATTTATCAGACCCAGTAGAGCTGAGCAAGTATGGTATTTCGTGGGTTGCCGCCGCCTATAATGGGCAGCAAAAAACGCAGGGAAAGCGCTGGTAAGTCACAGGTGAAGAATAAATGAAACGTGGATTATTGATGCTGGTGGTAGGCACCAAGTTGTTATCCGGTTTAGCCGTAGCCAATCGGCAGGATGTGGATATGGTATTACCGATTTCTCCAGATATCTGTGGCAAAAACGCGCATACCCAAACCGCCGTTTAATCTTACAACCGCTGTTGTATTTATCAGGATTAGAATTACCCCGAAGGGGCGATGCTTAAAATTGACCGAGAGATGTTGCAATGCAAGTGGCGTTAGATCACAACGTGGTGAGCACTCATCGTCGGCCAAAAGCGAAACAGGCAGAGCCTAATAACCAGGCGGTTGCTGGGTCTGAATATTAAAGCGCAAATTCCGCCCAGACTGGCGCATGGTCGGAAGGTTTCTCCATATTGCGAATTTGGTAGTCAATGCCACTGGAGGTGCAGCGCTCCGCCAGTGGGGGGCTGGCCAGCAGCAGGTCTATGCGTAAGCCACGGTTATCCTCGAACCCTTTAGAACGGTAATCGAACCACGAGAACTCGTCGTTGCGTGTCGGGTTAGCATGGCGATAGGTATCCACCAGCCCCCAATTCAGCAGACGATCCATCCATTCGCGTTCTTCCGGTAGGAATGAGCACTTGCCGGTGCCAAGCCAACGTTTGCGGTTTTCTTCGCCGATACCAATATCAAAATCACTGTGGCTGATATTCATATCACCCGTTATCAACACCGGCGAATCTACCGATAGATGCTGCTCAAGGTAAGTCTGTAAATCCTGATAGAAGCGCGCTTTGGCCGGGAATTTGATCGGATGGTTGCGGATTTCTCCCTGCGGAAAATAGCCGTTGATCACCGTCAGCGTACCCTGCGTAGTAGCCAGATCGGCCATGATGATGCGGCGCTGTGCGTCTTGGTGATCTTTCGGGAAGCCGCGACGTACCGCCAAAGGTGGTTCTTTAATCAGCAGTGCAACGCCGTAGTGGCATTTTTGCCCGTGATAGTACACGTGATACCCATACTGGCTGACTTTTTTCAATGGGAACATGTCATTGTGGACTTTAGTTTCCTGTAAGCTGATAACATCAGGCCGGTGTTTTTCAATAATTGCTGCTAACTGATGTAGGCGTGCACGCAATCCATTGATATTAAAAGATAAAAACTTCATGAGTGGTGGTTTTTTTCACGAAAAAAGTGTTGCGATAGTAGCAGATTTTTTTGGGAAATGTAAAGCAGCCAGATGCAGAGCCGAGAGCCGCTGGCTGGCGATAGAGTTATTTTGCCCAGCGCTCGTATTTCTTTGGCTAATAATCGTCAAACTGACATAGCAAGTTTTGCGGTGCTTAGCTAATATACAAAGTATCGAGATAATTGTGGTGCATAAATCCCTGATCGGCGACATATCGCCGGAAGTCATTCAGCGTAAGATAGAAGCACTCTATATCTAGTAACCCTACCGGTTTGCTGTAATAGCAGCCTATCTGCCCCCAAGTCTAAATTTTAAACAGATCTTCCAACGTGCCGATTCTACCAGGTAGGGCGATAAAACCATCCTACAGCGCTGCCATTCGGGCTTTACGGGGGTATGCATATCGGGCACAACTTCCAGCGTTGTTATACCTCGGTGCGCAGTTTCTGCCTCAACATTTTTGTTGAATAAATCAGATTTTTAGGTCAATAGACTCTTTATAATGCTTGCGGCATACAGAAACATAGCTCTCATTACCCCCTGTTACCACTTGCTCGCCAGCTTGCGTTGCCTGACCATTTTCATCCAGCCGCAGCACCCGGTTCGCTTTTTTTCCGCAGTGACAGATGGTTTTCAATTCCACCAACTTATCAGCCCAGGCTAGCAAGTATTGGCTACCGATAAACAACTCCCCCAGAAAATCGGTACGCAGGCCGTAACACAACACCGGAATATCCAATTGGTCTACGACATCGCATAGTTGCTCTACCTGCGCTTTGGTCAGAAATTGGCTTTCATCCAGCAAAATGCAATTAATTGGCTGCTGTTGATGCTGCTGACTAATCATGGTGTACAGTATTGAGTTGTTATTATAGAGCTGAGCCAGAGAAGATAAGCCGATGCGCGAACTCACCTTACCCATACCAAAACGATGATCAATTTCAGCGGTAAACACCAGCGTGCGCATACCGCGTTCTTGATAATTATATGAAGATTGCAATAATGCGGTAGATTTCCCGGCATTCATAGCAGAGTAATAAAAATAAAGTTGAGCCATGAGCCAGCAACTCCGATAATATAAGAAATATTTAGACCTAACTCTTCGCAGTTAGTGTACCACAGCAAGTCCGCATGCTCAGCCTTCACTAGGAGTTGTTGAATAAATCGAACTTTGGCCGGCACGAGGGTCAGATCACTCTCCTTCTGTCAAAATAGCGACATAGCGTGGCCAAATAAAAGTTCAAGATTAACAACTGGAAGGCTTAAAAAAACTCCCTTATCACTCGGGTTCAATCACTTTCTAGGTGAATGAAACAGCACTTTACGCCTGTTACTGAGAGGCAAAACCTTCTCTGTGTGGTCACCAACAACATTATTCTAATATGGCATAGTAATGACCAGTGTATTGATGCTGAAACGGATTTTCAACATGATACTTCGTGCCCTCCAGGGCTTCGTCGACTCCATTTTTACACTGATAAAAGTGCCGTTGAATTGCCCGGAATACACCTGCATCAGTAAGCGGGCGCAGTCCGTCAATGTCCCGTTTAAAACTCAACGCCGGGTGAAATTGCGCACCTCGTTATAAAACACGGTCAGGAAAAATGTCGGCTCTGGCGAAAACTGTATTTAGCTGTAGATACAGAAAGACATGAGGTCATCTGTGCTGACCTTTCCTTGAGCAATATCGCCGACACGGAAGCCTTCAAAGGTCTCATCCGCCATTCGTACCGTAAAATCTTAAGTCGCCTTGGCAGATGGATCTTACGATAGGCTAGTGAGTCATGATGCGTTAAGGCGCAAGAAGATAAGGGCGTTAATGCCGCCCAGAAGCGAAGCCTGTTATTGGTCGGCAGACTATGCAGACCAAAATCAAGCGGTGGCGAACTAGCTCCTTACCGGAGACAACATACGTAGAGAAAGCATGACAGGCTACCACACCGACGTTTGATAGCCGAAAGAGCGATGTACAGAGTACAACAGCTATTTGGTGGTCACCTTATCGCTACGGTGGCCAATATTACTACCGTTGGCGATTTCTGCCGGCGCGACATGGCTTAATATGGCTTACGGTGGCTAGGATGCACCGCTGGTGCAAACATGTTATCAGGCGATGTTGGCGCATCCGAAAGAGCGCGTCGTAGTGTTGAAAATCGGGGATGTTGCCAATCTCTCATTACTGTTGCACGGCACACCAGTGCATGGTTTCGGTACCGGTACGGGTAATATGCTGATGGATGGCTGGGTTTGGCGAAACTTTTCATAACTTTATAACAAGGACGCGGTGTGGGCGATGCAGTGGCGCGTTTATTTGCCGTTGCTACATCAGATGCTAGCTGCCCCTATTTTGCGCGGCCTGCGCCAAAAAGCACGGGTCGCGAATATTTCAATATCGCATGGTTGGAACAATAAATGGCGAGATCATCGGCGATTAGCACGCTTGACGTACTGGCTACACTGGTGGAGTTGACGGCTAATACCCTCTGCGAGCAAGTGCAATTGGCCGGGGGTGTGAGCGTCTGCTAGTATGAGGTGGCGGGGTGCGCAATCCATTGCTAATGGCCTGGCTGTCGGTGATGCTGCAGGGTACCGATGTTAGTTTGACCGACAATTTTGGCATCAGCGGTTATGAGTAGCGTTCCGCATGCTATCCGTCCTATCCGGTAACCTACCGTCGATAACGGGTGTCAGCCGTTATACGCTACTATGTGAAATTTATTCAGTTTTGCCTTTAACTGACTGTTAGCTCCGTTAGGATAGACATGCCTAGATTGATTTTTCTAAGAAGCAATAACATGCTAAAGATCATATTAGTCACCGGCACTTTAATGCTATTAGCTTGCCGTTTTTTCTGCCATAAAACAATTAAACGTTATATTATCAGTGCGGTACCACGCCGCTAACAGCATCATTAAAGGCTAAAGCGAGCAAGGTCAGCGTGTTACTGGGTAGTGAATTATTGCACCTGAAAGATGGGCTGGCGTTAAGTATAACGATAGCAAGTACACTTTCTAATCGTAAGGGGAAACGCCCATGTCGAGCGTAATGGCAGGGTAATAATAAGCGACTGTGTACAGGCTTAGAATAGCTGAGTGGCTTATGGTGGTGTTAGAGCGCTTAAACATGTAACCACATTTTTCTACTGGTTAGTAAAGCTTATGAATGGAAACAATGGATTTGATATTGCGAACCTGCGTTGTGAATACACTAAGGGAGGCCTGAGTAGCAACGATCTAAGTGTCAATCCTCTTGACCTATTTGAACGCTGGTTGAAGCAAGCCTGCTATGCACGTCTGGCCGATCCTACCGCCATGTGCGTTGCTACTGTAGACAAAAATGGACAACCTTATCAGCGTATCGTGTTGTTGAAACATTTTGATGATAAAGGTTTAATTTTTTATACCAACCTGGGTAGCCGAAAAGCGCAGCAACTGGCGAAAAATCCGAATATCAGCCTGCTGTTCCCGTGGCACATGCTTGAACGCCAGGTGATCTTTCTTGGCAAAGTGGAACGCCTGACAACGCTGGAGGTGCTGAAGTACTTTCACAGCCGACCAAAAAACAGCCAGATTGGTGCTTGGGTTTCCCAACAGTCATCGCGCATCACCACGCGCGGCGTGCTAGAAAGCAAATTCCTCGAACTAAAGCATAAATTCCAAAAAGGTGAGGTACCATTGCCGAGTTTTTGGGGAGGATTTCGTGTAAAAGTGGATTCAGTCGAATTCTGGCAGGGCGGTGCCCACCGGCTGCATGACCGTTTCCTGTATCAGTGGAGCGGAAAAGACTGGAAAATTGATCGCCTAGCGCCCTAAAGAAAGAAAATCCCTGTTGTGAGCTGGCACTGGCATCGGCAGAGCTTTAGCATACTATGCGCTAGCCTAATTTTTGTTTTCGCCATAGGGCGAAGGAGCTTGTACCGGTACAGGTGCATTCGTTTATACATGGAGTATTTGATGGCAAATAGCAACTTGATTAAACAACTGCAAGAGCGGGGCCTCGTTGCCCAGGTAACTGATGAGGATGCATTAATAGAGCGACTAGCGCAAGGGCCAATTGCTCTATATTGCGGTTTCGATCCGACTGCGGATAGCTTGCATTTGGGCCATCTAGTTCCCCTTCTGTGCCTGAAACGTTTCCAATTGGCTGGTCATAAGCCGGTCGCATTGGTGGGTGGGGCCACCGGCCTGATCGGTGATCCCAGCTTTAAGGCAACTGAACGCAAACTAAATACCAGCGAGACGGTGAACCAGTGGGGGGAGAAAATCCGCCAGCAGGTTTCTCCGTTCCTTGATTTTAACTGCGGCAGCAACAGCGCCATCGCCGCCAACAATTATGATTGGTTCGGCGGAATGAACGTGCTGACTTTCCTGCGCAAAATAGGCAAACATTTCTCTGTGAACCAGATGATCAACAAGGAAGCTGTCAAGCAGCGTCTGGATCGTAATGACTCTGGTATCTCCTTCACTGAATTCTCATACAACCTGATGCAGGGTTTTGATTTCAGCGAGTTGTATCACCGCCATCAAGTAGAGTTACAGATCGGCGGTTCTGATCAATGGGGCAACATCACCTCTGGAATCGATCTGACCCGACGGATGCATCAGAAACCCGTGTTCGGCCTGACTGTGCCGCTGATCACCAAAGCGGACGGCACCAAGTTTGGCAAAACCGAAGGTGGCGCAGTCTGGCTATCAGCGGAGAAAACCAGCCCCTACAAATTTTACCAATTTTGGATCAACACGGCAGATGCCGATGTTTACCGTTTCCTGAAGTTTTTAACCTTCCTGAATCTCGCAGACATCAATGCGTTAGAAGAAGAAGATAAGAACAGCGACCAGGCACCGCGCGCCCAGTACGTGCTAGCTGAGGAAGCGACTGGCACGGTGCATGGTGCCGAAGGTTTAGCTGCTGCTAAGCGTATCACTCAAAGCCTATTTTCCGGTGCGTTACACGACATGACTGAGGAGGACTTTGCACAGTTAGCGCAGGACGGTATGCCAACTATCAAGCTTTCATGGGATGCTGATCTGCAACAGGCGCTGGTGAATGCTGAATTGGTGCCGTCGCGCGGCCAGGCGCGCACCATGATCGTTTCTAATGCGGTGAGCATCAACGGCGATAAGCAATCCAGTGCTGAATACACCTTCCGCGATGCAGACCGCCTGTTTGGCCGTTACACGTTGCTGCGTCGCGGTAAAAAGAATTATTGCTTGGTGGACTGGAAATAATTAGAACATGAGTGTTGGCGGCCCCTTAATTTTAAGCAAGGCATGGTGAGATAAAAAATATTCTTTCTATCCAGTTACATGTAGTGTTTGGTCATGCCGGTAATAGCGCGCTGGTTTTCCCATGAGTCGCATGGGTGTTAACGTCTGGCCGCTAAACACCCTGTAATTTTCCAAATCGTTCAAGGGATCGCTGATATTGTTCAACTAAAGCACTGTAATGAGGTACTGAGTGGCTGTATGGGTTCGGAGGAACAAGTTAGCCATATTTTAGCGATTGTGCGTCAGGTCAAGCTAGTTAATCCGAACGCCTGGTATTTCTGCGAGTCTGTTCATGGGCCACCCTGAAAAGGGCTGTATCGTAGCACCGGGTGTGGCTAAGTTACACTGTGAGCAGTTGCTGCTGTGCAGCGACATTATTGCGCCAAATCTACTGTAGATGGAACTGTTGAGCCAGAAGAAGATCTGCAATGTGAGCTAGGCGGTAAGCGCTGCTCATGCTTTGATCACCCAGAAGTGATACTGACAACTCAGCAAATGGGGGAATATGAACTGCAGGTTGTTGCCGCACAGGATATGATCGTACAACCGCGCTGTGAACTTAAAGCGATGTAATTGTAAACAGCCCCTGAACCGGGGCCATGATGTTTACTGAACACAGCCTACTTCAGCCCTTCGGCGTTTAATGCCGCAATGACTGCTGGCCGTGCGGCGATGCGATCAAACCAAGCAATCAGATGGGGATATTGCATGGTATTAAACTGCAAGTTCATCGCCCAGCGCAGCACGGTAAAAAGATAGGTATCTGCCACGCTAAAATAGCTTCCTAGCAGATGGTTTTGTTTAGCCAGCACCGAGTCTAAATAGCTGAACTGTTGCTCAAGCTTGGCTTTTGCAATGGCCTTGTAATCATATGGCGTTTTAGGATTGAACAGTGGACTGAATCCCTTGTGCAGCTCGGTAGCAATGTAATTCAGCCATTCAATCGCATGGTAGCGCGACAGGGTGCCTACTGCTGGCATCAGATCGCGATCCGGCACGCGGTCAGCCAAATATTGTACGATAGCCACGCCCTCGGTCAGCAGGCTGCCGTCATCAAGCAGCAATGCTGGCACCTGTCCCTTAGGGTTGATGCTCAGATAATCTGCGCTGCTTTCGGTTTTCTTCTGCACCAAATCAACTTTTTCCGCCGTAAAATCCAGGCATGCCTCACGCAATACGATATGCGCAGACAGAGAACAGGCACCCGCTTTATAGAACAGTTTCATCGCTAGCTCCTCGGTAGTGATCGGTGACAGATAGGGTAAACCTTTTAATGAGTCCAAGAAATCGTTTGGTGTTCCCGGTGGCTACTTTGACGGTTACTTCTTTGTAGGTTGGTTGCAAATAGCTTAGTACATTCACGGTTTTGTTCATGATTTATCCTTATCTTCGTCTTCAAAATTTTAGCCGCTACAATCCTTTACATCGCCGCGAAGCGGTTCGGGGTGTCTTTGACACCTGAACTTTAGTATGGATTCCCATACTACCAATGATGCATTGTCATGATTTACCGCTAGACTCGTGCTCTCTAGGTAAGCTCTTTTTCAGCTGCTTTTGCATAATCATCAATCAGATGGTTAACGATGTCTATCCATTAGATCTGTGATCCTGCTTTTCTAGCTTCCTCTTCAGCTTAGCATTAATGGCCATTTTTGTTCTTTTAGTTTTTTACGGGGCGTTGTTGAATCAATCTAATTTGGAATAAAGAGTTCCCTGAATGGGTATATTTCAGGCAACGCGTACACTTTCTGGCATACCGACTAGCGTCATCTTGTTTAATGCACAGATCATAGCCGTAGCCTCTGCTACTTGCTCATCATAATCTTGTAGCGACAGGTAATCACCAAATAGCTGTTTTACTCTGTACATCGCTGTTTCGGCTATCGAACGTCGGTGGTAGTATGTCATGCTTTTCCAGTGTATGTTATTTTCGGTAACGCGTTGGTTTGCCGCCGCTTGATTTCGGACTGTATAGTCTGCCGACGAATAACGGGCTCCGCTTCAGGGCAGTAATTCGATAACGAGGTGCGCAATTTTACCCCGAGTTGGGGGTTTAAACGGGACACTGACGAACTTTAACCGCTTACTGATGCAGGTGTGTTCCGGGCAGTTCAGAGGCATTTTCATCAGTGTGAAAATGTAGTTGACAAATACCTGGAGCGCGAGAAGTGTCAGGCGGAAAATCCGTTTTAGCACCAATACGCTGGTCATTGTCATATCGTAATAATGTTGTGGGCGACTAAGCAGAGAAGGTTTTGCCTCTCACTACCAGGCGTGAAGTGCCGTTTTATCCACCCAGAAAGTGAGTGAACCCCGAGTGGTAAGGGCCTTGTTATAAGCCTTTCAGTTGATGATCTTGAACTTTTGCTTGCCTACGCAATGTCGCTATTTTGACAGAAGGAGAATGATCTGATCCTCGTGCCGGCTAAATGTTCGATTTATTCAACAACGCCACAGTACATATAAATTGGTTCTTTTTCAATTCTCGCTGAACTTATCGGGCATAAATAGGGCATAGAAATAGATATATTGGGTACTTTTGAGTAGAGGTAACATTTTTAAGAAGATAAAAACTTCATAAAAACATAGGATAAACAGTCTTGTTCAAGGTTGGTGAGTTGATGAAAAGAGGCGCACTACGGAGTATAAACGTAGTGCGCACGATTACTAGTTTTGTCGGTAGTTTTACTATGGTAAAATTGCAGTCATAAAAAAACCGAAAAGTGTTAGTTTATCTAAGAATTTTTGTCGGCATAAGAGGATTCATACTTCTGACCCCCATCACCTCATGATGATGCGCTAACAGGCGGCGCTATCTTCCGCCGCTGCGGAAGATAATACTACCTATTCTTGATGCTAATGCAAATACTTAGTTGTCCGATTGCTTATGTTCTAAGCAGTTAGTTGGCAATAAAGCGTTTTATATCGGTTAGCACCTGAAATATCAGGGTAGGCTGCAGTTTCTCGTCTTTTATCTCTTTTTCGTCTTTATCATAGGCACAGTAAATTCCATTGTTGTCAAGCGTCAACGTTTGCGTTGGCGTGGTGATCACCAGTCGGTTGCTATCGCCGGTGGCGATCCAGTTGTTCTTGCGCTGGGCAGTAAACAGGTCTTCACCCTGCGAGTAATCCTTTGGCGTAGTTTTCACATGCAGCAGACGTTGCATCAGCGTGCGCATCACATCGTTATGTCCGGTCAACTTACTGATGGTTTGCGCTGGAGTTCCCGGCCAATGTACCACCAGTGGTACATGCAACTGAGGTTTACTAAAGCCGCTACCCCATGGCTCTTTGCCAGTATTGTTGAATTCAATGCCGTGCTCAGCTGTGATCACCACCACGGTTTTATTTAGCAGGCCACGTTGCTTTAATATACCCAGCACCTGAGCGATCTGTTTATCCACGTCCTGTACTCCGTTACGGTAACACTGAATAATATCGGTCGATGCTGGCGTTCTTCCCCTGGCTGCTAGCGCGGTACCGCTGAAATTGAGATAGGAGAACCACGGTTCTTCTTTATTTCCCTGATCCACTAACCAGCATTGCCATTGCTGCGTGGTGATTTCATCGCGTTGCTTGGTTGGCGCTGGCAGGGAGAAGTCTGTAAGCAGGGCCTGCCGATACAGGTGAGAAGTAAAGCCGTCGGAGGAGAACAAGCCGAATCTATACCCTTGTTCACTGAGCGCATTCACTAGCGCTGAGGGTTTGCAAGAGGCAAGAATGTTGTCTAAATAGGTTGAAGAAATACCGTAGAATAAGCCAAACAAACCAGTATTGGCATAATTGCCTGAACTGTAATGATTGCTGAAGCGGACATTTTCCTGCATAAAATGAGCCAGAGAAGGCATATGCTGTACCATATCCTGAGGGCGCAGACTGTTTACCACAATCATCAGTAAGTTATAACCGCTGCCTTTATCGCTGTAGCTAAGATCGCTAAGCGGATATTCTACTGCTACGGCTTCAGGATTGCCTTGCTGCATCAGACGGCGATCATATTCTTGTTGATCAAGCAGGCCGTGCTTCTCAAGAAATTTACGCGCAGTCATCGGGTACGCCAGCGGCAGGTTGGCGCGTTGCATAGTGATCGGGCGATAGAAGTTAGCATCAGCCCAGATGTAAATTAAATGCGAAGTGAAAAAAGCGCAGATAAATAGCATCGCCAGCGGCTTGCCGAAATACTGGCGGTTCAGGTTGCGTAACTTCTGCCAACTCCAGATGACGAACAGCATCTCCACCAGAAAGATGATTGGCACATAGATAAACATCAGTTGCCAGTCGCGATCCAGTTCGCTTTGGTCTGAGTTAACCACCAGTGCCCACACTACCGGGTTTAGGTGCAGGTGAAAATGGGAGAACAGTTCACTATCGACCAATAGCAGTGTCAGCCCTACAGTAGCAAGCACGGCGGAAATAAAGCGCAACAGCCGTTGCGACATCACCACGAAGGTGAGCGGGAAAATCACCAGCAGATAGCCAGTGAACACGACAAAGCTAAAGTGCCCCAATAGACTGATCAGAGCATATATCCGGCCTAGCAGCGAAGACGGCCAGTCAGTTAGAAACTGGTAACGGCTTCCCAACCCAAGGACCAGTAGGATATTAAATAAGGTGAACCAGTGCCCCCAGCTAATCATCTGGGAGACTTTTTCACTATAATGCTGGCGGTTTGTTACCATAAATAGGTCTTAATGCGTTTTATCTTCATCTTCACGAATAGAAGCTTGCAGGGCTTCAATAAATGATCTTGCCAGGGTTTCCGCTGTGCGGGTGCAACGCTGGTATTGATCAGATTAGTCACCATGTTGCCCAGTATAATCAGAGAAAAATAGGTGGGTATACGGTGTTCTTCTAGAACATTAATCAACTTATAGAGCGGTTTTTCAACGCGTTCGTTACTGTAATAAGATGCTTGTGTCATAGTAACGAGATGATTGTGTCATAACACTGTGCTTAGTAACCTTTATCTTAGTAACCTGATATGTGGGACATCTTACCGTATGGGGTCGTGATTTTCCGCTCTTTTATCCATCCCCTTTTTCTTTCAAATCGCATGGATAATCTATAACTGTGGCGTTGCCTTAGAGACTATCCCAAATGGTAAATAAAATCGCCTAATGGGATTAGTTTCTAAGCAGTATCTCGGCATTGCAGGTAAGCGCTTCTGGTGGTTATTTGAGCGCGACGCAAGGTGCAAGACGTGAGGTTTTGGTAGGGCTTTGTTGAATAAATCGGATTTGGAATAAAGAGTCCCCTGAATGGGCATCTTTCAGGTACCGCGTACAGTTTATGGCATACCGGTGATCGTCATCTTGTTTAATGCACATATAATGGACATAGCCTCTGCAACTTGCTCATCATAATCTCGCAGCTACAGGTGACTACCAAATTAGCTGTTTTACTCTGTACATCGCTGTTTAGACTATCGAACATCGTTGGTAGCCTATCATACTTTTCCACCGTGTGTTGTCTCCGATAAAAGCGCTGGTTTGCCACCGCTTGATTTCGGTCTGTATATACTGCCGACCAAAGATTTGCAGTTTCCCCTGACCGTGTTTTTTTACCTTTCACTGCCATTCAGCTAAGATATTAAGCCCGGTAGAGTCGATAACTAGGTGCGCAATTTCACCCGGCGTTGGTTTTTAAACAGGACATTGACGGATTTCGCCCGCTTACTAATTCAGGTTTAGTCCTGGCAGTTCAACGGCACTTTTATCAGTGTGAAAATAGAGTCGATGAAGCCCTGTAGGGCGCGGAGTGTCAAGCCGAAAATCCGTTTCAGCATCAATACGCTGGTCATTGCCATATCGGAATAATGTTGTGGACGACCACGCAGAGAAGGTTTTGCCTCGCAGTACCAGGCATGAAGTGCCGGTTTATCCACCCCGAGAGTGAGTGAACCCCGAGTGATAATGGCGTTGTTGTAAGCCTTCCAGTTGGTGATCTTAAAATTTTGCTTGGCCACGGAATGTCACTATGCTGACAGCAGAAGAGTGATCTGATCCTCGTACCGGCCAAATGTTCTATTTATTCAACAACCCCTGCTACACGAGAAAAAAAGCAAATTTTGCAAAGGAAATAATAGGCTGTCTTCCATATATACAGCAGCAGCGCTCACAGTCAATTGCCGGTAATCATGCCCGATTAGCCTTTGCCCTGTTTAGATGCTTTAGCAATAGCATTGCTACTAATCAACCATACGCCAAACAGAATTAACAGCACCCCAAAAGATTTCAGCACATTTGAGGATTCGTTAAACCACGGTAACATCACCGCCGCCAAATAAACCAGCCCGTAACTGAGGCTCAGTAAAGGATAAGCACAGCTAAGTGAAAGATTACGCAACGCAAAGAACCAGCACAGCATCGATAGCGCATAACCAAAGGTACCGCCACTTACCACTAATAGCGGTAACTCGTACTCATTTAGCAACGCTGGTGTGAGGCTGGCAAAGGAGAGTAGTGGAATTTGTGCTATGGCCCACTTCATCAACAACTGCGCCAGTGTCACCAGCAGCACGCTGGCGGCTACCCATAAATATCCCCTTATAAATATCCCCTTATAATGGGTGTACGCTCATCAGTAAGATCCCCAGCATAATCGAGACTACGCCACACCAGTGGCGTACAGTGATAGCTTCATCAAACAACCAGCTTGCTGCCAGTGTCACCAGCACCAGGTTAAGACTGAGCAGTGGGTAAGCTAGGCTGATCGGCAGGTGCTGCAACACCTTAAGCCATACCACTATGCCTAACACCAGCAGTAATACTGCCAATGTCAGCCAACACAGCGTCTTCTTCAGCCGCACCTCGGCAGGTAGTTGCCAGCAGTGCACCGCCTGTTTCTGACATAGTTGCCCACCACAAGTTAGCAAGCTAACCACTATCACTAACAGAAAACCAATCATAGCTGCTGTTTGTACCAAACTAACGCCAGGCGATTCATTACCTGAACCTTATCGGCTGCAGGTAGGCGCTGTTGTTCAAGACTTTCTCCGCGTGAAAACTGCAAAACCAACGACACATTTCCCTGTTTACGAGCCTGTAACAACCACTCTGGGAAGCTGGCATAGCTGATAAAACGATCTTTGGCATCTGGGTATTCCAAGCCGTTGATGACCTCCCCTTTGTGGCTGAACATCAGTACGTCGCTGCGCTTTAGTTCCCATGCCAAGCCAGCTGCTTGACCCACGCTATCGGTCAGCACGTATTGGCTGTGTTCCAGCTCTGCCCTGTTAGCGCGAATAAAACTCTGCGGTAACTTAAAATCGGCCACCTGTTGCGGAATAGCGTAACTGATAAGCAGACACAGTAACAGCGGGCAAGCCGCTGCCCAGCACCACCGCTGAACTTTGTCGCTTGCGGAAACAATCGCGAACAGCAGCCAGCCGCCAAAAGCGACAATGCCAATCATACCTTTCTGCAATTCTTGAGAAGTAAACAACTGCACCTTAGGAAACAGGCCAAAGCCCAGCAGCAGCACTACTATGCCAATCAGACCAAACAGCCCATTCAACAGTGCGTTGATCTTGAATACTTTTCTGCGCAGCGCCTTGGCAGCATCCTCCGCATAAGCAGCCATCAATAGTGCCAACGGTGCCATGCATGGCAGAATGTAGGTCGGTAGCTTGCCATTGGCAACGCTGAAGAAGATCAGGGGCATCATTACCCAACTGAGCAGGAAGAACAGTTCTGGTCGCTGCTCCCGTTCGCGCCAACCTTTGAGTAACGCTCCAGGCAGCAATGCCAGCCACGGCAACACCACCGCCATTAAAATCGGCAAATAATACCAGAACGGTGCTTTGTGTTGAGCATTATCCTCAGCGAAGCGCTGGATATGTTCTACCCAAAAGAAATAATTCCAGAAATCTGGCTCTCGCTTGGCGATAGCTAGCGCCCAAGGTAGGCTGAATAATAGCGCCACCAAGATCGCCACCGGCCCAAAGAGCAACAGATCTTTGATGCGCCGCTGTTGGATCACTACCGGGATAACCGCAATCACTGGCACTGCCAGTGCTAGGAATCCTTTGGTCATAAAGCCCATACCGCAGGCTAACCCAAGCAAAGCGTAGCCGCCTAGCTTACATTTGGCTGAGGTTGCTTTCAACGTCAGATAATAACTGACCATCGCCGCCGTTAGCCACAAGGCAATCATGGGATCGAGCACGCTGTAGGTGCCGATGCTAAATACCAACACCATCGATAAGAAAATTAATACTGATATGTAAGCGAGATGCGTATTGCGCCACATAAGCTTCGCAAGAGCAAATATTAATAGGGCTGTTATTCCGGTACTAAATACTGAAGCGAAACGCACCGCAAAATTATTGTCGCCGAATAGCCATTGGCTCATGTTATTGAACCAATATCCAGCTACCGGCTTTTCAAAATAGCGCAACCCCAACAAGTGCGGTACCACCCAATCACCACGTTGCAGCATTTCACGGCTGATTTCGGCATAGCGGGTTTCATCAGGCTGCCACAATAGACGGTCCTTTAGCGGAATTAAATAAGCTAGAGTAAAAAAAACGGCCAGCAATGTTGCCCATTTTCCTTTTAGCAACTTCATCAATCTTCCTTCACTTCTGTTTGACATCCCAACCAACCTTCGCGGCCAGGGAAAGAAGTACGCGTAATGTGGCCTAATGGCAATGATGCTAAATCTTGTGGCAGCATCTCGCTCAGCGGACAGAATTCAATACCCTGCTGCTGCGCCCGCTGTAATAACTGTTCAAACATCGACGCCCGCGCCATCCCTTCCACTTCCGTATGAATGGTGTATACCGGCACGCCTCGATCATTTTCGAGCTCCTTCAGGATGAAGTCATTAAAGCCAGCCATACTGACTTTCCTACCAATCACTTCATCAAAAGTGGGCAGCGTGACAGGAATTTGCACCGTACCGAGTCGGTTGTTGCTCAACACCGGTCTAAATGGGTGAGTACCTCGACAATCGCTGTTATAGTGGAAATCGAAGCGCTGTTTCACCTCCAGTACAAGTTTATCAGCCCTCCATCCCGCCACGGCTGAACATTTCACCAGCTGTTTGGTGCTAGCACTCAAAGCATCAACGCCCAGTCGAATCTGTTGTGTCAACTGGGCCTCAGACCAACGACCAGCATTAGCCTGCCAGCCTTGATGATCCCAGGCGTGTAGCCCCACTTCATGACCGGCCTCAGCGGTGCGATTCATTAATGGCCCTAACGCACGTGAGATATTGCGCCCAGGCCAGGCGGTACCAGCCAAAAGTATATCCCAGCCATACAGTGCAGCGGCATTCGAACGCTGCATTTTCCACAGGAACTTTGGACGCAAAAGGCGCCAAAGATGACGCCCCATATTGTCCGGACCAACACTGAAGAAGAAACTGGCCTGTATATGATACTGCTCAAACAGATCCAGCAACTGCGGCACCCCATTTCGAGTGCCGCTAAAGGTATCTACATCAACCCGCAGACCGACTTTCTTCATGTAACGTTTCCCTCTTGAACGGTGGAGCGCAAGAAGTAATCCAACGTATGTGTAACGGTTTGTTTCATTTTAATCTTTGGCTGCCATCCCAGCAGACGCCGAGCATTTTTGATACTCGGAGTACGGTGTGCGACGTCCTGATAACCTTTGCCGTAGTAGCTACTACTTTCAATATCTTTGAAACCGGCGAACGGCGGGAAATAATCGCGCAGTGGATGACGGTTGAAGCTATCTAGCAGCATTTCCGCCAGTTCACGGATGCTCGCTTCATTGCTCGGGTTGCCGAGATTAATAATCTGGCCGTCGCACAATTCATCACAGTTTTCGATAATGCGAAATAACGCTTCAATACCGTCATTAATATCAGTGAAACATCGCTTTTGCGCCCCACCATCCATCAGCTTAATTGGCGAGCCTTCCACCAAGTTAAGGATCAGCTGGGTAATAGCGCGTGAAGAACCGATGCGCGCGGCATCCAGGCTGTCCAAACGCGGCCCCATCCAGTTAAACGGACGAAACAGAGTAAATCTCAGCCCTTCTTTGCTTCCATAAGCCCAGATGACACGATCTAGTAATTGCTTAGATACCGAATAAATCCAACGTTGTTTATTAATCGGCCCGACGATCAAACGTGAGTGGTCTTCGTCAAATTCTTTGTCATCACACATGCCGTACACCTCTGAGGTGGACGGGAATATGATGCGTTTATTGTATTTCACGCAGTCGCGGACGATTTTCAGGTTTTCTTCAAAATCCAGCTCAAATACACGGAGTGGATTACGTGTGTACTCTATCGGCGTGGCAATTGCCACCAGCGGCAGCACGATATCACATTTCTTGATATGGTACTCGATCCACTCCGAGTGAATGCTAATATCTCCTTCCACAAAGTGGAAACGTGGGTTATCGAGAAAGCGGCTGATGGCGGAGGAGCCGATATCCAAGCCATAGATATCGTAACAATCATCGCGCAGCAAGCGCTCAGTCAGGTGGTTTCCTATAAAGCCGTTAACACCTAGGATCAATACGCGGGTACGACGTTCCATCACCGACTTAGGCTTGGCGGCAAGGCGTACATCGGTGACGATGCCTATTTCATATGCCAGCCGACTACCCTGCACGTAAAGGCCTTTTTCGTTCTGACCAGAGACGATTTCTAACACACCCTTACCACAGGCGATAGTCAATGGAGAAGCGCTTAGCACCGTCCCAGGCTGTTTATCATGCTGAATATCAAGCACGCGGGAGCGCCAGATAATTAGCTTGCGCTGGCCGATGTAACTAAACGCGCCTGGGTAGGGTTCGGTAACCGCACGCACCAGATTATTTATTTCCTGAGCTGATTTGTGCCACATGATCTCGCCGTCAGCGGCAGTACGTCGCCCAAAATAGCTGGCTTTGGCTTCGTTTTGGGCTGTGAAGGTGGCTGTGCCGTTTTTCAACTTAGGCAATTCCTCTTTCAGCAGCTCTTGTGCGGCTTCCAGCACCTTTTTATGCAACGTAAGAGCCGTGTCATCTGCGGCGATCGCCACTTTGTATTGACCGATGATATCGCCAGCATCAGGACGTTTGACCATTTTATGCAGCGTAGCACCGGTTTCGCTTTCACCATTCACCAATACCCAGTTTATCGGCGCAAGGCCACGATAATATGGTAGCAGTGAACCATGCAGGTTAAAACTACCCTGAGGTGCCAAAGACAGGATCTCAGTGCTTAGCAACTTACGATAATAAAAAGAGAAAATTACATCCGGTTGCAACTGACGAATGCGATCAGCCCACAGTGGATGGTTCACATCTTCCGGTGCATAAACCGGAAGTTCCAGCTCAGCACCAAGATGCGCAACGGAGGAGAAGAAGTTGTTCTCACCAGAATCGTTGGTATGCGTGAATACAGCCTGCACATCATAACCAGCCTCAGTCAACGCTTGTAAACCTGCACAACCGATATCATGGTAAGCAAAGACAATAGATTTCATCATTCTTCTTCCTGAATTTTATGGATCTGCTTTTCACCAACCACTTTTTGAACAAAATAACGCGGACGAGCGCGCACATCGGTATAGATACGGCCGATGTATTCACCCAGCAGACCCATACCGACAAACTGGGCACCGATAAAGGTAAACAATACTGCGAATAGGGTGAACACCCCACCCGCCGCCCATTCAGGACCCAGCAGCAGGCGCAATGCTATCAGCACTAGTGCTAGTACAAAACCAGAAAGAGCAACTATACTGCCTACAACGCTGAGCAAGCGCAGCGGTGTAGTCGTCAAGCAGGTAACCAAATCATACATCAGGTTGATCAGCTTCATCAGGCTGTATTTGGAATCGCCAAACTCGCGTTCGGCATGGCGCACGTCAATTTCTGTAGTACGTCTGGCGAAGGTGTTTGCCAGGATAGGAATAAAGGTGCTGCGTTCATGGCAGTTCAGCATTGCATCAATGATATGACGGCGATAGGCTCTCAGCATGCAGCCGTAGTCCCCCATAGATTTGCCGGTAGCACGCTGAATCATCATGTTGATAATGCGGGATCCGCTTTTACGAAACCATGAATCCTGACGATTGGCGCGCACCGTGCCCACTAAGTCATACCCTTCTTCTGCTACGCTGACTAGCCGTGGGATCTCTTCCGGTGGGTTTTGTAGATCAGCATCCAGCGTAATTATCAGATCACCAGTCACTTCGTTGAAACCTGCCATTATCGCTGAGTGTTGGCCGTAGTTACGATTCAATAGTACGGCAATTACCTGCCTTTCCGTTTGTTGCGCAGCGGCAGTAAGTATCTCGGCAGAGCTATCGCTGCTACCATCGTCAACCAGGATTATTTCATAGGGTTGCGTTAAATGCTTACAGGCAGCAGTGGTACGTTTAAGCAGGGTAGGCAAGCTTTCCTGCTCGTTGTATACCGGTATGACCACCGACACTTTTTTTATTGGTTGAACAAAAGACACGTAATTGCTCCACAACAGAAAATAAGGCTTTGACCACGCGATCAACATCAGCATTAGTCATACTAGGGAATAACGGTAAAGTGCACAAACGCGCTGAATTCCATTCAGTATTTGGCAACGACAGTAGCGGATAACGATCACGATAATACTTCTGGGTGTGCGCGGCGCGGAAATGCAGGCCAGTGCCAATCCCAACGTCTTTTAGGCGCTCCATAAGGAGGTCGCGGTCAATACCACAGCGCACAATGTCTACACGTACCATAAACAGGTGCCAAGCGTGATCGTGCGGGTAGGCCGGCAGTCCAAGAGGCAAAAACGGTGAACCTTCAAGCGCTTGCAAGTAACGTTTCGCCAGCACCTGCCGACGTGCATTCAACTGAGGCAAACGCGCCAGTTGTACCACGGCTATCGCTGCATGAATATCGGAAAGATTATATTTATAGCCCGGCTCTACCACTTCCGCTTGTGGCCGCCTCCCCAATTGCTGGCGGTCAAAGGCGTCCACAGCCAGACCATGGAACTTCAGGCAGCGCAGACGATCCGCTAGTGCATCGTTATCGGTGGCGATCAAGCCTCCCTCAGCACAGGTCAGGTTCTTGATCGCGTGAAAAGAAAAAATTGCCGTACCGCGCGCCCCGACCCACTCACCGTTGTAACGAGCACCTACCGCATGGGCGGCATCTTCGATTAACGGGAGATTATGGCGTTCCGCTACAGCACGCAGCGCATCCATCTGTAATGGTGCGCCGGCATGGTGTACCGGGATGATAGCTTTAGTTTTTGCCGTGATGGCAGAGTTAACATCGTCAGCGTTGACCATCAGCGTTTCACGGTCAACATCAATCATGACCGGCGTAGCGCCGAGCAATTCGATCATATTAAGGGTGGAAACCCAGGTTTGTGAGGGGGTAATAACTTCATCGCCTGGCCCGATGCCCAGTGCGATCAAGGTGATGTGCATTCCCGCAGTAGCGGAACAGACGGCAATCGCATGCTTGCATCCGAAGGTAGAACAGAACTCACTTTCCAACATCTGATTTTGCGGCCCTGTGGTGATCCACCCAGAACGTAGTACCTTTTCTACTGCCGCGATTTCTTCATCGCTGATCGCGGGACGCGAGAAAGGCAAAAATTGATTCATAGTTAACCCTAGACATATCGAGCTTTTTTTGGTGACACTGTATATCTCTTTTATTTAACTGGTATTAAACGCCAGAGAAAATCGTTTCTGATGGGCTATAACCGCAGGTTTAACGCAACCTTAAGATACAAATTATTATCAGTTAGATTCTCTGACAGAATGAACCGTCACCTTCTATTTAAACTTGATAATAAAAATAATTTATCTTAGTCATTAATAAATATTTACTTTTTCTCTTTGCAACGAAGCTAGCCTAGCACGCCATCAATGGTTTTCAAGAAAAATAGATGAAAAAGAATCCTGGCCTGTCGTTATCCGGCCATCCTACCAATACCGGTGTATTCAGGGTTGGCTATGAAAAAGGCCGCAAAAGCGGCCTTTTTGGTTTAACATTACCTACTCTTTTAGGATCGCGTTCTCAACCAGGCTTTTCAGCTTCTGACCCGGACGGAAGGTGACCACGCGACGCGCCGTGATCGGAATGTTTTCGCCGGTCTTTGGGTTACGCCCCGGACGTTGGTTCTTATTACGCAGATCAAAGTTGCCAAAACCTGATAATTTTACCTGATCGCCGCTCTCAAGAGCCCGGCGAACCTCTTCAAAAAAAAGTTCTACCAGATCTTTAGCATCTCGTTTGCTAAGCCCAAGCTTTTCAGACAGGTATTCTGACATTACAGCTTTAGTAAGCGCCATAGATTCAATCCCTCAAGGATGCTTGGAATCGCTGTCTTAAGGCCTCTACACATTTTGCAACGGTAGCGGCTATCTCCTCTTCTTCAAGTGTACAAGCTGTGTCCTGCAATATCAGGCTGATAGCCAGGCTCTTATAACCTTCTGCTACTCCCTTGCCACGGTACACATCAAACAATTCTACGTCAACTACTTGATTTGCGCCAAATTTCTTACACTCTGCCAATATATCTGCTGCGGCGACGTTTTCAGCCACCACTACAGCGATATCACGGCGGTTTGCCGGAAAGCAAGAAATCTCCCGCGCCTGAGGCACGGCGCGCCTTGCGACCTTGTCCCATTGCAATTCGAACATCAGGGTGCGTCCATTAAGATCCAGTTTACGCTCCAGTTCTGGATGAACCATACCAATGTAACCTACGCATTCGCCGTATAAATAAATTGCCGCACTTTGCCCTGGATGGAGTGCTGGATTGGCCACAGCCCAGAACTGAATTTCGGATAATTTACCAGTTAACTCAAGGACAGATTCCAGTTCCCCTTTTAAATCATAGAAATCGACTGTCTTACACGCCAAATCCCAGTGCTTGTCGTAGGTATAGCCAGCGATCACCCCCGCCAGCATGACATCCTGGCGGATACCCAAATTTGCTGAAGTATCAGGCACAAAGCGCAGGCCGCTTTCGAACAGGCGCAGGCGAGTTTGCTGGCGATTCTGGTTATATACCACCGCAGAAAGCAGGCCAGTATACAACGACAGTCGCATCACTGACATGTCCGCCGAGATTGGGCTGGGCAGGATCAGTGCTTCCTCGCCAGGGTGCAATAATGCCTGCACTTTAGGATCGACAAAGCTGTAGGTGATCGCTTCCTGAAAACCGTGATCAACCAGCAGAGTCTTTACACGTTCCAGTGTTAGATCAGCCTCAGGGTGTTTAATCATCACCAGATCGCCGCGCACCGGCACGTCTGGGATGTTGTTGTAGCCGTAAACACGTACTACTTCTTCAACCAGATCTTCTTCAATTTTCATGTCAAAACGCCAACTTGGAGGAACTGCCAACCAGGTGTCTCCTTGATCGGTAACCTGGCAACCAAGGCGACGCAAAATATCGCTGACCTGATCGCTCGGCACTACATGGCCGAGCAGGCGATCCAGCTTCTTGCGGTGTAGTTGAATAGTCGTATGCTTGGGCAGTTCATTTTCATCAGTGACATCAATCACTGGGCCAGCCTGGCCACCACAAATGTCAATCAGCAGGCGGGTGGCACGCTCCATCGCTTGGTATTGCAGCGCGTAGTCCACGCCACGCTCATAGCGATGAGAAGCATCGGTTTGCAGACCATGGCGACGTGCACGGCCAGTGATCGACAGCGGATTGAAGAAGGCACACTCCAGCAGCACGTCCTGAGTCTCATTATTTACCCCGGAATACTTGCCGCCGAAGATTCCCCCCATTGCCAGCGCTTTATGATGATCAGCAATCACTAAGGTGTCAGTATGCAATTTGACTTCGTTACCATCCAGTAACGTCAAGGTCTCCCCTTCTTCTGCCATACGCACCACGATGCCGCCTTCGATACGTTTCAGATCAAAGGCATGCATAGGCTGTCCAAGCTCCAGCAACACGTAGTTGGTGACGTCGACCACCGCATCAATGGAACGAATGCCACAGCGGCGCAGTTTTTCACGCATCCAAAACGGGCTGGTAGCCTTGATGTTTATGCCTTTTACCACACGGCCGAGATAACGCGGGCATCCCTGAGGCGCGTCAACACGAATGGGTAGCGTAGTATAAATTGTAGCGACAACCGGACTCATATCCGGTTCGGTTAAGGCCATTTTGTTAAGCACGCTGACATCACGCGCAATGCCGATAATGCCCAGGCAGTCGGCGCGGTTTGGCGTGACGCTAATTTCGATGGTGTTGTCATTTAGTTGCAGATAGTCACGGATATCGGTACCGATCGCCGCGTCATTTGGCAGTTCGATGATGCCATCATAGTCGTCGGAAATACCCAGTTCAGAAAACGAACATAGCATGCCTTCTGAAAGTTTGCCGCGCAGTCTAGTTGCCTTGATTTTAAAGTCACCCGGCAGTATCGCACCCACGGTAGCTACTGCCACTTTCAAGCCAGCACGGCAGTTTAGTGCACCGCAGACGATATCCAGCAAGCGATCGCCGCCAATGTTGACTTTGGTGACGCGCAGTTTGTCGGCGTTAGGATGCTGGCTGCATTCGACCACTTCGCCCACCATTACGCCGTGAAAGGCACCAGCGACCGGTTCTACCCCATCTACTTCCAAGCCTGCCATGGTGATTTGGTCGGACAATGCTTCGCTGCTGATGGCTGGGTTTACCCACTCGCGCAACCAGAATTCACTGAATTTCATGTGATATTCCCGCCTTACTTAAACTGTTTGAGGAAACGCAGATCGTTTTCGAAAAATGCCCGTAAATCCGTGACACCGTAGAGCAACATCGCCAGACGCTCCATGCCCATGCCAAAGGCAAAGCCGGAGTAAATTTCCGGATCGATACCGACATTACGCAGAACGTTCGGATGTACCATGCCGCAACCGAGCACTTCCAGCCACTTACCATCCTTGCCAATCACGTCAACTTCTGCGGCCGGTTCGGTGAACGGGAAGTAAGAGGGACGGAAACGAACCTGCAAATCTGCTTCAAAGAAATTGTTCAAGAAATCGTGCAGCGTTCCCTTCAGGTTGGTAAAGCTGATATCTTTATCGACGATCAACCCTTCCATCTGATGGAACATTGGAGTGTGAGTTTGATCGTAGTCATTACGATAAACACGGCCCGGTGCAATAATCCGAATTGGCGGCTTTTGGTTCTTCATGGTACGAATTTGCACACCAGAAGTCTGGGTACGCAGCAGACGCGTGGCATCTAACCAGAAGGTATCATGATCGGCACGCGCAGGGTGGTGACCAGGAATATTTAACGCATCGAAGTTATGATAGTCATCTTCGATTTCCGGCCAGGTAGCCACAGAGAAGCCCAGCTCAGCAAAGAAGGTTTCGATACGATCGATGGTGCGAGTCACCGGATGCAACCCACCGTTTTCCATACGGCGACCCGGTAGAGATACATCAATAGTTTCAGCAGCCAAACGCTCGTTCAACACTACGGTTTCCAGTGCTTTTTTACGCACATTCAATGCATCCTGTACCGCCTGTTTCGCCTGATTGATTACTGCACCAGCCGCTGGACGACCTTCTTTTGGCACGTCACGTAGAGACTGCATTTGTAGGGTAAAATGGCCTTTTTTCCCAAAATATTCGACGCGTACTAAATCTAACGCGGCAGCATCCTGGGCATCTTCTATGGCTGCCTTGGCATTGGCAACCCGCTCTGTGAGATGTGGCATTGCTTTCCTCTTCTTTTGGCCGCTATGGCCCTCATTAATTGTAATAGTTTATTCGAACACGCTTTTGGTTTATCTTCAAAGACTTTCAAGTAGTAGCTGGCGTGCTAAATCATGACAAATCGGTTAAGTAACCGATTTAAACAGCGCTACGGCTCAGCAGCCGTAGCGGATGGCACCCAAAAAAAGAAAAGCCTCCACAAGGGAGGCTTAGGCGCTACTTTTCGTTTCTTTTCTTACGCGCAAGCCTCCTGAAATCAAACGCTAAAGCAAAAAAAGAAGCGAAAATAGCTACATACATGGATTGTATTACCTTATCGATGATTACATCTCCTCTGCTATAGCTATTGTTCATGAAAGTCAATACTTATAGCTATAAAAGATGAATAAAATAAGAGGGGGCATCATGCCCCCTCTTTTGACTTTATTACACCAAAGCTGCTTTCGCTTTCTCAACCAGTGTGCTGAAGGCCACTTTGTCGAAGACTGCGATATCAGCAAGGATCTTACGGTCTATTTCAATAGAGGCTTTTTTTAGGCCGTTTATGAATTTGCTATAAGATAGACTGCTCTGGCGAGCAGCAGCGTTGATACGTGCAATCCATAGCTGACGGAATTGACGCTTGCGTTGGCGACGGTCACGGTAAGCATACTGACCTGCCTTCATTACCGCCTGGTAGGCAACACGATATGCGCGCGAACGGGCACCGTAGTATCCTTTTGCCTGCTTTATAATTTTCTTGTGACGTGCGCGTGAAATTACACCACGTTTTACGCGAGCCATATGCTCTCTCCTAAAGTCTTATTCTAAATTCAAAAAGATGATTTATGCGTACGGCAGGCACGCGATAACCAGAGCCAGATCGTTTTTAGACACCAAGCCTTTTGGCCGCAGGTGACGTTTACGCTTGGTTGCTTTTTTGGTCAGAATATGACGTAGGTTAGCATGTTTGCGCTTAAAACCGCCGCTACCGGTCTTTTTAAAGCGTTTGGCGGCACCACGTACAGTTTTAATCTTTGGCATTTTAATTAAATCCACTTCGCATTGTTAAACAGCGAATTAGTTAGGAGAATAAAACCCATACAACCGCACAGCCCGATTGCTGTGCGGCTTCGATTACTTGGAAGCCTTACTGTTTCTTCTTCGGTGCGAGCACCATGATCATTTGACGGCCTTCGATCTTCGTCGGGAAGGATTCAACAACGGCTAGATCAGTTTCTTCACACAGATCTCTACGGACGCGGTTAAGCACTTCCATGCCGATCTGTTGGTGCGCCATTTCGCGTCCACGGAAACGCAGAGTGATTTTGGCTTTATCGCCATCTTCTAGAAAGCGAACTAGGTTGCGTAGTTTGACCTGATAGTCGCCATCATCAGTACCAGGACGGAATTTGATTTCCTTAACTTGAATAACTTTTTGCTTCTTCTTCTGTTCTTTGGTCGACTTGCTCTTCTCGTAGAGAAATTTGCCGTAATCCATTATCCGGCAAACTGGCGGTTCGGCATTTGGGCTGATTTCAACTAAATCAACGCCCGCCTCCCCTGCTTTTTCAAGAGCTTTATTCAGACTTACAACGCCAATCTGCTCGCCATCGATGCCTGTTAGGCGAACTTCTTGCACCCGAATTTCTCTGTTAATGCGATTGGGACGAGCTGATTGAACTTTTTTTCCGCCTTTAATACTTTATTCCTCCAGTTGATGAAGACTACGGCTGCGGATCTCTTTTAGCAGCTTGTCTACGACTTCGTTTACGTCTTGGCTTCCTAAATCTTTGCCACGGCGGGTACGAACGGCAACGTTGCCTGCTTTGACCTCTTTATTACCGCATACCAACATATAAGGAACCCGACGTAATGTATGCTCGCGAATTTTAAATCCTATCTTCTCATTTCTCAAGTCTGCGTTAGTGCGAATACCGGCATCTTGCAGATTTTTGGTCACTTGCTGGACATAATTGGACTGGCTGTCGGTGATATTCATCACCACGACCTGCACTGGAGATATCCACGTTGGGTAGAATCCAGCGTATTCTTCAGTAAGGATACCGATGAAACGTTCCGTAGAACCCAATATGGCGCGGTGAATCATTACCGGCACGACACGATCGTTGTCTTCGCTAACATAGGATGCGCCTAAACGACCAGGTAAGAAGAAATCAAGCTGCACGGTACCACATTGCCATGCGCGATCCAAACAATCATACAGGGTAAATTCAATTTTTGGTCCGTAGAAGGCCCCCTCACCCGGCCGATATTCAAATGGAATACCGTTTTCGGTCAGTGCAGCGGCCAGGTCTTCTTCCGCACGAGTCCACATATCATCCGTGCCAATACGCTTCTCGGGGCGGGTAGACAACTTAACCACAATTTTATTGAAACCAAAGGTAGCATATACATCATAGACCATACGAATACATGTGTTTACTTCGGCACGCACCTGCTCTTCGGTACAAAAGATGTGGGCGTCATCTTGCGTAAAGCCACGTATACGCATCAAACCGTGTAGAGAACCCGAAGGTTCATTACGGTGGCAACTGCCGAACTCTCCCATGCGCAATGGCAAATCGCGATACGACTTTAAGCCTTGGTTGAAGATCTGTACATGGCCTGGGCAGTTCATCGGCTTAATACAGTACTCGCGGTTTTCCGACGAGGTGGTGAACATGGCGTCTTTATAGTTTTCCCAATGACCAGTTTTTTCCCACAGCACACGATCCATCATGAACGGACCTTTCACTTCCTGATACTGATACTCTTTGAGCTTCATGCGCACAAAAGCTTCCAATTCACGGAACACGGTCCAGCCATCTTTGTGCCAAAAAACCATGCCAGGTGCTTCTTCCTGCATATGATACAGGTCGAGCTGTTTACCGATCTTACGATGATCGCGTTTGGCTGCCTCTTCCAAACGTTGCAGATAGGCGTTCAACTGCTTCTTATCCGTCCACGCGGTGCCGTAGATACGCTGCAACATTTTATTTTTGCTGTCGCCGCGCCAGTATGAGCCAGAAGTTTTTTGTAGCTTAAAATGATGGCAAAAACGCATATTCGGTACATGTGGCCCACGGCACATGTCGATGTATTCTTCGTGATGATACAGGGCAAGAAGATCATCATGGCCGATGTTCTCGTCCAGAATCGCTACTTTATAGCTTTCACCACGCGCAGCGAAGGTATCACGCGCCTCCTGCCAACTGACCTTTTTCTTGATGACATCGTAGTCTTTATCAGCTAACGCATGCATCCGCTTTCCCAGTAGATCCAAATCTTCCTGAGTCAAAGCACGTTCGATGTCAACGTCATAGTAGAAACCGTTATCGATCACCGGGCCGATGGCCATTTTAGTGTCCGGCCATAACTGTTTAATGGCGTGTCCTAACAGATGCGCACAAGAGTGGCGCATGATTTCCAGACCCTCGGCATCTTTGAGGGTGATGATCGCTAACTGCGCATCGGATTTAATCAAATCACAGGCGTCAACCAGCGCACCATTGACACGTCCAGCAATACAGGCTTGCACTAAACCAGGACCGATATCACGTGCAACATCCAACGGGGAAATAGGGTAATCAAAATGACGCTGACTTCCGTCGGGAAGCGAAATAACAGGCATTAAAAATCCTTATCTACAGTGGTGAACCACACGCCAGATCACATGCAATACAAAAATTGAGTTTTGGGTTTGCTAAGTTAGATGGCAGATCTCGCCCACAAGAGTTAAATCTAACTTGGTATACAGAATGAAGGGTTTATCTCACTCAAGCCTCTTTCGGCTTGGTGGATGGTATCACCAAATTATGCCAAAGATACAGTGCGAAAAGAGGCTGAGATCATGACAACTTACGGTTGACTTTCGGTCACACGGTGGGTGTTTGGTGGTTACCACCCACAACCCAGCCGGCGCTCTGATCACCGCGCCGATAAATAATGCGAAGAACGATCACAGCGCAGCATGTGATAAGGCCTCTTTAGCTATCGCCGCCTGCTCACGCGCATTTTATTTCAACTCGTCATATTCTTATGCAGCTTGATTTATTTAATACAGCACCTCCAGCGCCGAAGAAAGCAAGAATGTAACGTCGAGTTGAATAATTTATTAATTTCAATCGTTAGCATCTTAGTATTCCACCGATAGCGCAGATAGCTACAGTCCTGTTGAGAATGCTGAGCGAGCAAATCAAGCATTTTTAACATCGCCTCCGTGGGCCATTTTCGGTGGTGTCCATGTAAAAGGCTTTCCAATCCTTTATAGCCGCCCAATGTGAACAAATTAACCTATCGTCCGACAGAAGAACGGGCGGCACATAAGATTTTACCTAGGTAAGTTAGCGTGTTGACACGGTGTAACATAGACATGGCGATAAGGCGTCTGGCATAATTTTTATCTGATGTTTTCTAGATAATTTTTTGCATCTGACGTCGTTGATGTCCGGGGATGGATGCTATGATCAGCATAATTCAGTCCGGTTGTGAAGGGTTGTGATATTTGGCGATTGTTGATCAGACCGCTCAAACCGGATTTAGTTCCTTCAGTAAACTACTATTTGACGCAGGTATTTATTAAAAATGCAGTCGATGATGAGATTCTCTTTGCGCCCAGATCCGATGGCCTATTTATCGTTATAAGGTACTCTTTTATATATGAATTATGCACTAGAATTATCGCAACTAGCCAAGACCTATGCCGGTGGTGTAAATGCATTGCGTGGCATAGATCTGAATGTTGAGATCGGAGATTTTTATGGCCTGCTGGGGCCAAACGGGGCTGGAAAATCCACCACTATCGGCATTATCAGCTCTCTGGTCAAAAAAACCACTGGCAGAGTGCGAGTTTTCGGCTATGACATCGATAAAGATATCGTTAACGCCAAACGCCAACTTGGGATAGTGCCACAGGAGTTTAACTTCAATCCGTTCGAGACCGTAACGCAGATTGTGGTCAACCAAGCTGGCTACTATGGCGTCATGCGGCATGAAGCGCTAGCGCGTGCGGAGAAATACCTCACTCAACTTGATCTGTGGGGTAAATGCAATGAGTGTGTGCGCATGCTTTCCGGCGGCATGAAGCGCCGTTTGATGATCGCTCGTGCGCTAATGCATCAGCCCAAACTACTGATCCTCGACGAACCAACCGCCGGAGTAGATATCGAACTACGCCGATCAATGTGGGGCTTCCTGAAAGAGCTGAATGCTCAGGGCACCACCATTATCCTAACCACTCACTATCTGGAAGAGGCGGAGATGCTGTGCCGCAATATCGGCATCATCCAAAATGGCGAACTGATGGAAAATACTTCGATGAAAGGGCTACTCTCTAAGCTGAAATCGGAAACCTTCATCCTCGATCTGGCGGTGAAAAACCCGCTGCTGCAGCTAAATGGTTACCAAAGCCGCCTGACTGACACCGGTACCTTGGAGGTGGAAGTGATGCGTGAGCAGGGACTGAATGGCCTGTTCGGCCAATTGAGCGCGCAGGGTGTGCAGGTGCTGAGCATGCGCAACAAAGCTAACCGGCTAGAAGAGCTGCTCATCACTATGATAAATGGTAATGGAGAAAAAATATGAGGCGTTTGTATTGGGTAGCCTTAAAAAGCATCTTTACTAAAGAGATCCACCGCTTTGCACGCATCTGGATCCAAACCTTGGTGCCGCCTGTGATTACCATGGCGCTGTATTTCATTATCTTCGGTAACTTGATCGGTACACGAATCGGGGATATGCACGGCTTCAGTTATATGCAGTTTATCGTTCCCGGCCTGATCATGATCGCGGTGATCACTAACTCGTATGCCAATGTTGCCTCGTCGTTCTTCAGCGCCAAATTCCAACGCAATATTGAAGAACTATTGGTAGCACCGGTGCCGACCCATGTGGTGATTGCAGGTTATGTTAGTGGCGGCGTGGCGCGTGGCATTTGCGTTGGCATGATGGTCACTATCATCTCGCTGTTTTTTGTGCCTTTGCACGTGTACTCTTGGTGGGCGATCGTACTGATACTTCTACTAACAGCGGTGCTGTTCTCGTTGGCAGGTTTAATCAATGCGGTGTTCGCCACCACTTTCGATGACATTAGCTTGATCCCGACCTTCGTACTGACACCGCTGACCTATCTGGGCGGAGTATTCTATTCGCTGACGCTGCTGCCACCATTCTGGCAGGCGGTATCCAAGCTAAATCCGATCGTCTATATAATCAGTGTTTTCCGCTATAGTTTCCTCGGTATCAGCGATGTGTCGTTAGTCTTCAGCATGGCAGTGCTGATGGGATTTATCTTGCTATTCTATCTGTTTTCTTGGTATCTGATTAAACGTGGCTGTGGCCTGCGCAGCTGATTATTATATGATCACCCAAAAGGTGATCAATGTTTATAACGACGCGGATAATGGTAGCGAGGTATTCGTTCGGCTTGAAGAAAACCTACGCTATCCGCTCATCGGTAAACTGCAGGATCGGCAGAATAATATCTGGTATGAGATCAACATTGGCGAGCGGCTAGCCTAAGTCAGCGGGCTGGATGTCGAGATCGACACTGGAATCCCAGTACTGATTTATTATCATCTACTAAAGAAAGAAGAGAATAAATGCTTCCGTTACACATCTACCACCACCTCGGATGTAGCGTTCAGCAACCAGATGACTTACCTCAAACAGGCAGGTTATGATACTATCTCGCTGTATCAGTTGGAAGCTTACCTAAAAAACCAGATCAACCTTCCGGGTAAAGCGGTGGTGCTGACTTTCAATGATGAATTAAAGTCGGTTTATCGATATTATTACTCAGTACTGAAGCATTACGGTTTTCGCGCCACGGCATTTATCATATCTCAACGCATTAAGCGCCATCGGTAGAAGTGGAACCCAGACTCGTTGCAGTTCATGAGTATTTCGGAGCTTAAGCAGATTCAAACGGTGTTTGACGTGCAGTTGCATACCCACTTCCTACACTGCACTAATGGCAACCGACATCCGATCTTGCTGAGTCGTTTGCAGCATAATATTGAGTTTAATTTTTAGCATTCCCGCCGCGCATTGTCGCAGTTTACTCCGCATGTGCTGTACCTTTCCTATCCTTTTGGTGGCTATAACCAACAAGTGATTTAGGCGGCGAAAGAAACCGGATTATATATGGCAGTGACTACGGTTCAAAGCAAGGTAAAACAGGGGGATAACCCCTATACAGTGAAGCGGCTGTATATTCTGCGCACCGATGCCATCCATACAATGGCAGTTCGGATAGCAAAATAACTGGGGTAGGCGGGCAGTACAATGAGAAAATAACGGGCGAATAACCCGCCCGTTATGATGCTCAAGCGACCTGAACTGGCAGCGCTTTCGCCTTGCGCAACAGGTGGTTGTTACCCTCAAAGTAGGCTACTTTGGGATGGTGCTGGTGGGCATCGGCATCGCTCATCTGCACATAGGAACAAATGATCAGCTTATCGCCGACGCAGGCGCAGCGCGCTGCCGCGCCATTAACCGAAATAATGCGTGAACCACGCTCGGCAGCGATGGCATAAGTGGAGAAGCGTTGGCCGTTATCAACGTTATAAATATCGATGGCTTCATATTCCAGAATGCCAGCAGCCGCCAAAAAATCTTGGTCGATGGCACAGGATCCTTCGTAATGCAAGTCAGCTTGCGTAACTTTCACCCGATGTAGCTTGCCTTGCATCATAGTACGTATCATAAATTTACCTAATTAAATATTAGCCTTCACAGGCGTTGAGTTAAACAACTGTTCAGTATCCTTTACCTCTGATCCTTATCGCCCCGATTACCGCTCTTGCCTGCTTTAAAGCGCATCGGCACAGTGACGATCGCAAATAAAATGGCTTACAGTGTCAGATCAACCTGTTGATTGTCTATTAGACGTGCCTGACCCAACCAAGCGGCCATCAATACCACTGCGCGGCGGCTATCGTCTGTCAGTGACTGTAGGCTATCGGCATCGCGGATAAACAGCGCATCCGGGGTAAAACCAGCGGAACGTAGTTGTTCTGCCGTTTGTTCCAGCATCTCATCAATGTGGCGTTCGCCGTTGATAAACTGCTGCGCTAATTCATTCATTATCTTGTGAAGCTGCGGGGCGATTTTACGCTCTTCTGCGGTTAGGTAGCTATTGCGCGAACTAAGCGCCAACCCGTCTTTGGCACGCACGGTTGGCACTCCGACGATGTCAATATCGTAGCCCATATCCGCCACCATTTTGCGGATGAGTACCAACTGCTGATAGTCTTTTTCACCAAAGCAGGCTATATCTGGTTGCACCAAATTGAATAGCTTGCTGACAATAGTGGCGACGCCGCAAAAATGTCCGGGGCGGCTTGCTCCTTCCAACATGGTAGCAATGCCCGGTACATCAACGTAGGTTTGCTGTTCCAGCCCCTGTGGGTAGATATCGCCCACTACTGGCGCGAATACCAGATCTACACCGCTACGGGCCAACTTCTCACAGTCTTCCTGCAAAGTGCGCGGATAGCGCGCCAGATCGTCTGGTCGTTCGAACTGCATCGGGTTAACGAAAATGCTCACTACCACGAAATCAGCGCGGGCGTGCGCCTCATCGACCAGCATCATGTGGCCATGATGCAGGTTGCCCATGGTCGGTATCAGCGCAATACGCTTACTGTCCTGACGCCAGCTGCGGATCTGTTGGCGCAGCAATGGCAGGGATTCAATAATAATCATTAGGTACTCCTTTGATCGGCTATTTTACTTGCCTGTGGGTGATTGACCCGTGCCACTATCCTCACATTAGGAACTGGCCACCGCTATCACACCTATTAAGCACCTATCTTATTAGGTTATTTTATTTGCAATTTTGGCCCTGGGCAGTGCTCACCATTCCCACGCATTCTATATATGCGGCGGTTGTTATGTGCTGTCCCTATGCAAACGGATTGCAAAAATGTACGCCTAATGGGATAGATTAAACCTATTGTTAATTTAAAGAGTGTTCTTCTGCCGGATAGAGGACTTGCTCTCTTTCCTGGATATATTGCCGCACTGCCTTACGGATATTGCTGCTGTACACCAGGAAGTTTTTAGCAAATCTCGGCGTATGATTACTGATAATACCTAAAACATCATTCATCATCAGGATCTAGTCATAGGTAGCGTTACACGCACCGCCGCCAATGACCGTAATTGACAGCGCTTCGGAGACTTGGCGAGCCGACTTGGTCGTTACGTATGGCCAACACTAACAGTTGAATGCCATCCTGCTTATCGCGTTCCTATACCTTGTAGCCGCCAAAAAAGTTGACTGACTTTGGTGTCAGCTCCAAGTGGCCGCATACCGGCACTGCTCATTCAGTAATGCATTTTCACCGTTTCGCGTAGCCAATTGCCAACTTCCAACTTAAACAATGCCGACGAGCTGATGCGGGCGGAGGCCAACATGGTGAAGTTAGAAGGTGGCACTCATGAAGGGTAGATCAGCTAGTAATACGAAGGCTGGCGCGCCTTGGCGCAATGCGCAGGTATTGTAAACGATGGCGGCAACAGTGACTGGCAGAGTGGAATGGTGACCCTCTAGCATCATGCTCAGCGAATTACCGACCGACAATGCCACAGCACCATGCCGTTTTCCGGCACGCGTTTCAGGCAGTTGACGAGCGATTCGCCATCTGGGAAGACGATATTAGGAGCGATTTCAGCTAGCGGATAGAGCATGAACTCACGCTCTTTTAGGTCATAATGCGGCACCGTTAGGCGATCGGTGTCAATAACTTGATCGTCATACAGCATGATGTCCAAATCTAGAAGGCGTGGCCCCCAACGTTCATCCTTAGGTATACGCCCTTGATGACGTTCTATCGCCTGAGTGTGATCAAGCAGTTGTTCAGGAGGCAACAGGGTATCTAACAACACCACCGCGTTAAGGAAGTCCGGTTGGTTCTGTGGCCCCAGCGGTTTGGAGCGGTAAAAAGATGAACAAACGATCAGCTTGGTGCGGGGGAGATGCCCCAGTGCCTCCAGAGCGGCGTTAATCTGCTGTAGCGGCTGTGCTAGGTTGCTACCCAGCGCGATATAAGCGTGAAACACTATGCTCCCTTTTTACGCTGTACCCGACAGCGCGGTGCTGCTTCGTCACTTTAGCATTGCCTTCTGACGTGCTGGCGTGGCGAGCTGGAACTCGCTCCACCACTCGGATAAGTGCAGCATTTCCTGATTGCCTTCCACTTCGGCGCGCAGCGCCAGCAAATTATAGGCTTCGTGGAACTGCGGGTGCTCCATTAGCATGTGCGCTCGCTTGCCTTGGCGGCGGATTAGGCGTAGCTGCAACTGCCAAATGTCGCGCACCAGTGTGGTAATGCGTTTTGGAATGGCCAGTGAACGACACTGTTCATCCAACACATCGTTCATCGCAAACTCGAATGCGTTGTAATATCCAAGGCCGCTTTCCTGCGCTAATTTCTGCGCGTGCTCCAGCAGCGGATGCCATAGCATGGCGGCGAACAAAAACGCCGGGGTGACGCCCATGCTATTCTGCAAGCGTTGGTCGATATTCTTCAGAGCCAGTATCAGTGTGCGTTCCATCAATATGGCGTGATTTGGCGTGAAGTGGCGCCAAATCAGTGGAAACAGCAGCTGGAACAGTTGGTATTCGCACAGCTTCAAGTAGGTAGGGTAGCCGTAGCCAGCCAGTAGCAGTTTGAGAGATTCTTCGAACAGGCGCGCGGGTGGGATCTCGTGCAGCAGCGAGGCTAGGCGCGGGATAGGCTCGGCGGTCTCATCGCTGATGGTCATGCCCAACTTGGCGGCGAAGCGCACTGCGCGCAGCATGCGTACTGGATCTTCACGGTAGCGAGTTTCTGAATCACCGATCAGGCGGATCACGCCCTGCTGTAAATCGCGCAGGCCATCAACGTAATCACGCAGCGTGAAATCTGCCACGCCGTAGTATAGACTATTGATGGTGAAATCACGGCGTTGAGCGTCTTCTTCAATAGAACCGAAAATGTTGTCGCGCAGCAGCATGCCGTTTTGTGCCTGCTGGGAAGAATTCTTGTCATATTCCGGGGTTTGCTCATGGTGCCCACGAAAGGTTGCAACCTCAATAATTTCTGGCCCGAACATCACGTGTGCCAAACGGAAACGGCGGCCCACCAGTCGGCAATTGCGAAATAGCTTGCGTACCTGCTCGGGCGTAGCGTTGGTGGTGATGTCGAAATCTTTCGGTTTTTTCCCCAATAACAGATCACGCACACCGCCACCGACCAAATAGGACTCAAAGCCGAATTTGTTCAGGCGGTACAGCACTTTCAGCGCGTTCTCGCTTATGTCTTTGCGTGAGATAGAATGATGTTCGCGCGGGATGGTGGTCATAGAGCCAGTTCCTTGCGTGGCGGAAAACGGCGGAAGTTTACGCGCTACAGAGCGGCGGTCTGGGTCTGTTGATCTGCCGTGATTAGCGGCACGTTGTAGCGACGCGGTGCGCTCTTCTGCCGCCGCGCTTTTTTTGCAAGCTAGGTTTTTATCTCTGACCGGTGTTTTATCGCGGAGCAGTTTGTCATCGCGGATGAGTACCTTACGGCAAAACAAATTGGCTACTCGGGTAAAAATGGTACACCTCGTTAGTGACGGATAAAAATAGAACTGACAAAAATTGCAGCTAATCATAGCTCACCCTGGCTCCTTTGAGAATGCCGATGTATTTTTAACCAGAGCGATAGCGTCCTAGGACTGCACGTTTTCCAGCTTCCAGTGCGCGACTGCCAAGATCAATAATAACGACATGTCAAGATCTTGCCATCTTTCCGGCAATGGTTGGCATAGAAATTTTAGCGCGGCAAACAGCACCAGGCGCGGATCGCTACTGGGAACCGTAGGCGCATTATTATACTTAGATAGCTTGATGCCATTGACTCCAGTGCCAGCGGTAGATGCAGGTAAGAGGGCACTATAAGAGCTGCAACTAATTATACAGCGCAATCTGACGCACCGTCGGCGCGATCAAATCGGTACCGCGCAAGATTTCGGTATTTCGGTAACGCCCTAGAAATGGTCGTTAATCACCACCACCAAATTATAGGCAAACAGCCCATAGCGGCGGCGAATGATAAAGTCCTCGCTGGTTAGCACCAGATTGATGCGCTCTTCTCCCTGCAAACCATCATGAAACGCATAGGCCGGGGAAAATTGACGAAAACGGATGGCGGAACTATGAGGGCTGAAATGCAAATCACGGCAGTGGCCATAGTACAGGCTACCAATATGCTAAATACGACTACGCGTAAAGGTGCATTAATAACATAGCCCCTGTTGTTGTAACAGATCCAATGCGGTACGGTAAGCATCATGACGTTGAGATTGTTAAATGACGTGACCATTCCAGAAAAGACCATAATGTTTTAATGCGGATAAGATACGTCTGGCAGCACCGGTGACTTCGCGTGGGGGATCGATATCTTAAATGCGCACACCAACCACTGCCCGCATCTGGCGCGGGCTTGGAGGTAGCTTTCGAGAGCGGCAATCAGCGAACCAAAATGCAGATCCCTACATGACAAAGGGGCAACGCGCCCCACATAGTGACTTTCTTGCATATCAGAGAAGAAAGGCTCAACATTTTTCTGGGCGGCACACGCAACGGTAATTTACTCATTATATTTGAAGCTGTATCGGTGTAGACTATAAAAGTCACTGACTAAAAAGCTCATCGGGATGTATGCTTTTGCTGCCTTGATGCCACTAATCATTTAGCGTATACCCGTCATACTTCAAGTTTACTGTGCGTTAGCTTTTCTCGCTTACTCCAGTCACTAAGAACCTGACCCGTTAGGCTATTTTATTTGCCATTTTAGCCATGGACATTACTCACCATCCTCACGTACTGCGTGTACGCTACGGTTGTTGCGCGCTGTCCCTTTGCAAACTGGCTGCAATAATAATGTGCGCCTACTACTGGGATAGGCTGATACTGGGGTAGGCACCTGGGGATTAGTAAACCTCATCCCTGAGGTTTATTCTGCGGCACAGAGCACGCGTGGTTTAAATTGCTTCTTCTTCCTGACCGAATTGTCGCTGCGTTGCCGCTTTACTGCAGCTCGGATTATTTAGGGTATAATACTTTATTAGCCAGCCATCTGTTTCTCGCGGATTTCTGCCAAGGTCTTGCAGTCAATGCACAAATCAGCGGTCGGACGCGCTTCAAGGCGGCGAATACCAATTTCCACGCGACAGGATTCACAGTAGCCGAAATCTTCGTCTTCCACTTTCTTCAGAGTTTTCTCGATCTTTTTGATCAGTTTGCGTTCACGGTCACGGTTACGTAGTTCGAGACTGAACTCTTCTTCCTGCGCGGCCCGGTCAACCAGGTCAGGGAAGTTAGCAGCTTCGTCTTGCATATACGATACAGTACGCTCAACTTCGTCTCTAAGCTGATTACGCCATGCTTCAAGTATACGCCTGAAATGCGATAACTGGGAGTCGTTCATGTACTCTTCGCCTGGTTTCTCTTGGTATGGCTCCACCCCAGCTATGGCGAGAATGCTCAAGGAAGATGTTTTACGTTTTTGCCCTTCTTGCATGTTGCTTCTCCTACATACAATAAATACGCGCTATTGAATCCCCAATACGGGGGGAAACAGGCCGCTATAAATAACAGAAGGAAGGTAGGTTAGCAATTATTCCCATCGCCCTATTGACAATACTGTGAAAGAAGACGTGCGTGACAGTGTGCTAACCGGTTGTCAACTTCTTCATGTTTGACTGCTGCTATCGATAAAAAACGGTAACTTATTGTACAGAGTTATACCGTCAGGTGATAATTTAGCGCCATAATAAATGACTTCGACTTCCAATTTATACACTTGTGCTAACAATGCCGCATAACTTACATCTATATGATGTACAGGTATGAATTGTTCAATATTACTGTGCAATACGGCAAAGAACAACACTGCCATTTAAACACGTTAAGTCACGCTACCGCATCAGGGAAATAACTACATTGTTGTTGCAGCAATATCAATGACTTCACTTTAATATAGCAGTTAATCAGGGTTTTTGCCTGTAATAACAAATTGATACGGCTATTCTGACTGACGTATTTCACCTCGCCACATATTTTACTGTAACAAAATAATTCATTGATTAAATTCTGTTCAATAGCTTCACGTACCAGAGTGTTAGTACGCAGCGTATTGATGCAAAGCAAATCACCCTGTTGGGTATGCGTTAGCTCCCAACTGTGGGCGTATTTGCGCTTGGGTTTGTCCGAAGTGGAATACTAGACAATATCACCCGGCGTGGCGCAACCGGTCATGGCACCGGTATTCGTACAGTGCAGTATCAACGTTTTCCCTTCTAGGGTAATGACATCCACCAGAAAGCGTTTGTAACCCTTAATCAGCGTGGCGCAACGTAGCGGAGGGGTAAAACTCATCCAGCTGCCTGATAAGCCAAAGGCCATGATTCGAATGGGGGAGAACAGTTGATAAAAAACCACTGATATAAGTAAAAGGTTAAAGCACGCAAGATCATCACCTGCTGCGGCAGTGCTTCAGACAAGAGCAAAGCGCAAAACACGTTGGACGTAGCTACTCAGTAAATAATAAAATACTGGGTGTAATGCTACAATTTACGCCGGTTAATGTTAACCACCACGGAGAATTCTGTATCTTCACTGCCAGTCAAAACGGTATTGGATGAATTGCTCACTGTGCTGCACTCTGCTTTGCAGGTGCTACTGAATGCTCCGACAGGTGCTGGCAGATCCACTTGGCTGCCGCTGCAAATCCTAGCCAACGCCAGATTACCAGACCGTATAATCATACTGGAGCAACGGCGGCTAGCAGCGAAAAAAGTTGCCTACCAGTTGAAATAAACTTTGGGTAAAAACCTGGCTAAACGGCAGGTTTACCGTATGCGCGCCGAAAGTAAAAGTGGGCCGCAGACCCGGCCAAAGGTGGTAACTGAAGGCATTCGCACTCGCCTGCTACAATAGGGCGCTGAACTGCTAGGCGTCTCACTGGTCATCCTCAACGAGTTACATGAGCGCAGCCTACAGGCTAATCTAGCGTTGGCGCTGATGCTCGATGTACAGCAGGGGCTGCGCGATGATCTGAAACTGTTAATCATGTCGGCAACATTGGATAACGCCCGACGGGTGCAACTGCTGCCAACAGCATTGGCCGTGGTCTCCGCAGGGCGCAATTTTCCGGTTGATCGCTAAGTACACCACTGCTGGTTAGCAATCAACGGTTAGAAGACAGTTAGGCGGCGGTAAAGCGCTTTTTGGCTGAACAACCTGGCTCACTGCTGTTGTTTCTGCCGGTAATGGCGGAAATCTAACGAGTGTTGGCATACCTCAACGGCTAGGTACCCGGTTATACCGATGTATGGCGCGTTGCCGTTGGCGGAGCAACAGAGAGCGATCTAACCGGCAGCGGCCTGGCGGCGCAAGGTGGTGCTGGCAACTAACATCGCCGAGACCATCCTGACGATCGAATGCATCCTGGCTGGTGGTTGATAGCGGTCTGGAACGGGTAGCGCGCTATGCTGTGCGCAATGGCTTAACGCGGCTGGTGACGCAGCGCATCAGCTAGGCATCGATGGTGCAGCGCGCTAGCCGCGCCAGGCGTCTAGAACCGGGTATTTGCTGGCACCTGTTTGCTAAAGAGCAGGCGGCACGCACTGCCAAACAGGCATCACCGGAGATCTTGCACAGCGATCTCTCCAGCTTCTAGCATGAGCTGCTGCAATGGGGCTTCCATGATACGGGTCAACTGACCTGGCTTTTCTCTACTACATTACACATTCGCATGCAGAGCATGCAGGCGAATTGCTAAGACACCATGGCGATCAGTTTTTCCGTATACCTGATAGCGCAGTCGCAGATGGAAGAACTCATTCTTGTCTCTGCCGATACTGCTTTCAGTCAATACTGGGCGTTGTTAAATAAATAGAACATTTTTGCCGGCACGAGGATCAGGTTACTTTCCTGATGTCAAAATAGCGACATGGCGTGGTCCAGCAAAAGTTCAAGATCACCAACTGGGAAGGCTTACAACAACACCCTTATCACTGGGTATTCACTCACTTTCTGGCTGGATAAAACGGCACTTCACGCCTGGTACTGCGAGGCAAAACCTTCTCTGCGTGGTCGCCCACAATATTATTCTAATATTAATTCTGAAACGAATTTTCGGCCTGACACTTCTCGCTCTCCAGGGCTTCGTCCACTCCATTTTCATCAGTATGAAAATGCCGTTGAAATGCCCGGACTACACCTGCTTACTAATGCAGGTGTAGTCCGGGCATTTCCCGTTTAAAAACCCAACGCCGGGTAAAATTGTGCACCTGGCTATCGCCTCTACCTGGCTCAACATCTTTGGGGAAGGGGAGTGGATAGTAAAAAAACACGGTCAGGGAAAACAGTGGCTCTGGAGAATAACTGTATTTAGCTGTAGATACAGAAACACATGAAGTCTTCCGTATCGATGACCTTGCTCAAAGAAAAGTCATCGATACGGAAGACTTAACAGGTCTCATCCGACAGACGTACTGTAAAATTAAAGTCGCCTCGGCGGATGGGGCTTACGATAGGCGAGTGTGTCATGATGAGTTAAGGCGCAAGAAGATAAGGGCGTTAATACCGCCCAGAAGCGGAGCCCGTTATTGGTAGGCAGACTATGCAGATCTAAATCAAGCAGTGGCTAACCAGCCACCTTACCGGAGACAACACACTCTGGAAAAGTATGACAGGCTACCACCGACGTTCGATAGCCGAAACGGCGATATACAGAGTACAATAGCTATTTGGTGGTCACCTTTCGCTGCGAGATTATGATGAGCAAGTTGCAGAGGTTATAGCCATGATCTGTGCATTAAACAAAATGACGCTCGCCGGTATGCCAGAAAGTATACGCGTTGCCTGAAAGATGCCGATTCATGGAACTCTTTATTCCAAATCCGAGTTATTTAACAAAGCCAGTAGCGGATTGTATCCGGAGTTACGTGTTAGCTAGATTCGGTAATTGACCGATTTTGAACATCACTTTTCCTCACAGCTAAATTTACTCTGCAACACACTTGGATATCATGTCGATCTAGTTAAAGGGATGGGTAGCTTAAGATTAATTGGAATTTGGGCGTAAAAAAACCGGGCAAGCCCGGTTTTTTTACGCGTCTACAGATTACTCTGCAGTTGCCACTTCTGTTTGAGACTCAGCACGATCAACCAGCTCTATGTATGCCATAGGTGCGTTGTCGCCCGCACGGAAGCCACACTTTAGAATACGAGAGTAACCCCCAGCACGGCTCGCAAAACGCGGGCCCAGCTCATTAAACAGTTTTGACACTATCTTATTATCACGAGTGCGGGCGAATGCCAGACGACGATTGGCTACGCTGTCGGTCTTGGCAAGAGTAATCAGCGGTTCAACAACGCGACGCAGCTCTTTCGCTTTTGGCAGGGTCGTCTTAATGATTTCATGACGAACCAAAGAGTCAACCATATTACGAAA
Organism: Serratia symbiotica; assembly: GCA_011754105.1. Lineage (GTDB taxonomy): Bacteria > Pseudomonadota > Gammaproteobacteria > Enterobacterales > Enterobacteriaceae > Serratia > Serratia symbiotica_E. The sequence goes on from JAAKDF010000006.1 coordinate 68,496, forward strand.
CATAACCTGTCGATGGCTGCTGTTACGGTTTAATTGACGACCACTTTTGCGATGGCGCATGACCTTATCCTTCTCAGTAAAACCTTAACCTGTGATCCTTTTACTCGTCAGCAATGCTTGACGGCGGCCAGTTTTCCAGGCGCATGCCCAGAGATAGACTCCGTGAGGCCAGCACGTCTTTAATCTCAGTGAGAGATTTTTTACCCAGGTTCGGCGTTTTCAGCAACTCAACCTCGGTACGCTGTACCAGATCACCGATGTAGTGGATAGCTTCTGCCTTGAGGCAATTAGCAGAGCGTACTGTTAATTCCAGATCGTCTACAGGGCGCAGCAGGATTGGATCGAACTCTGGTTTCTCTTCTTTTACTTCCTGGTGAGGTACATCACGCAGATCAACGAAAGCTTCAAGTTGTTCAGCTAGAATGGTAGCCGCACGTCGTATCGCCTCTTCAGGATCGATCGTGCCATTGGTTTCCATCTCGATTATCAACTTGTCCAAGTCAGTACGCTGTTCTACACGAGCTGCTTCAACATTGTAGGCAATACGCTCTACAGGGCTAAAGCAGGCATCAACCAACAGACGCCCAATCTGGCGCTCATATTTTTCCGAATGAATTCGGGCAGAAGCCGGCCTATAACCACGGCCACGCTGAACTTTGATGCGCATACTGATATTAGCGTTTTCATCGGTCAAATGGCAGATTATATGCTGCGGATTAACGATTTCACCATCACCATCATGGATAATATCGGCAGCGGTCACAGGGCCAATGCCAGATCTATTCAGGGTAAGAATAACTTCATTTTTCCCTTGAACTCTCACCGCCAGCCCTTTCAGGTTGAGCAGAATCTCTAGGATATCTTCCTGTACGCCTTCTTTTGTGCTGTACTCATGCAGTACACCATCAATCTCAACCTCGGTCACCGCGCAACCCGGCATAGATGAAAGCAGAATACGGCGCAGTGCGTTGCCAAGAGTATGGCCAAAGCCACGCTCTAAAGGCTCAAGGGTCACCTTGGCGTGCGTCGAACTAATTTGCTCGATATCTACCAGGCGCGGTTTTAGAAACTCTGTCACAGAACCCTGCATTGTGTCCTCTCTTTGAAACTCGAGCTTTACTTGGAGTAAAGCTCGACGATCAGGTGTTCATTAATGTCCGCAGACAGATCAGTACGTTCAGGAATACGTTTGAACACACCTTCCATCTTGAGCTCATTAACTTCCAGCCAAGTCGGTTTTTCGCGCTGCTCAGCTAGCTCCAAAGAAGCTTTAATACGAGATTGCTTTTTAGCCTTCTCGCGGATGCTGACTACGTCATTCGGAGATACCTGATAAAAAGCGATGTTAACAACACGACCGTTTACCATAATTGCTTTGTGGCTAACTAACTGACGTGACTCTGCACGCGTAGCGCCGAAGCCCATACGGTATACAACGTTGTCCAGACGACCTTCCAGCAACTGCAACAGGTTTGCACCAGTGTTGCCCTTCAAGCGTGCTGCTTCTTTATAATAGTTACGGAACTGACGCTCCAGTACACCGTACATACGACGAACTTTCTGCTTCTCACGTAACTGTACACCATAGTCAGACAGACGCAGCTTACGCGCTCCATGTTGACCAGGAGGTTGATCAATTTTACATTTTGAATCGATCGCACGAACGCCAGACTTTAGGAACAGGTCTGTACCCTCGCGGCGGCTAGGCTTGAGCTTAGGACCCAAATATCTTGCCATTTTCTTTCTCCAACAATCCGAAAAACAGCGACGTTATACTCGGCGCTTCTTCGGCGGACGACAACCGTTATGAGGGATCGGAGTAACATCTGTGATATTAGTGATACGAAAGCCTGCCGCATTCAGAGCGCGGATAGTAGACTCACGACCAGGACCAGGTCCTTTAACCATAACTTCTAGGTTCTTGATACAGTATTCTTTTACTGCGTCAGCACAACGCTCTGCGGCAACCTGTGCTGCGAACGGAGTAGACTTACGAGAACCACGGAAGCCGGAACCACCGGAAGTTGCCCAACCCAAAGTATTACCCTGACGATCGGTAATAGTAACAATAGTGTTGTTGAAAGAAGCATGGACATGAGCCACGCCATCAGAGACTTGCTTTCGTACACGCTTACGTGTACGAACAGGTGCCTTTGCCATTATTCAATCACCCCGATTACTTCTTGATCGGTTTACGAGGACCCTTACGGGTCCGTGCGTTGGTCTTAGTACGCTGACCGCGTACTGGCAGACCACGACGATGACGTAAACCACGGTATGTACCAAGATCCATCAGACGCTTGATGCTGAGGGTAACTTTACGACGCAATTCACCTTCAACAGTGAATTTGGCAACTGCTTCGCGCAGTTGTTCAGTTTGATTTTCAGACAGCTCACTGATCTTAACATTTTCAGCAATACCCGTAGAGGCACAGATAGACTGTGAACGGGTTTTACCGATTCCGAAGATCGACGTTAATGCGATTACGGTATGTTTATGATCAGGAATGTTAATGCCTGCTATACGGGCCACTATGCACTCCTACTATTTATACAGCAACACTATTCTGAAAAGTCCGTTTTCAGGATACTCAAATAGCATTGCAGCTACATATAAAAGATTGGCTGGCCAATCTAGCCAGCTCAACCCAACTTTGCAAGAAAAATGTGCCAGATAATTAGCCTTGACGCTGCTTATGCTTCGGCTCGGCGCTGCAAATCACACGAACGACACCGTTACGCTTAACAATTTTGCAGCTACGACATAATTTCTTAACAGAAGCGCGAACTTTCATTTTTATTCTCCGTAACTTCTCAAGCCAATCTGACTAGCGGTTATAACCTTTCAGATTGGCTTTCTTTAGTACTGACTGGTACTGACTTGACATAATGAGAGTTTGCACTTGAGCAATAAAGTCCATTATGACGACAACCACAATCAGTAGAGAGGTCCCACCAAAGTAGAATGGTACTTTCATTGCATCACGCATGAACTCTGGGATCAGGCAGATAAAGGTAATATATATCGCGCCCACAAATGTTAAACGAGTCATTACTTTATCGATGTACTTTGCCGTTTTCTCTCCCGGACGAATTCCTAGTACGAAGGCACCGGATTTCTTCAGGTTATCTGCTGTCTCGCGCGGGTTGAAAACTAAGGCCGTATAAAAGAAACAGAAGAAGATGATTGCAGACGCATAGAGTAACACATAAAGCGGTTGACCTGGCTGCAAGTATAATGAGAACGTTGTCAGCCAGTACCAACCGGTACTCCCCCCAAACCAAGACGCAATCGTGGCCGGGAACAGAATAATGCTGGAAGCGAAAATTGCTGGTATTACGCCCGCCATGTTTACTTTCAACGGTAAGTGTGTGCTCTGTGCAGCATAAACACGACGACCTTGTTGATGTTTCGCATAGTTAACGACGATACGGCGTTGACCACGCTCAATGAAAACAACCAAGAAGGTTACTACAAACACCAATACTGCAACCAGCAGTAACAAGAGGAAGGGCAGGTCACCTTGCCTGGCTTGCTCAATAGTATGGGCTACTGCTGGCGGAAGTCCTGCTACAATACCCGCGAAAATGATGATCGAGATACCGTTACCGATACCACGCTCAGTAATCTGCTCACCCAGCCACATCAGGAACATTGTCCCGGTTACTAGGCTCACAACCGCAGTAAAGTAGAATGCAAAGCCTGGATTCATTACTAAGCCCTGCATGCCAGGCATATTAGGCAGACCGGTCGCAATACCGATCGACTGAAATATAGCTAACACCAGCGTACTGTAACGGGTGTAGTAGCTAATCTTGCGACGGCCAGATTCCCCTTCTTTCTTAATTTCTGCCAACGCTGGGTGGACCACCGTTAGCAGTTGGATAATAATCGACGCTGAAATATACGGCATGATACCCAATGCAAAGATAGAAGCACGGCTGAGAGCACCACCAGAGAGCATGTTGAACATTTCAATGATAGTGCCTCTCTGCTGCTCAAGCAATTTGGTAAGCACAGTGGTATCAATACCAGGAATCGGAATAAAAGAGCCTATACGGAAGACAGTCAGCGCGCCAATAACAAACAAAAGTCTGCGCTTTAGCTCACCTAGCCCACCTTTAGCACTTTGAAAATCTAATCCTGGTTGCTTAGCCATCAGCTCCATTATTCCTCAATTTTACCGCCAGCAGCCTCGATAGCAGCACGAGCACCTTTAGTGATACGCAGACCACGCAGGGTAACCGGACGAGCCACTTCACCCGAAAGTATAACTTTCACGAACTTGATTTTAATACCAACAACGTTAGCGGCTTTCAACGTATTCAAATCGATAACATCAGCTTTAACTAGGGCCAGTTCAGACAGACGAACTTCTTCCGTGATCATCGCTTTGCGTGAAGTGAAGCCGAATTTCGGCAAACGACGGTACAGAGGTATTTGACCACCTTCAAAACCAAGACGTACGCCACCACCGGAACGAGACTTCTGACCTTTGTGGCCACGACCGCCGGTTTTACCTAGACCAGAACCAATACCCCGACCTACGCGTTTCGGCGCATGCTTGGCACCTTCAGCCGGAGACAGAGTATTTAAACGCATCTGTTACTCCTCAAATTTAACCATGTAGGAAACCAGGTTGATCATACCGCGTAAAGAAGGAGTATCCTCGCGCTCTACGGTGTGACCAATACGACGCAGACCCAGACCGAGCAGTGTAGCTTTATGCTTCGGTAGACGGCCAATGGAACTGCGAACTTGTGTTACTTTGATAGTCTTAGCCACGGTCATTACCCCAGGATGTCTGCAACAGATTTACCACGCTTGGCAGCGACCATCTCAGGAGACTTCATATTTGCCAAAGCATCAATAGTTGCACGAACCACGTTGATTGGCTTGGTAGAACCATAAGCTTTAGCCAATACGTTGTGCACCCCAGCGACTTCAAGGATAGCGCGCATTGCACCACCGGCGATAATACCGGTACCTTCGGAAGCCGGCTGCATGAAGATACGGGAACCCGTATGAGCTCCTTTAACAGGGTGCTGTAGTGTGCAGCTATTCAGCGAGACATTCATCATGTTGCGACGGGCTTTTTCCATCGCTTTTTGGATCGCTGCTGGAACTTCGCGTGCTTTGCCGTAGCCAAAACCAACGCGACCGTTACCATCACCAACGACAGTTAGTGCGGTAAAGCTAAAAATGCGGCCACCTTTTACGGTTTTAGATACGCGATTTACCGCGATCAGCTTTTCCTGCAGTTCGCCAGCTTGTTTTTCGATGTGAGCCATCTTAAACCTCTTTCTTAGAACTGAAGGCCAGCTTCACGGGCAGCATCTGCCAGTGCCTGGACTCGACCATGATATTGGAAACCGGAACGGTCAAAAGAGACTTTCTCAATCCCTTTTTCCAACGCGCGCTCAGCCAGAGTTTTACCTACAGCTGCTGCTGCATCTTTATTACCGGAATACTTTAATTGCTCAGTGAGCGCCTTTTCTAAAGTAGAAGCGGCTACCAGAACTTCAGAACCGTTCGGAGCAATTACCTGTGCATAAATATGTTGAGGAGTACGGTGTACCACCAAGCGAGTTGCACCGAGTTCTTTGAGCTTATGGCGTGCGCGGGTCGCTCGACGGATACGAGCAGATTTCTTATCCATAGTGTTACCTTACTTCTTCTTAGCCTCTTTGGTACACACGACTTCGTCGGCGTAACGGACACCCTTGCCTTTATAAGGCTCAGGACGGCGGTAGGCGCGCAGATCTGCAGCAACCTGGCCAATAACCTGCTTATCAAAGCCTTTCAGCACGATTTCAGTTTGGCTTGGGCATTCAGCAGTGATACCTGCTGGCAACTGATGTTTTATTGGATGAGAGAAGCCCAGAGCTAAATTCACCACATTGCCTTTTACAGCAGCACGATAACCAACACCTACCAGTTGAAGCTTCTTGGTGAAGCCTTCAGTAACACCAACCACCATTGCGTTCAGCAGCGCCCGCGTAGTACCAGCTTGGGCCCAAGCGTTAGCAAAACCTTCGCGCGGAGCAAAATTCAGCGCATTAGCTTCTTGCTTTACGATAACGGCATCGTGGACAGTACTAGTTAGCTCGCCGTTCTTACCCTTAATCGAAATAACCTGACCGTTGAGTTTTACCTCTACGTCGACAGGAATGACGACGGGTGCTTTTGCAACACGAGACATTTTTTCCTCCCGATTTAAGCTACGTAGCAGATAATCTCGCCGCCAAGACCAGCTTGGCGAGCTGCACGATCAGTCATAACACCTTTAGAGGTAGAAACAACAACAATACCCAATCCGGCCATAACTTTTGGCAGCTCATCTTTTTTCTTATAGATGCGTAAACCTGGACGACTGATACGCTGAATGCTTTCTACCACTGCGTTGCCATGGAAGTACTTCAGTGCCAGTTCCAGAACAGGCTTCTTAGTGCCGCCTTCGATTTTGAAATCTTCGATAAAACCTTCTTCTTTTAGCACGTTGGCAATTGCCACTTTCAGCTTAGAAGAAGGCATGGTGGCCGCAACTTTGTTCGCGGCTTGACTGTTACGGATACGGGTCAGCATATCCGCGATCGGATCTTGCATGCTCATCTGTCTTTACTCCCGTGATTCAATTGGTAATTACCAGCTAGCCTTCTTCAAGCCTGGTACTTCACCGCGCATAGCGGCTTCACGCAGCTTGATACGGCTCAACCCGAATTTGCTCACATAACCATGTGGACGACCAGTTTGGCGGCAGCGATTACGCTGACGAGATGGGCTTGAATCACGCGGCAAAGTTTGCAGCTTGAGGACTGCATTCCAACGATCTTCATCTGATGCGTTCACATCAGAGATAATAGCTTTTAGTTCAGCGCGTTTTGCAAAGAACTTGCCAGCTAATTTCACGCGCTTGACTTCGCGTGCTTTCATTGATTGCTTAGCCATAAGTCAACCCTGCCTTACTTGCGGAACGGGAAGTTAAAAGCAGCCAGCAGTGCGCGGCCTTCATTATCAGATTTAGCAGTAGTAGTTATGGTAATATCTAAACCACGCACGCGATCGACTTTGTCATAGTCGATTTCTGGGAAGATGATTTGCTCACGCACACCCACGCTGTAGTTACCACGACCATCGAATGACTTGGCAGACAGGCCACGGAAGTCACGGATACGCGGAACAGCAATGGAAATCAGACGCTCTAAGAACTCCCACATGCGTTCGCCACGCAGAGTTACTTTACAGCCGATCGGATAGCCCTGGCGGATTTTGAAGCCTGCAATAGATTTGCGGGCTTTGGTGATCAGCGGCTTTTGACCGGAGATTGCTGTCAGATTCGCTGCTGCGTTATCCAGCAGCTTTTTGTCAGCGATTGCTTCACCAACACCCATATTCAGGGTGATCTTCTCGACCCGAGGGACTTGCATGACAGAGCTGTAATCAAACTGAGACATCAGTTGTTTGATTACCTCGTCTTTGTAGTAATCATGCAGTTTCGCCATCGTATTACTCCAAATTACTTGATAGTTTCGCTGTTAGACTTGAAGAAACGGACTTTTTTGCCATCTTCGAATCTAAAACCTACACGGTCAGGCTTACCGGTAGCCGCGTTGAAGAGGGCAATATTGGAGACCTGAATTGCAGCTTCTTTTTCAAAAATACCGCCTGGTTGGTTTAGAGACGGAACCGGCTTCTGGTGTTTCTTAACCAGATTGATACCTTCAACGATGACCTTGCCAGAAGACAGGACATTTTTTACTTTACCGCGTTTACCTTTGTATTTCCCGGTAATAACGATAACTTCATCTTCACGACGGATTTTTGCTGCCACGTTTCGCTCCTTAGAGTACTTCTGGTGCCAGAGAGATAATTTTCATGAACCTTTCATTACGCAGTTCACGAGTTACTGGCCCAAAAATACGCGTACCGATAGGCTGCTCGCTATTATTATTTAAAATAACGCATGCATTACCATCGAAGCGAATAACAGAACCGTCTGGGCGACGTATACCTTTCTTGGTGCGCACCACTACCGCCTTCAGCACCTCGCCTTTTTTCACCTTACCGCGAGGAATTGCTTCCTTGATGGTAATTTTGATGATGTCGCCGACGCCTGCGTAGCGACGGTGCGATCCACCTAGAACCTTGATACACATTACGCGACGTGCACCGGAGTTGTCGGCGACGTTTAGCATAGTCTGTTCTTGGATCATTTTAGTGCTCCGCTAATGTCAACTACTACTTTAAGGACCCAAGAAATAGTCAGGTTGTTGAAAAGCGCCCATAACTGATGGCGCAGTATTGTAACATCATCCTCTAGATGATGGGTAGAAAAAATAAACGGCCTACCTTCTTAGCCGTTTATTAAATGATAACTAGCTACTCTATTACAGAATTGCTTTATCTACAACGCGAGCCAACGTCCAGGACTTAGTCTTGGACAGTGGGCGGCATTCGCGGATTTCCACAACGTCGCCGATACCACATTCGTTGTTCTCGTCATGTACGTGCAGTTTGGTTGTACGCTTGATGAATTTCCTATAGATTGGGTGTTTTACCGTGCGTTCAATAGCAACAACAATTGATTTCTCCATTTTGTCACTCACAACACGCCCCTGCAGAGTACGGATAACATCGATCATTTACACACCCGCCTTTTCGGTAAGTAAAGTCTTAACGCGTGCGACGTTACGACGCACATGTTTTAACATGTGCGTTTGTTGCAGGTGGCCACTGGTAACCTGCATGCGCAAGTTGAATTGCTCACGCAATAGGTTGAGCAGCTCAGTATTTAGCTCTTTAACACTCTTTTCACGCAGCTCTTGTAATTTCATTACATCACCGTCTTGGTTACAAAGGTAGTTTTGAACGGCAGTTTCGATGTTGCCAGTTCAAATGCCTCTCGGGCAACCTCTTCTGGCACGCCATCCATTTCATACAGGACCTTACCAGGCTGGATCTTGGAAACCCAATACTCCACGTTACCCTTACCGTTACCCATACGCACTTCCATCGGCTTCTCGGTGACTGGGGTGTCTGGGAATACACGGATCCAGATTTGACCTTCACGCTTAATTGCACGAGTCATTGCGCGCCGAGCTGCTTCGATTTGACGCGCAGTCATATAGCCACGGCCAACAGCTTTCATGCCGAAATTGCCGAAGTTAACATCTGTGCCGTTCGCTAGACCACGGTTGCGCCCTTTGTGCCTCTTACGGAATTTTGTACGCTTTGGTTGTAACATCAGCGAATCTCCTTACTTACGGCCTTTACGCTGCTGCTTTTTAGGTTGAGCAGCCGGTTTCGGTTGTTCAACTGCAGCCATACCACCAAGGATCTCACCGTTGAAGATCCATACCTTAACGCCGATTACACCATAAGTGGTGTGCGCTTCAGATGTGTTGTAATCGATATCCGCCCGCAGAGTATGCAATGGAACGCGACCTTCACGGTACCATTCGGTACGCGCGATTTCAGCACCACCAAGACGGCCACTTACTTTAACTTTGATACCTTTAGCGCCAAGCCGCATTGCGTTCTGTACAGCGCGCTTCATAGCACGACGGAACATGACACGGCGTTCCAACTGAGAAGTGATACTGTCAGCCACCAATTTAGCGGCGAGTTCTGGTTTACGGACTTCGGCGATATTAATCTGTGCAGGAACACCAGCTATATCCGCTACGACCTTACGCAGTTTTTCAATATCTTCACCTTTCTTACCGATAACGATACCAGGCCGAGCAGTGTGAATGGTCACACGAATGCTCTTAGCAGGACGCTCGATAACAATGCGTGAAATGGAAGCCTTCGCCAGTTCTTTAGCCAGAAATTGACGGACTTTAAAATCGCTGTCCAAGTTGTCAGCGAATTCTTTCGTATTCGCATACCAAGTAGAGTTCCAAGGTTTGACAATACCCAGGCGAATACCATTAGGATGTACTTTTTGACCCATTGCTAGTCTCCAGAGTCTCAGCGATCGGACACAACCACAGTAATGTGGCTGGTGCGCTTCAGTATGCGATCTGCACGACCTTTTGCACGCGGCATAATGCGCTTCATGCTTGGCCCGTCGTCGACGAAGATTTTTGTAACTTTTAGATCATCAATGTCAGCGCCATCATTGTGTTCTGCGTTAGCAATGGCAGACTCAAGTACTTTCTTAACCAAACCAGCAGCTTTCTTGTTGGTGTAGGTCAGATGTTCCAGAGCTTGCGACACTTTCTTACCGCGGATCAGGTCTGCAATAGGGCGAACCTTCTGAGCAGAAGAACGAGCGTGGCGATGTTTAGCGATAGTTTCCATCTCCTTCCTCCTATCTTAGCGCTTTTTAGCTTTTTTATCAGCCGAATGGCCGCGATAAGTACGAGTCGGCGCAAATTCGCCCAGTTTGTGACCGACCATTTCATCGGAAACGAACACTGGTACGTGCTGACGACCATTATGGACCGCGATGGTCAAACCGATCATGTTAGGAAAGATCGTTGAACGACGTGACCAGGTGCGCAAAGGCTTCTTGTCACCGCTTTCCACCGCTTTCTCTACCTTCTTCAGCAAGTGAAGGTCAATAAAAGGACCTTTCTTGAGAGAACGTGGCATGGCTTATCCTCTAATTATTTTTTACTTCGGCGACGTACGATGAACTTATCAGTACGCTTGTTGCTACGGGTTTTCTTACCTTTGGTCTGAATACCCCATGGAGTTACCGGGTGCTTACCAAAGTTACGACCTTCACCGCCACCGTGCGGGTGATCGACTGGGTTCATCACCGTACCTCGAACGGTAGGACGTACACCACGCCAACGTGCAGCACCTGCTTTACCCAAAACACGAAGCATATGTTCAGTGTTACCGACTTCGCCTAAGGTTGCGCGGCAATCAACTGGAATTTTACGCATTTCGCCAGACCGCAGACGCAGAGTTACGTAGGAACCGTCTCGAGCAATGATCTGAGTGTAGGCCCCAGCAGAACGCGCCAACTGGCCGCCTTTACTTGGTTTCATTTCTACGTTGTGAACCGTAGAGCCTACTGGGATGTTGCGCATTGGCAGGGTGTTACCCACTTTGATTGCAGCATCAACCCCAGATTGAATCTGGTCACCAGCTTTCAGACCTTTCGGTGCCAGGATATAACGGCGTTCACCGTCTTTGTACAAAACCAGTGCGATGTTTGCAGAACGGTTCGGATCATATTCCAGACGCTCAACTACAGCAGGGATACCGTCTTTGTTGCGCTTAAAGTCAACCAGACGGTAATGTTGCTTGTGACCACCACCGATATGACGGGTAGTGATACGGCCATTGTTGTTACGTCCACCGCTTTTGCTCAATTTCTCAAGCAGCGGAGCATAGGGTTTACCCTTATTCAGCTCAGGGTTAACCACTTTAGCAACATGGCGACGACCAGGAGATGTTGGTTTACATTTAATAATTGCCATTGCTCTTACTCCTCCGACTTACTCTGCGCCGCTAATGAAATCCAGATTCTGGCCTTCTTTCAGGGTAACGTAAGCTTTTTTCCAGTCGCTACGACGACCAAAACGCTGACCGTAACGCTTCTCTTTCCCTTTAACTACCAGGGTGTTTAAGTCTTCGACATCGACTTCAAACAGTTTCTGCACTGCGGCTTTGATTTCTGCTTTGGTCGCGTCTATGGCAACTTTAAGAACTATGGTATTACTTTTTTCCATTGCAGCGGATGCTTTTTCAGATACGTGCGGTGCACGTAGCACTTTCAGCAAACGTTCTTCACGGATCATGCCAGCATCTCCTCAGCTTGCTTCACAGCATCGGCAGTCATAACCACTTTGTCGAAGGCGATCAGGCTAGCTGGATCGATACCTGCTACATCACGCACGTCAACCTTGTACAGGTTGCGAGCAGCCAAGAACAGATTCTCATCCAGTTCACCGGTCAAGATCAGCACATCTTCTAGCGCCATTTCTTTCAGTTTCTGTGCCAGCAGCTTAGTTTTAGGCGCTTCTACAGAGAACTTTTCGAAAACGATTAGACGATTTTGACGTACCAGCTCGGACAGAATGCTTTTCAGCGCTCCGCGGTACATCTTTTTGTTTACTTTCTGACTGTGCTCTTGTGGCTTAGCAGCGAAGGTTACACCACCGGAACGCCAAACTGGGCTCTTTACAGAACCTGAACGCGCACGGCCAGTACCTTTCTGACGCCATGGTTTTTTGCCGGAACCAGTCACTTCAGCACGTGTCTTCTGGGCACGGGTACCTTGACGGGCACCTGTTGCATAAGCAACAACAACCTGGTGTACCAGCGCTTCGTTGAAATCACGACCGAAGATAGTTTCGGAAACAGTCAGCGCGCTTTGTGCGTCTTTCAATACTAATTCCATTGCTATCCCCTTACGCCTTTACAGCTGGTTTAACAATCAGGTTGCCGCCGGTTGCGCCCGGTACAGCACCCTTAACCAGCAGCAGGTTACACTCAGCATTAACTCGTACTACGTCCAGGCTTTGAACGGTTACACGCTGGTCACCTAGGTGACCAGCCATTTTCTTGCCTTTGAATACTTTACCCGGAGTCTGGTTCTGACCGATAGAACCAGGAACGCGGTGAGACAGGGAGTTACCATGAGTAGCATCTTGGGTACGGAAGTTCCAACGTTTTACAGTGCCAGCAAAACCTTTACCTTTAGAAGTACCAGTAACATCCACTTTTTTAACGTCAGCGAAGATTTCTACGCTGATTTTTTGACCTGCTGTGAACTCTTGACCTTCTTTAATGCGAAATTCCCACAGACCACGACCAGCTTCAACTCCAGCTTTAGCGAAATGGCCCGCTTCCGGTTTAATCACACGGTTAGCTTTTTTGCTACCGGCAGTGACCTGAATGGCACGGTAGCCGTCGGTGTCCAGATCTTTAACCTGAGTTACACGGTTTGCTTCAATTTTAATTACGGTTACTGGGATAGAAACACCATCTTCAGTGAAAATACGCGTCATACCCACTTTTTTACCGACTAAACCAATCATTTTTTCAACCTCTCAATCGCTTAATGACCTGATTAACCCAGGCTGATCTGCACGTCTACACCAGCAGACAGATCCAGACGCATCAGTGCATCAACGGTTTTCTCGGTTGGCTCAACGATGTCAACCAAGCGCTTGTGAGTGCGAATCTCGTACTGATCGCGCGCGTCTTTATTAACATGCGGGGATATCAGAACGGTAAAGCGCTCTTTGCGAGTTGGCATCGGAATCGGACCACGGACTTGCGCACCCGTGCGCTTAGCAGTCTCGACGATTTCCGCAGTTGATTTATCAATGAGGCGATGATCAAACGCTTTAAGGCGGATACGGATTCTTTGGTTCTGCATGAGACCAGAGCTCCAATTATTTATAAATATAAATAACCACTACTTACACCACATTTTGATTGATGGGGAGTGTAGTCGTTAGCATATGACTGACTCCCGTATCAGGAGTATTTTTCGCAGGGTTAAACTACCTGCCACTCGGCTGATTAGCTAAAATCAGGCCTACCTTGATCAGGTAGGATAGCGCATCATACGCAAAATGAGCCAGGTAATCAAGCAGAGGTTATAAGTATGCTCAAGATATTGCCATTGCTGATTTAGACAATCCTTACTTACAAGAAGAGAATATGTTCGATACAATGTTAAAGACTTGCATAAATAGCATAAAACAAGGACACCAAAGTGCCCTTGTTTTGAGTCAAGAAAATTATATGCAATTAAGCTATAACTTTAGCAACAACACCCGCACCAACGGTACGGCCGCCTTCGCGGATGGCGAAACGCAGGCCGTCATCCATCGCGATTGGGTGGATCAGGGTAACAATCATGTTTACGTTGTCGCCTGGCATAACCATCTCAACGCCTTCTGGCAGTTCGATAGTACCGGTTACGTCAGTAGTACGGAAGTAGAACTGCGGGCGGTAACCTTTGAAGAATGGCGTGTGGCGGCCACCTTCTTCTTTGCTAAGGATATACACTTCTGAATCAAATTTTGTGTGTGGTTTGATAGAGCCTGGTTTAGCCAGAACTTGACCACGTTCGATATCTTCACGCTTGACACCACGCAGCAGAACACCCACGTTCTC
>JAAKDF010000007.1 GCA_011754105.1 Serratia symbiotica
CCGAACTCAGCAGTGAAACGCCGTAGCGCCGATGGTAGTGTGGGGCCTCCCCATGTGAGTGTAGGACACTGCCAGGCGGCAAATAAGTGTAATATGCTGATATAGCTCAGTTGGTAGAGCGCACCCTTGGTAAGGGTGAGGTCCCCAGTTCGACTCTGGGTATCAGCACCACTTTATTTAAGATAAGTTAATAATTTAAGTTAGTAATTCAGTAAAAATTTATCTGGCGGCGATAAAGTTTGTGGTACCACCTGAACTCCATTCAACTGAACTACGCCGATAGGCACCAAATAAACATTATAAGTACCACCACTGATGCCAGCAAAATCGACTTGGCCTATTTTGCTGGCATCACGATATGCAACGAAAAGAATCAGTAGAGCGGTAGTTCAGTTAGCTAGAATAGCTGCTCTGTTAAGCAGGTCGCGATTTTGATTCACGTCCCGTCCGGTTCCGCCTTACTTATTCCTAGATTTTACTACACATCATATGGAATAAAAACCGTAGTTTTGTCATAGGCATACGGATTTTTGTCTTCTCTATGACACCTCCTGCAATATAGGATTATCAGGCAAAATAGCCTACGCGGCGCGGCGCCGGAAAAAGAAATTTATTAGGCTATTTTAGTTTTGTGGCTAAGAAAGAGTTGCGGATACGGGTGATCACACCATTCCCGTCGTTTTGCTTTTAACGACAAACAAGGAGTGGACGATAACCGCAACATACCGCCTGCTTTCTACCGTCGCAGTACAAAAAGTAAAACCCACCGACAAAGATTATGAAATTCCTGATGGACATGGCCTAATTTTTCCATCATGTCAACGCCAATTATTGCGGGTATAAATCTCTTTTAGTCTAGCTAACGACGTGTGAGGATTTTGTAACTGCTTGCTAAAATTGAGGGTTTACTATGAGCACCTTGAGCACCTTGAGCACCTTAGGTCATGAGTTCGATAATTCTTCAGTGTTCAACACCTTTGGTTTCTTGCGCTTTACGCTAAAATTCATGCCTGATGACTGTAATGCAGAGTGGGTCATCACCGGTATTCCATTTAACATGGCTACCTCTGGCCGTGCCGGTGGTGGCCATGGCCTAGCGGCTATCCGTAAGGTATCAACCCACCTCGCCCGGGAAGGTAACCGCTGGCCGTGGCATTTTGATCTAAGTAGACTGTCTGAATGTGGTTGACTATGGCGATATCCTGAGTTTCGGTGACGCTTAGGATATGAGCGACAAATTACAAGCACACGTAGAAAAACTTCTGATGTCTGGCAAGCACATGCTTTCTTTCGGCGACGATCATTTCGTCAAGCTACCGTTACTGCGCGCTCACGCTAAGCATTTCGGAAAGCTGGCGTTGGTATATATTGATGCACACACTAATACTTACGCCAATGGCAGCAAATATTACCACGGCACCATTTTCTTCCATGCGCCGAATTCAGAGTCTGAAAAATAGGAAACTTTACTGCTTTTTTAATCCGACTTGGAGTAAAACATGTCCTCTCGTAAAGAGCTTGCCAACGCCATCCGCGCACTCAGCATGGACGCAGTACAAAAAGCAAATTCCGGCCATCCGGGGGCACCTATGGGGATGGCGGATATCGCGGAAGTCCTATGGCGTGACTACCTAAACCACAACCCGACTAACCCGCTCTGGGCTGATCGCGATCGTTTTGTGCTGTCCAACGGTCACGGCTCTATGTTAATTTACAGCCTGCTGCACCTCACTGGCTATGACCTGCCGATTAGCGAGCTGAAAAACTTTCGCCAACTGTACTCCAAAACACCGGGCCACCCGGAATACGGCTATACTCCTGGCGTCGAAACCACCACCGGCCCACTCGGCCAAGGTATCGCCAACGCCGTGGGCTTTGCCATTGCAGAACGCACGTTGGGCGCGCAGTTCAATCGCCCAGATCACAACATCGTTGACCACCGCACTTACGCTTTTATGGGCGACGGCTGCATGATGGAAGGTATCTCCCACGAAGTTTGTTCGCTGGCCGGTACATTGAAGCTTGGCAAGTTGACTGCCTTTTACGATGACAATGGCATCTCCATTGATGGCCACGTCGATGGCTGGTTCACCGAGAATACTGCCGAGCGCTTTGAAGCTTATGGCTGGCATGTAGTGTGTAACGTCGACGGCCACAACCCGGACGCCATCAAGGCGGCGATTGAAGAAGCTCGCAGGTTCACCGAAAAACCATCACTGCTGATGTGCAAAACTATTATCGGTTTCGGTTCACCGAACAAAGCTGGTAGCCATGACGTGCATGGTGCTGCGCTGGGTACTGCTGAAGTAGCTGCGGCCCGCGAACAGCTTGGCTGGAAATATGCCGCCTTCGAAATTCCGCAGGATATCTACGCCCAATGGGATGCGAAAGACGCTGGTAAGGCCAAAGAAGCTGCCTGGAATGATCGCTGCGCAGCTTACGCTAAATCCTTCCCTGAGCTGGCTACTGAGTTCAAGCGCCGCATAAACGGCAAGCTACCGGCTCACTGGCACGCCGAGGCGAAGGCATTCGTAGAAGGGCTACAAGCCAATCCGGCCAACATCGCCAGCCGCAAAGCGTCACAGAACGCGCTGGAAACCTACGGTAAGCTGCTACCGGAATTCCTCGGTGGTTCTGCTGATCTGGCACCGAGCAACCTGACCATGTGGTCAGGTTCTAAACCGCTGAACGTTGACCCTGCGGGAAACTACATTCACTACGGCGTGCGCGAATTCGGCATGACTGCCATCACCAACGGCATCTCGCTGCACGGTGGCTTCCTACCGTACTCGGCGACTTTCCTAATATTTTTGGAATATTCACGCAACGCATTGCGTATGGCGGCGCTGATGAAATTGCACAACCTGTTCGTATACACCCATGATTCCATCGGCCTAGGGGAAGACGGCCCGACTCACCAGCCGGTAGAGCAATTGGCCAGCTTACGTGTAACTCCAAACATGAGCACCTGGCGTCCGTGTGATCAGGTAGAATCAGCGATTGCCTGGCAGTACGGCATCGAGCGCAACGATGGCCCAACAACGCTGGTGTTCTCGCGCCAGAATTTGGCCCAGCAGCCGCGTATCGCAGAGCAGTTAGCGAACGTATACCGTGGCGGCTACGTGCTGAAGGATTGCACTGGCACGCCGGAAGTTATCTTTATTGCCACCGGCTCGGAAGTGGGCATCACGGTGGAAGCGGCTAACAAACTGACGGCAGCTGGTCACAAAGTGCGCGTGGTATCAATGCCCTCGACCGATGTGTTCGACAAGCAGAATGCCGCCTACCGTGAATCGGTACTGCCAGCGGCGGTGAAGGCCCGCGTGGCGGTGGAGGCGGGTATTGCGGATTACTGGTACAAGTACTTGGGTCTGAATGGTGTCATCGTCGGTATGACCACCTTCGGTGAGTCAGCGCCAGCAGAGCAGCTATTTAAAGAGTTCGGCTTCACCGTGGATAACATTGTGGCCAAGGCGCAGGAACTGCTGAAGTAATTTTTTGCATCGCATTACCCATGACAACCCCTGGCAATACAGTTGAGTTAAGGCGCCACTTAATCCGCGCCACTATAACGGCTTCCACATTAAGGGAGCCGTTTTTTAATCCGAACCGCTAATCTTTTCCCACCACCGCCTTGAGCCAAAAGCTGAGCCAGATCATCTGAGAGCCTATCTCATTAGGTTATTTTATTTGCCATTTATAGCCCTGGGTAGTGCTTACCATCCTTATTTAATCCTTGTATGCTACGGTTATTGCGTGCTGTCCGTGTGCCGACTAGTTGCAACAATGCATCCTTACTGGGATAGGCTATTATTCTAGTAAAACGCAGCTTCTGCTGCTCAGCGTATTTGCTGCGTCTGTTCCTTTTATAAACACTTTAGTTTATGCTCGGCTGAAATATTTCAGTTCGTGTGCTATACAGCAGAAGCTCCAGTTTGGCTGCGGTTATATCCTGATGAATAAAGTAGGTACCGTTTACCCATGCTGGTAGCAACGACTGCACACTACTTTCGTATTTAGTGTCAACCAGAAGGCAGCGCCTTATGCACTCCCATTTCATTATTCCCTTGATCAAACTATCAGTGGGTGATTGGGGCCTACATTATCGAGGTAGGTACTGTGACTAAAGATCACTCCGCCATGAACGATCAACAGGCGATATAAGTCTATCACTCCCGGTTAAGGTTTGGGATAAGTGTAATAAGGAATAGGGCTTTGCCAAAATTGTGCTGGATACAACACGGGGAATGTCCGCCTGCATCAGCATTAGCTGGTGCGCTACTCAGGCAACGTTATAGAGAATAAACAAAAATAGAGGTTTCACTATGTCTATAATTAAGATGTCCGATTTGTTTCTGGCGGGTAAACGTATTCTGATCCGTTCCGATCTCAATGTACCAGTGAAAGACGGTAAAGTGACTTCCGATGCACGTATTCGTGCCTCCTTGCCGACTATTGAAGCTGCGCTGAAACAAGGCGCTTGCGTAATGGTAACTTCCCACTTGGGGCGTCCTAATGAAGGTGAATACAACGAAGAACTCTCCCTGCTGCCAGTGGTCAATTACCTGAAAAAGCATCTGAAATTTCCGGTACGTCTGGCGAAGGATTATCTGGATGGCGTGGACGTCGTCGAAGGCGAGTTGGTGGTATTGGAAAACGTCCGTTTCAATAATGGTGAGAAAAAAGACGACGAAACCCTCTCGAAGAAATATGCGTCACTATGTGACGTGTATGTGATGGACGCTTTCGGCACTGCACATCGAGCACAGGCCTCTACCCACGGAGTGGGCAAATTCGTTCCGGTAGCCTGTGCTGGCTTGCTGCTATCTGCCGAGCTAGAAGCACTGGGCAAGGCGCTGGGCAATCCGACTCGACCGATGGTCGCTATCGCTGGCGGTTCTAAAGTCTCCACCAAACTGATGGTGTTGGAATCGCTGTCCAAAATCGCCGATCAGTTGATCGTCGGTGGCGGCATCGCCAACACCTTCGTGGCGGCACAGGGCAACAGTGTTGGCCAGTCCCTGTATGAACCGGATCTGATCCCAAATGCGCAGAACCTGCTAAAAACATGTGATATTCAGGTACCAACCGATATACGCGTAGCGACTGAGTTCTCTGAAACTGCCGCAGCCACCGTGAAGCAAGTCAGCGAGATTAAGGATAATGAGCAAATTCTAGATATGGGTGATGTCTCTGCTGAGCGCCTAGCCGTTATCCTGAAGAATGCCAAAACCATTCTTTGGAATGGCCCAGTCGGCGTATTCGAGTTCCCTAATTTTCGTAAGGGAACCGAGATAGTCGCTCGTGCTATCGCTGATAGTGCAGCCTTTTCTATCGCGGGTGGCGGCGACACTTTGGCAGCAATTGATCTGTTCGGTATCGCTGACAAAATTTCCTATATTTCCACTGGCGGTGGCGCTTTTCTCGAATTTGTTGAAGGGAAGCCATTGCCAGCGGTTGTGATGTTGGAAGAGCATGCTAAGCACTAATTTAGGCAACGGGAGACGGAATGCGCGTTGGTATTATAACGCGCGGTAACGGCAGCACTACGTAAAAAATCGATTTACCTCTATATTATGTCTATAGCCGATAAAACAGGGCAAAGTCACATGGCTAAAATTTTAGATTTCGTAAAACCAGGTGTCATCACCGGCGATGACGTTCAGAAAGTATTCGCGGTAGCCAAAGAGAACAACTTTGCGTTACCAGCAGTGAATTGCGTAGGTACTGACTCCATCAACGCGGTATTGGAAACAGCAGCGAAAGTGTGTGCACCGGTGATTGTACAGTTTTCTAACGGCGGTGCCGCGTTTATCGCTGGCAAAGGCGTTAAGACAGATGTTCCACAGGTGGCCGCGATCCTGGGGGCAATCTCCGGGGCGCATCATGTCCACATGATGGCTGAGCATTACGGCGTGCCGGTTATTTTGCACACCGACCATTGTGCCAAGATACTACTACCATGGTTGGATGGCCTTCTTGACGCTGGCGACGAAAATTTCGCCGCAACTGGCAAACCGTTGTTCTCTTCCCACATGATCGACTTGTCTAAAGAATCACTAGAAGAAAATATCGCGATTTGCAGCCAGTATCTGGCTCGCATGGCAAAGATCGGCATGACGTTGGAAATCGAACTGGGCTGTACCGGCGGTGAAGAAGATGGCGTAGATAACAGCCATATGGATGCTTCCGCGCTATACACCCAGCCGGAAGACGTGGCTTACGCCTACGAAAAACTGCACGCCATCAGTCCACGTTTCACCATCGCTGCTTCGTTCGGCAACGTGCATGGCGTGTACAAGCTAGGTAACGTCAAACTGAATCCGACTATCCTGCGTGATTCTCAGGACTACGTATCTAAGAAATACCACCTGCCGCACAATAGCTTGAGCTTTGTGTTCCACGGCGGTTCCGGTTCTACCGACGCAGAAATCAAAGAGTCCGTTGGCTACGGTGTAATCAAGATGAATATTGACACCGACACCCAATGGGCGTCTTGGGATGGCATCTTACAGTATTACAAAGCCAATGAAGCTTACCTACAAAGTCAATTAGGAAACCCGAAAGGTGCTGATCAGCCGAACAAAAAATATTATGATCCACGTGTATGGCTGCATGCAGCCCAGACCAGCATGGTAGCTCGTTTGGAGCAGGCTTTCAAAGATTTGAATGCGGTAGATGTTCTTTGAGTTTCGGCTAACTGTTTTAAAACATGCCAGGCTTCCTAATGGGAGCCTAGCATGTTTTCATGCCTAACAGACCGGCATCAACGTTAATTAATAGCCCTAGAATCTCCATATTAAATATGAAGGAGATCACCGAATTCAGCAGAGTAATCTTCCGTAACTCCGCCCTACTGAACGCCACATCGGCTGTTTATAACGCCACCATGATGGTGAACGGAAAATAGGCAAAGTTCTAGATAGGCCGGTTCGGTAAGTTTGACGGGAAACAGCAGTGGCAATGGGGATAGTGACGCACCACGGCAATAAAATTGATGGGCGTAATGGAATGGTAAAGGTGGTTAGCAACAGTAGCCAAGACACCGAAAATGTGGTTCAGGTCAACGTTAGATGCAGGTTTTTCAGCGAGTTGCTGGCTTATTTAGCGCTGCTCTGTTCAAATAGAATCGCTAGTATGCCCACTAGACAACTAATGCTGACCAGCGCCAACACTATACTAGCGCTTTCATCCTGCGTGCGGGGGTGCTTACCAGCATCACAGTGCCAGAGATAAGACGACACGAATGAAAGATTTGAATGTAGTAGACGGCCTGCACGGTGCTAGCGATTGGTTGATGAATAACCAGGACTTGTTTATCCAGTATGCGGGCAACATTGTCACCGCTATTGCTATCCTGGTCATCGGTTCGATCGCCTCCAGCATGGCAAGCAATATGGTAAACCGCGTGATAAAGTTGCGTGGTATTGATACCACTATAGTAGGCTTCCTGTAGGCGCTGGTGCGTTACTGTGTGCTGTCCTTCACCTTTATTGCGGTGTTGGGGGCGTGTATGCGTGCAGACTATATCTATGATCGATGTGCTGTTTGCCGCTGGTTTGGCGCTGCAAGGTTCTCTGTCCAACTTTGCTGCTGGTGTGTTGCTGGTGATCTTCTGTCTACTGCGTGTAAGTGAATACGTTGACCTGGGCAGCGTGGCCTGGGCCACCATAAATCAGGTGCATATCTTCTCGACCACCTTATACACCAGCGATAACAAACTTAGTAGATATCGTAGTGGGTATAGGATACTACGCCGATATCGACGTGGTGAAGAAAGTACTGGGCGATATGATTGCTGCCGACAAGCACATTCTGCATGCCAAGGGCATGATTGTGCGTCTGAACGAAATAGCACCATCCTCGCTAAACTTTATCAGCCGTTCATAGACTACCACCTCAGAGTATTAGAACGTATACTTCGATATGATGGAAAATTTCAAGCACGCGCTGGATACCAACAACATCAATATCTCGTTCCCACAGATGGACGTTCATCTGTATCGTAACGCAGATGCGAACGTGGTGTAAGCAAGAGGAGGCCTTCGGTTCCCTTTTTGTTGGTACAGCTTGTTTTATAAGGAGACAATGTGAAGCTTATAACATTGCCCGCATTGGTTAGATGGGGAACCTTGCCGCTGGCATTGTCGGCAGCTGAAGTGCCAGAAGTGCCAGAAGTGCCAGAAGTGCCAGAAGTGCCAGAAGTGCCAGAAGTGCCAGAAGTGCCAGAAGTGCCGCAAGTGCTCACTTCTGTCACCGCCAACGTGGAGGTGATACCTGATTGGCGATCGAAGTCAGCGCATCCTCCAAAAACACCGTACAGGCTAATCAGCAGGTGGATGATTGCGTAGCGTAATACGTCAATTTCTCACAGAAAAACAACATTAAGAAGCAAGATATCAGTGCTGCCAATCTGTGTACCCAACTGGAATACAATTACCTGCAAGCCTGCGAGTCGGTGTTGAAAGATTACCGTGCGTTGCTGCCAGGCTCAGGTTACGTTGCGTTAATTAGATAAGCTGAATGCCCCGCTTACTGGATGGTTCATTGAAAGCAGTCCTGAATGGAGATCCGCGCGGTTGAATTGGGTGTTGCCCAGCCTGGTGTCTATCGTAAGAAAACAGGACAGCAAGCCATCAAAAATGCCACTCAGCATGCCAGCCACGCTAGTGAAGGGCTTTAACGCTAAATTAAGGACGATTTATTGAGGCCAGTTTACAGCAATTGCTATCATGTAGTTGACAAGCAGCCGATGCCTATAATAATCATGTACAAAACAGCAGAGGGAAGCGACTTAGCTCACACTTATGCACAGCAAATCATTCACTTTGACCATACCATCAAGCAGTTGTGGTATGCAAATTGCAGTATAACGCCGCGCAGTAGCAAGTAAAGGCAAAAAGGCTCGCCGCAGCTGAACTTTTTCGTCTAATCTTGGCGCAGGACTCGGCTCCCGTGATCTACCAGTGCATCGGTCACTTTGCGCATCATGCGGCTTTACGGCGCAAAGCGATGCCAAAACAGCATGCGGCGCTGATATAGCCCTGGAGTCAGATCGATCAAATCGCCTGACTCCAGTTCTTTCGCAATTTGCAATTGAGGGATCATACAGCAGCTAGTGCCCTAGCGAGCGAGTTGCACGAAGGCTTCTGACGAGTTTCCAATATAGCAGGGTACGCTGCCCGGTGACAGGGCAAAGTTCTGCTGTAGGAAAAACTAATGCATATCGTCGAGATGGTCGAATGCCACTACCGGTGCTTTCAGCAATGCGTAACGGGTGACGCTGTTAGGGAAATAACGTTCGGCGAAGCTCTTTGAAGCGAAAAACAAATAGTCAAACGCGCCCAAGCGATCCACTAGGCAGCTTGGTAGTGGCTGCGGTTGAATACTTACCGCCCCCACCACTTCTCCTCGGCGTAGTCGCTCTTGGGTGCGGGTTTCATCTTCTACTTGCAGGTTAATGCAGATGGGCGGCAAAGTCGCGATTACTGGTTTTAATGCTGGTAACAGCCAAGTAGCAAGACTGTCGGAGTTAACCGCCAACGATAGCATCAGGAGCGGACCAATGCCAGTATCGTTGCCCAGCAGCAACTCCTCTTCCAACAGTTCTACCTGATGCAGCAGTGCCAGCAGCTTTTACCCCTGTTCGGTAGGGCGTGGCGGCACAGTACGCACCAGCAGCGGCTGGCCTAACATATTTTCCAGTTGTTTAATGCATTGGGATACCGCTGATTGCGTGATACAAAGCTTTTGTGCGTCGCGCTTAAAGCCGCGCTCACGGATCACCGCATTCAGCGCTTGCAGCGTTCGATAGTCTAGTCGTTTCATCGGAAGAGATATCTCTTAAATTAAATCGAGATCGGCACTATGCCACATTATCCTAAATTTTGTGTGTTGTTTAGGGGTAAAAATAGTAGGAGCAGTTTGCCGTTGTGCGGGCATTGTTGAATAAATCGGATTTGGAATAAAGAGTCCCCTGAATGGGCATCTTTCAGGCACCGCGTATAGTTTCTGGCATACCGGGTGAGCGTTATCTTGTTTAATGCACATATCATGGCCATAGCCTCTGCAACTTGCTCATCATAATCTAGCAGCGATAGGAGCTGTTGTACTCTGTACATCGCCGTTTAGGCTATCGAACATCGATGGTAGCCAATCATACTTTTCCACCTTGTGTTGTCTCCGATAAAAGCGCTGGTTTGCCACCGCTTGATTTCAGTCTGTATAGACTGCCGCCCAAAGATTTGCCGTTTTCCCTAACCGTGTTTTTTTACCATCCACTCCCCCCTTAACCCAAGACGTTGAGCCCGGTAGAGTCGATAACCAGGTGCGCAATTTCACCAGGCGTTGAGTTTTAAACGGGACATTGACGGATTTCGCCCGCTTACTAATGCAGGTGTAGTCCTGGCAGTTCAACGGCACTTTCATTAGTGTGAAAATGGAGTCGACGAAGCCCTGGAGGGTGTTGAGTGTCAGGATGAAAATCCGTTTCAGCATCAATACGCTGGTTATTGCCATATTGGAATAATGTTGTGGGCGACCACGCAGAGAAGGTCTTGCATCCCAGTACCAGGCGTAAAGTGCCGTTTCATCCACCCAGAAAGTGAGTGAACCCCGAGTGATAAAGGCGTTGCTGTAAGCCTTCCAGTTTGTGATCTTGAACCTTTGCTTGGCCACGCAATGTCACTATTTTAACAGAAGGAGAGTCATCTGATCCTTGTGCCGGCAAAATGTTTGATTTATTCAACAACGCCCGTTGGGCAGATAAAAATGTGGCTTAAGGTAAAGAATAATGTTTCTGCCTAAGTGAACAACAGTATTATACCCTATAATACGCATAGGTTTTTGTAGAAAGGCAGGGGATATATTATGACGCAGGATGAAATGAAAAAAGCAGTGGGTTGGGCCGCGCTGGAATACGTGATGCCTGGTACCCTTGTTGGGGTCGGCACCGGTTCTACCGCCAGCCACTTTATTGATGCGCTTGGTTCTATCAAGCACCAAATTGAAGGCGCGGTCTCTAGTTCCCATGCTTCCACCGCCAAGTTGAAAAGCCTCGGCATCCCTGTTTTCGATAGCAACGAAGTGGACTCGTTGGATATCTATGTCGATGGGGCGGATGAAATCAACAGCTATATGCAGATGATTAAAGGCGGAGGTGCGTCGCTGACGCGCGAAAAGGTGATTGCCGCCATCGCACGTAAATTTATCTGTATCGTTGATGCCAATAAGCAGGTCGATGTGCTGGGCAAATTCCCGCTGCCAGTGGAGGTGATCCCGATGGCCAGATCCTATGTAGCGCGCGAACTGGTGAAGCTGGGCGGCCTGCCGGAGTATCGTCAGAACGTGGTCACCGATAACGGCAATGTGATCCTGGACGTGCATTATCTAACCATTACCGATGCTGTGACATTAGAGAATCAAATTAACGACATCGCTGGCGTGGTCACCGTAGGTTTGTTTGCCAACCGTTGCGCTGATTTGGCGCTGGTTAGTAACCATGATGGCGTGAAGGTCATCGTATAAATCCCTGCGTTTGCCGGTGTTATGCGGCTTGGGAAATCTCCTGGCCGTATTATTCCTCGATTAAAATACCTTTTCTTGAAATCGCTAAATTTGTTAATTTATATAACTTTTTTTGTGTTGAAACCCTAAAATTGATGTATAAGCCTTCCCCTTTGGCACTTTATGCCAACAATGTAAGCATGGCTGTGTCTTGTGCTGGTGGCCAGGAAATCGTTTGTTTAACGCGCCATTTTCCAATACCCGATCTTTGGCCGAGATGGTTCTGGGAGAATTGCTGCTGATGTTACGCGGTATTCCCGCCGCTAATGCCAAGGCTCACCGTGGCTTTTGGCACAAATTAGCCGTGGGTGCATATGAAGCGCGCGGCAAGAAGCTTGGCATTATTGGCTACGGCCACATTGACACCCAATTGAGCATTCTTGCAGAAGGCTTGGGTATGAAGGTGTTTTTCTACGACGTTGAGAACAAGCTGCCACTAGGCAACGATCAGTAGATGCATCACCTTTCTGATCTACTCAATATGAGCGACGTAGTAACATTGCATGTCCCGGAAACCCTGTCTACCAAGAACATGATGGGGGCAGAAGAACTGGCACTGATGAGGCCGGGTGCCATCCTCATAAACGCTTCACGAGGCACTGTGATGGATATCCCCGCGTTGTGTAAGGTGTTGGCTAGCAACCACTTGGCTGGTGCAGCTATCGACGTGTTTCCAGAAGAGCCAGCGACTAACAGCGATCCATTCAACTCGCCGCTTTTTAAGTTCGATAACGTGCTGTTGACGCCGCATATTGGCGGTTCCACCCAGGAAGCACAGGAGAACATTAGTGATGAAGTGGCTGACAAATTGGCTAAATACTCCGACAACGGTTCGACCCTATCGGCGGTCAATTTCCCAGAAGTTTCGTTGCCGGCGCATGGGCCAAACGCCAGCCGTCTACTGCATATTCATCAGAACCGCCCTGGTGTGCTGACGCAGATTAACCAAATCTTTGCCGAAGAAGGGGCTAACATCGCCGCGCAATATTTGCAAACTGGCTCGGAAATAGGCTATGTGGTGATCGACATCGAAGTGGAAATTAAACGTGCTAATATTGCGATGCGACGCATGTAGGCTATCGAAGGCACCATCCGCACCCGTTTGCTGTTATGATAGCGGAAGTGTGTAATCTAAAAGGCTGGTTTTATCCGGCATTTTGCTATTAGCTATGCAGCTAAGCCCAACTGCGTGTTGAAGTCAGGATCTCCGGCAGTGAAATATCCCAGTGTTCAGTCAATAGTTGTTCCACTTGATTTCAGTCGTGAGCTATCCCTATAGGGTAAGGGCCACCTCTGCCGCCAGTAGTGCAAAGTACGGTCATAAAAGCCGCCGCCCACACCCATCCTTTAGCCGGTATCATAAAATGCCACCAACGGCGTTAGCATCACATTCAATTTGCCAAGCGGCAGCACGCCACGCAGTTCTAACTGCGGCTCCAGAATATTGAATCGGTTGCATACCAGCGGCCTATTTGGTGTATAACGCAGGAATAACAGGTAGCCAGGGCTAAACGGGTGCAATACTGGCAGATAAATCTGCTTGCCCGATAGCCATAGCCGTTTGATCAGCGCAGTGGTGTCAAGTTCGCCATCTAAAGGCAAAAACACCGTAATGCTGCGTGCAGCTAAAATGTGTAGGTGTAACGATTGTTACGCGTTCGGCTATTTTTGGGCAGAGAATGTGCTGTTGCTTAGACGTAATATCTCGTCGTCGTCAATGAATTTATTGGCGAATAGTCTGGCTTTGCTGTAAAAATGGGACTGACAGGGCATGATGTCGTCAGGTTTGCTCAGTGTGGGTTTCAGCACACATAATCCGCTAAGGAAGAGGGATTTCCAAGATGTCGTCGCAGGAGACTGTAGCCCTTGAACCCATGGTTCAAGGTGAACGTGCTATCGCAATCTTAAGGCTTCCCGGTGAACCGCCGATCGCAGAGCAACATATTCTGTTTGTATTAAATATAGGCTCAGGGTAATGACCAGCTGACAAACATCTCAGAGAGATTTTTATTCACTATTGAAAATTTTATATTTCAATAGACTAAGTTATTCAAAATAGACTAAGTTTATTCAAACTGTGCATCCTGGCACTCATAGATACGGCCTTGTTCAAGCAAGGCGTGCTCAATGGTCTGTTGCAGCATAAGAATGCGTTGTTCCATGTTGGATACATCCTATCGGATGTTTAACTGCTCTTGAGCAAGTTCGTGAAAGACGTTCAATGCTGCGATAAACACCAGTTGCTCAGTATTTGTGACTCTAGTGCGAACTTTAAGATCTTGCAACCGTTGGTTAAGATCATCCGCCGCCATGTTTAACGCATCTTGTTGTTCTGGCGGACAGTTGATTTTTAACTAACTGCTAAAAATTTGCAATATCTACCGGTTGTGCAGACATGCCACCTTCCTGCCTAAATTTCACGCCAGTCCGCCACAGCTTGTTTTTGTCAGTTTACCAAACCGGACGCCACTAAATATTAATTATACAACCCCTTCCAGATTATGCTTGTAATCTACCGCCGCGCACGTTACCAGCCAAAAAAGGTTTCGAAATGCCTCATGACTGCCATTTTATCCCCGACTGACGCGGCGTGAGACTTGTCATATCACGATGAGACTTACCACATGGGTGTTTTGCACTTATCTGGTATAACAATGGATCTTGGTGATAGCATAACACGAACCTATCCTGCCAACGATGAAGAATGCGCATGTCTACACATAATATATTTCCAAATTATTCATCTTTGACCGTAGCCCTAAACCAGGAGACTGTAGCGCTAACGGCAGCAGAATTGCACGTCACTAATTAGTGCCCTGTTGTGCGGCGGTAGCCGTGACGCTAGCTGGCTGGCGTTGATTCACGATCTGACCAACAACGGTGTGGCTTTCCAGCAATCGCTCAGCCAGCCACTACAGCAACTGTACGAAACAACTCATAAAATGCTAGAAGATAACTGGTTTATGTTCGAGCCGCTGCTGGCGGAAGGTAAAACCGTCAGAGCGTTTGAACGCGCCGATTCACTGGCTGGCTGGGTTAACCATTTCCTGCTTGGATTGGGCATAATGCAACCGAAATTAGCACAGGTGAAAGGCAAAGGCGGCGAGGACATTGATGATCTGAGCAATATTGCTCAATTGGGCTATGGGCTATGAGCTATGGGCTATTACAAAGATGAAGATCAAGGAATATTGAAACAGTCGCTGGAATAGTTGGTGGAATATGTACGGGTTGCTGCCATTCTGTTCATTCTGTGCCATACCGAGTTCACTCATCAGTCGCTGATAGCGCTAGAAAACATCAAACTGATCTTTCATTGAACGTCATATTGCCGTTCCGCAGGAGGTAAACGCGGAAGGATTAATTTCAGGAGAAGGTTATGACTCAGCAGAAATTCAATGCCCACCGCCGGGCGTTGTTGGCGAAAATGGCTCCGGCTAGCGCGGCGGCTATTTTCTCTGCGCCGGAAATGACACGTAGTGCAGATTCCAGATATCCCTACCGCCAGAACAGTGACTTTTTTTATCTGACCGGTTTCAACGAGCCGGAAGCAGTGCTGGTTTTGATTAAAAGCGACGAGACTCATAACCATAGCGTGCTGTTTAACAGAGTGCGTGATCAGACATCGGAAATATGGTTTGGCCGCCGCCTAGGACAAGATGCTGCACCGGCTACGTTGGGGGTGGATCGAGCACTACCGTTCGATGACATCAACCAACAACTGCACTTACTGCTCAATGGTATGAATGTGGTCTACCACGCGCCTGGTGAGTATGATTATGCCGATCGGATCTTGTATGGTGCGTTGGATAAACTGCGCAAGGGTAGCCGCCAAAGCTTTCAGGTGCCGCTGACACAAACTGATTGGCGTCCATGGTTGCACGATATTCGGCTGTTCAAATCGTCAGAAGAACTGGCAATAATACGCCGCGCTGGTGAAATTAGTGCGTCAGCTCATACCAGAGCGATAAAAAAATGCCGTCCTGGTATGTTTGAATACCAACTGGAGGCGGAGATCCACCACGAATTTACCCGCCTCGGTGCCCGTTACCCGTCTTACAATACCATTGTCGGCAGTGGCGCAAACGGCTGCATCCTACATTACACCGAGAACGAATGTGTCATGCTTGATGGCGATCTGGTACTGATCGACGCCGGCTGCGAATATCAAGGATACGCGGGTGATATTACCCGTACCTTCCCAGTGAATGGCAAGTTCAGCCAGACGCAGCGTGCGGTGTATGACATCGTGCTAGCTGTGCACTTGCGTGCGTTGAAGTTGTTTAAACCGGGTACCAGCATCCGCGAAGTTAACGACCAAGTGGTGCGCATCATGATTACTAGGCTAGTGGAGCTAGGGGCGATGAATGGCGAGGTGGAACAACTGTTTGCCGAGCAGGCGCACCGTCAGTTCTACATGCATGGCTTGAGTCACTGGCTTGGCCTTGACGTGCATGATGTCGGTTCTTACGGCACGCCGCGCCGCGATCGGGTGCTGGAGCCGGGCATGGTGCTGACCGTGGAGCCAGGGCTTTATATCGCGCCGGACGCGGACGTGCCAGCAGAGTATCGCAGCATCGGCGTCCGCATTGAGGACGATATTCTAATCACCGCTGATGGCAATGAAAACCTGACCGCTGGCGTGGTGAAAGAAGCCGCCGATATCGAAGCTTTGATGGCGGCGGCAAGGTAGAGCGAATGAGCGTAATTATTGCTGGCGGCGGTATGGCGGGAACGACCTTAGCGCTGGCTATTTCAGTGCTAACCCAGGGCTGTATGGGGGTGGATCTGGTTGAAGCTAACCGCCCGGATGACCGTAGCCACCCAGGCTTTGATGCCCGCGCTATCGCGCTGGCGCAAGGCACATGTCAGCAGTTGATGCGCATTGGCGTCTGGTCAGCGCTGCGCGACTGCGTCACGGCCATTACCCATGTGCATGTTAGCGATCGAGGTCACGCTGGCTTTGTTAATTTGCATGCGCAGGATTTTCAGGTTGCTGCGCTCGGACAGGTAATCGAAATGCACGATGCCGGTCAGCGGTTGTTTGCGCTGCTGGCGAGGGCACCTGGCGTGATGCTACACTGCCCGGCGCGGTTGGTTGATGTAGTCCGCAGTGCTGAGCAGGTGGAGGTGCTGCTGGACAGCGGCCAGCGTATCAGTGGGCAACTGCTGGTTGCGGCTGACGGTTCGCGTTCTACGCTAGCACAGGCTTGCAATATGCAGTGGCAGCAGAGCGATTACCCGCAGTTTGCCACCATTGCTAATGTCACCACTGCGGAAGATCCACAGGGACGCGCTTTTGAACGCTTTACCCGCTATGGGCCGCTGGCAATGCTGCCAATGTCTCAAGGCCGCAGTTCGCTGGTGTGGTGTCATGCGCTGGAACAACACAAGCAGGTTGATGCTTGGGACGATAAGCGCTTTATCAACATGCTACAACAAGCTTTCGGCTGGCGTTTAGGGCGTATCCTAAAAGCTGGCAAACGTCATAGCTATCCGCTCAGCCTGCTGACCGCTAACCGGCACGTCAGTCACCGATTGGCGTTGGTGGGTAATGCTGCACAGACGTTGCACCCGATCGCTGGGCAGGGGTTTAACCTCGGCTTGCGCGATGTGATGTCACTGGCGGAAACGCTAGCGGAAGCAGCTCACAAGGGCGAAGATCCCGGTGGCTATGCCTGGCTGAACCGTTATCAACAACGGCGGCAACCGGATCAAAAAGCCACAATTGCCGTGACCGATGGTTTGATCCGTTTGTTCGCTAACTGCTACGGTTCGCTGGTTGTTAGCCGTAATCTGAGTTTGCTGGCGATGGCGCGCTTGCCAGCGATGCGCAATATTTTCGCCAAGCGCACGTTGGGCTGGGTGGAACGTTAGACTGACATCAGCGCCCCGCCACGTGTGGTGTGCGCTATTTAAGGAAATAAGCAGCATGCAGTCATTTGACTTGGCTATTGCCGGTGGCGGTATGGTAGGGCTAGCGCTGGCCTGTGGCCTACACGGCAGCGGTCTACGCATTGCGGTGCTGGAACAGCGGCAGCCGGATATGACACCGCCGCAGGAATTGCCTGCGTTACGTGTCTCAACCATCAACGCTGCCAGTGAGTGTTTGCTGCAACATATCGGTGTCTGGCAGGACATCCTCCAACTGCGCGCCAGCAATTACCACGCGATGGAGGTGTGGGATGGTGATAGCTTCGGAAAAATAACCTTTCGCGGTGATGAGTGTGGCTTTAGCCATCTCGGCCATATTATCGAAAACTCGGTGATCCAACAGGTATTGTGGAAACGTGCCGAAAGATTGTCTAATATCACTCTGATCACCCCAGCCGCGCTCAAGCAGATGGCTAGGGGCGAGAACGACGCTTTTATCACGCTGGAAGATGGCCGTATGTTAAGCGCCCAGTTGGTGATCGCTGCCGATGGTGCCCATTCATGGCTGCGTCAGCACGCTGATATCCCGCTAACCTTTTGGGATTATCGTCACCATGCGTTGGTAGCCACTATCCGCAGCGAATTGCCACATCTAGCCACCGCGCGGCAGATATTCCATGGCGATGGCATTCTAGCATTCCTGCCGTTTAGCGATCCGTATCTAAGTTCAATCGTCTGGTCAGTAACGCCGCTCAATGCAGAACGGCTGAAGCAATTATTGCCGGATCAATTTAATCGCCAATTAGCAATGGCCTTCGACATGCGGCTGGGCAATTGCCGCTTGGAGAGTGAGCGCCTGACCTTCCCGTTGACTGGACGATATGCACGCAGTTTCGCCGCGCATCGCTTGGCGCTGGTTGGCGATGCAGCGCACACGGTGCATCCGTTGGCTGGGCAGGGGGTGAATCTGGGTTTTATGGATGCCGCAGAATTAATCTGCGAACTGCGGCTCTTACAGCACCAAGGGAAGGACATCGGACAGCATATGTATCTGCGACGCTATGAACGCCGCCGCAAGCACGGTGCGGCGGTGATGTTAGCCAGTATGCAAGGTTTCTATGAGTTGTTCGACGGCAATCATTCGGCAAAAAAGTTGTTGCGTGGCATTGGCCTACGGCTGGCGGATAGCCTGCCGGGTTTCAAACTGAAACTGATGCGTCAGGCGATGGGTCTGAATGATTTGCCAGAATGGCTGGCCAAGAACCAATTCCAGTAGTCGTACATTTTTGTAGCCAGTTTGGATAAGGCCAGCGTAGAACAGGCTGAGCGTACAGAGAGTCTGTGAGTATGGGGAGTATTGCACAGGGTCAAAATAGGCTAATAAATTTTCTTATTTTTATTTAATCACCCTTCATTTGAAATGATCTTATTTCAGGTATTTTTTATCGTTTTTTTTCTAATCCCCAGGTAGGTTATCAAAAGGCAAAATTCTGCGTGTGGGCACCAGTATATTATATAACTCCTTATTTTTTCTGCTGATTGTTGATTTTGTGCCTTTAAGAGCATTTTTTAGTGAAAAACTCTACACACTATCTTCTAGCGATCAAATGGGAAAAGGGAAAAGCTGACAAAGCGAACCCTATTGTACGACCAGCATATGGCGTGTGGGGCTGATGGTGGTAATCTGGGGACGAGCTTTGCTTGGGCGTATTGTTCAAACTGGTCTTTGCGCATCGCTTTGAAGTGCTATCGTTGGTAACTTACCTGGCTATGGGATGGTTATCGCTAATCTTAATTTATCAAATGGCGATGCATCTGGCACTCTGAGGTATGACTTTGTTGGCGGTTAGTGGGGCGGTCTACACCCTGGGGATGATTTTCTACGCCTCTAAGCGCATCTATTTTAGCCACGCCATCTGGCACGACTTTGTACTCGGCGGCAGTGTTTGCCACTTTATAGCTATGCACCTGTATGTTTAATCCCCATTTTACGACCACCACATATCGTGTTGAAATCACACCTTGTTGCAGCTAGTTTGCATATAGACAGCGTGCAAGAATCGACGCTTACAGGGAGTTACATGCAGTGCCCAGGTGCAAAATAACAAATCTAACAGCCTAGCGAGATAGATTTATAAGTGCTGTAATTACTCATCCAGCAAGCGTGATGTTACGGTTGTACTACGCCAGCTATCTGTTAATCACAGACTGTTATGCAGTATTAGGTTGCTGACCTATGCCTAGGTTCAGCATGTTAACGTCTAGGACTCCAGCTTATAGGGCAGCGGATTGATCGCCAGATGGCTGTTGGCGTCAGCATTTACTCGCAGCTTACTGTTGGCGTCTAGATCGTTATTCATCACCACTTGTACCCACAGAGTGCCATCGGCAAGTGTGCTGGCGGCCAGCACCGTGCCAGTACGCCGCCAGTTCTCACCCAATTGTAATTCCAGATTCTCTGCCGCCTGCGGCGTGCGCCCTGCCCTACCTTCTAGCCAGTACAGTGCGCGTTTATTAGCACCGCGAAACTTGGCGCGTGCCACCATCTCCTGACCGGTATAGCAACCTTTGCTGAAGCTGATGCCCTGTAATGCTTGCAGGTTGGTGGCCTGTGGGATTAACTGTGCACTATTAGCGTTGTCGATAATCGGGTAACCGGCTTCGATATCCAGCGCTAGCCATTGGCGGCTGTCGTTCAACTCGACCTGATCATGCAGTTTAGTCACTAGCTGCTCGGCAATGGCGGTGGTAGTCACCAGCAAAAAACGCTCATCCGGTTCAGTGAATTGTAACAGTGTGGTATCACCTTCTTGCACCACCTGATGCTTGGCATCCGGCAAGATAGCTAAGGTACTTGCCAGTGCCGAGCGCGCCTGGAAACCGGCCACGCCCAGCAGTACCGCATCATTATCGGCGGCGATGGTGACCTTGGAGAACACCGCGTACTTCTTGATTTCCGCCAGTTGATTGGCCAGCACGCTACGGCGTTCTAGATAAGCAAAGCTCTCCCCACGATGGAAAAGGCGAAGGGTACTCCACATTTTCCCCTTGGCATCGCAGTGGCCGCACGGCACATGCTGGTCAGACGCCAGCGCGTCAATGTCTGCCGTCACCTGGCCCTGAAGATATTTCACCGTATCCGGCCCCTCTAGTGTCACTAACGCCCAATCTTCCAACGAAATCAGCGTCAGGGGCAGATGCGAGGAGGCGACAGGCTGACGAGGTGGAAAGGGAATGTTATAGATCATAGTAAGTTCCTGCTCAGCACTTACCTGAGAACCTATCCCAATAAGCTAATAAATTTCCTACAATAATTGCGCCTGTTCTATTGGGAGAGGTTCTCAGGTATGTTTCCCCATGGTAAAAGAGGTTGCAAGCTTTGCAAACTGTTATTCGCGTTTGCATCTTCAGCAACACTTTTAGTATATTAAGCGCCTTTAAACATTTTCCGCTGAGAATGTCCTTCACGATGATAATATCAAATTGTTATTCTAAAAGAATACGATCAAGGGGCATCTTTTGTCACTCGTTTTATATCGCGATGGTAGCGCCACGCAGAAAAGAGGTAAGTCATAACAATATGGATATTAACAATAAAGCAAGTATTCATTGGGCCTGCCGCCGTGGCATGCGTGAGCTGGACATCTCCATCATGCCATTTTTCGAATATGAGTATGACCAACTAAATGATACTGACAAGGCACTGTTTATCCGCCTGCTAGAGTGCGATGATCCCGATTTATTTAACTGGCTGATGAACCATAGCGCACCTGATGACAGCCAACTGCAAAGAATCGTGGCCCTGATCCAGTCTCGAAATAAAGCCCGTGGCCCAGTGGCGATGTGATGTCCGCATTTCCAGGCGTACCCAATTATTTTGTTGCTTACGCATGGCGTCCTGGTACTAGTGATCCTGGTAGTGTTTTCAAGGTATCCGCTGCCAGAAACGCCTCGCCGCAGTGCAGGGCTAGTTGCGCCTGCTTATGGACTGGCGCATCAACTGGCATGGCTGCGAGTGGCGACTGGTGAAAAACCCTTAGATGCCGGATTACGGTATATTGCTGATACTGCACCCCACGAGGGGTAACAAGTGCCAGCGGATGTGGTTGGTTTTAGACAACATGGAGAGGGAAGAATGGCGCTATCTGCGCTAACTTCTGCGGTATCCACCAGTAAGCGATGATGAAGAAACCTGATGAAACTGATTCTCTGGCTGGTAAATAGGGGGATCAGTCAAAAATCGCAGGTACGCTGTTTCTCCCTAGAACGCTCCGCTGCTGTAACCGGAAGGTCATACGTTGGTGATGGGAGCGGCGCTTATGGCAAAGCTTGCGCACTCGGTACGGTTACGGCAGTGGATCCATCTCCAGCAAGATCTGTTCATACTACTGTTGCATAGCTAGCCTCGCCGAAGTTGCTGCAGTGGATGCCAAAGGATCTGAGCGAGACGCTGATCAATGCGCCATGGTGAAAGCACCTTGCGTTGATCAGACGATCGAATTACGCGATAAAGCGATGCTTAAAGTATCGTATGCTACCGGTCTGCGGGTTTCAGACCTGGTTGGCCTGACTAACAGCGATATCGGCCTGCTGCAAGGCGTGATACAGGTGATCAGCAAAGGCAACAAAGAGCTTCTGGTGCTACTGGGCGCAGAAGCTCTATATTAGATCAAGAACTATCTGGAACATAGTCGCCCGTGGCTGGTTAACAGCCAGGCGCTGGATGTATTGTTTCAAAGTAAACACTGTTAGCAAATGACTCGACAGACATTATGGCATCGTATCAAACATTATGCGATCATTGCCGGTATCGACAGAGAGCGATTGTCCTCGCATGTTTTACAGCACGCATTCTACATCCAACTGTTGAACCATGAGGTTAATTTCTGTATCGTACAAATGCTATTGGGACTGGGACACAGCGATCTCTCTACCACGCAAATTTATACTCATTTAGCGACTGAACGACTGAAACAGCTACATTAATAACATCACTCAAGCGCCTAAAAGATTGAAATAATAAAAAAAGGTTTAATGCTGCTATCTCTGCTGGTGGCTGCGGTGACCAGTGCTGTATACGCCGATGATGCGGCAATCACAAAAGCGCTCGATAGCCTGGGCATTCAACAAACTAATATGCGGCCTTCATCGGTCAAGGGTTTAAAAACCGTGTTGACCGATAGCGTTGTGTTGTATGTATCTGAAGATGGTAAACATATTCTTCATGGCCAGCTGTATGACATAAGGGGCAAAGTGCTAGTGAACGTAACTAATCAATTACTGTTCACTCAACTAGAGGCGCTGCGAGATCAGATGATTGTCTATAAGGCACAAAAGGAAAAACACGTGATCACCGTGTTTACCGACAGCACTTGCGGTTATTGCTACAAACTGCATCAGCAGATGCATGAGTATAATGATTTAAGCATCACCATACGCTATCGGGTCTTCCCGTGTCAGGTAAGTGGCTCACAGGTCGAGAAAGACATGCAATCCATCTGGTGCAGTGCCGACAAAGCTAAGGTTTTTAACGCCGCTATGAAGGGCGATGCAGTATCTCCGGCAATCTGCAAAACCGACATCAGCAAACACTATGCGCTCGGTGCGCAGTTCGGCATTCAAGGCACCCCGGCAATCATTTTAGAAAACGGCATGATGATCCCAGGATACCAGGGCTCTAAAAAGATGGCTGCCAGGCTGGGGGCGAATCAGGTTGCGACTAAGGCGGGTGGTTAATCGCTGGTGAGTATCAAAATGCAACTACGCCGCAGAATGGCGGTGGCTGACACCCATCTGCCTGCCAGCCTGCCCCCGTTGCTACGTCGTTTGTACGCGTTGCGTGGCGTTCAGGGTGAGCAAGAACTGGAGCGTAGCGTCAAGGGCATGCTGCCTTGGGAGCAGTTGAGTGGCATCGACACCGCCGTTGGCATCCTGGAACAGGCATTAGTTGATCGCCGTAGTATCATGGTAGTGGGTGATTTTGATGTAGACGGTGCCACTAGCACCGCACTGACGGTATTGGCGCTGCGTAGCATGGGGGGTAACGTTGATTATATAGTACCGAATCGCTTCGAAGACGGCTACGGCCTAAGCCCCGAAGTGGTGGAACAGGCAGCAGCGCGCGGTGCTGAGCTGATCGTTACCGTCGATAACGGCGTTTCTTCTCACGCTGGCGTTGACGTGGCGCATTCCAAGGGCATGCAAGTACTGGTAACTGATCATCACCTGGCAGGTGAAACCCTGCCAGCGGCCGAAGCTATCGTTAATCCCAACTTACGCGGCTGTGAATTCCCCTCCAAATCGCTGGCCGGCGTTGGGGTTGTTTTCTATCTGATGTTAGCACTACGCGCCCGGCTGCGTGACAGCTGCTGGTTTGCACAGCGCGCGTTAGTAACGCCCAATCTGGCGGAACTGCTGGATTTGGTGGCGCTTGGCACGGTAGCTGATGTAGTACCGCTGGACACTAACAACCGCATTCTAGTTTATCAGGGATTACATCGTATCCGTGCCGACAAGTGTCGGCCAGGTATTCGCGCGCTGCTTGAAGTGGCCAATCGCGATGCGCGGCAGTTGGTGGCCAGCGATCTCGGCTTTGCCCTCGGCCCACTGCTCAATGCAGCAGGGCGGTTAGATAATATGTCGGTTGGGGTGGCGCTACTATTGAGCGATGACATCGCGCAGGCGCGCATGCTAGCTAACGATCTCGATACGCTAAATCAGATGCGGCGTGAGATTGAGCAATGCATGCAGATTAAAGCGCTGCATCTGTGCGACCAGTTGGAACGTACCGGCACTGAATTGCCTTACGGATTAGCGATGTACCACCAAGAATGGCATCAAGGGATAGTAGGTATTCTGGCTTCACGCATTAAAGAGCGCTTCCATCGTCCGGTGATCGCCTTTGCCCCAGTAGGTGATGGCATCCTGAAAGGCTCTGGCCGTTCGGTAGCCGGGCTGCACATGCGTGATACGCTGGAGCGGCTGGATATGCTAAGCCCCGGTTTGATGATGACGTTTGGTGGTCATGCGATGGCGGCTGGGCTGTCACTGGAAGAGGCCAAATTCGACGATTTTCGCCATCGTTTTGGTGAACTGGTGGGCGAATGTCTTGATCCAGCAATGCTAGAGGGAGTTATCTGGTCTGATGGGGAGTTGTCGATGCAGGAGCTATCGCTAACTACGGCTGAACTGCTGCGCGATGGAGGCCCTTGGGGGCAAGCATTCCCGGAGCCGACTTTCAACGGTAGGTTCCGCATCCTGCAACAGCGGTTGGTGGGTGAGAAACACCTGAAACTGATGGTGGAACCGCTCGGCGGTGGGCCGCTGCTCGACGGCATCGCCTTCAACATAGATACCACGCTATGGCCGGACAGCAGCGTGCGCGAGGTAGAACTGGCCTACAAGCTCCACATCAATGAGTTTCGTGGCAACCGCAACGTGCAATTACTGATCCAACATCTTTGGCCGCATTAGTCTTGCCGGTGGTAATCTGTGGTTGGGCAACGCAAACCATGGCATCATTTCTAACTGCTATAAAAACCGACCAACTTGCTATAAACTGACAGTGAGATCCGTTATAATCACCGCCTCTAATGGCATTTCCCTATCGACGAGATCAACATATGAGAATGCAAAACTATGTTTGAAATTAATCCGGTAAAAACCCGAATTCAGGATCTGTCCGAGCGGACTGCTCTTCTTAAGGGGTATCTTTGACTATGACGCTAAGAAGGAACGCTTAGAAGAAGTCAACGCCGAGTTGGAACAGCCTGATGTCTGGAGCGAACCTAAACGTGCACAGGCGCTGGGTAAAGATCGTGCGGAGTTGGAAACTATCGTAGCGACCATCGACCAACTGATGCGGGGCGGCGAAGATGTCAACGGCCTACTGGAATTGGCGGTGGAAGCGGAAGATGAAGAAACCTTCAACGAAGCATCCATCGAGCTTGATAAACTGATGATCAAGCTCGATCGGTTGGAATTATGCCGTATGTTTTCCGGTGAATATGACAACGCGGACTGCTACCTGGATATTCAGGCAGGTTCCGGCGGCACCGAAGCACAAGACTGGGCTAGCATGCTGCTGCGCATGTATCTGCGCTGGGCAGAAGCCAAGGGTTTCAAGACCGAAGTAATCGAAGAGTCCGATGGCTACGTTGCGGGGCTGAAATCCGCCACCATAAAAATTATTGGTGATTACGCGTTTGGTTGGTTGCGCACTGAAACCGGTGTACATCGATTGGTGCGAAAAAGCCCGTTTGACTCAGGCGGCCGTCGTCATACCTCATTCAGTTCGGTGTTTATCTACCCGGAAGTGGACGACGATATCGATATTAAAATCAACCCGGCGGATCTGCGTATTGACGTTTACCGCGCCTCTGGTGCAGGTGGTCAGCATGTGAATAAAACCGAATCGGCAGTACGTATTACCCACTTGTCAACCAATATCGTAGTGCAGTGCCAAAATGACCGTTCTCAGCACAAAAATAAGGATCAAGCGTTTAAACAGTTGCGAGCCAAAATGTACGATTTTGAAATGCAAAAGAAAAATGCTGATAAAAAGACGATGGAAGATAACAAGTCTGATATCGGCTGGGGTAGGCAGATCCGTTCTTACGTGCTAGATGACTCCCGTATCAAAGATTTGCGCACCAACGTTGAAATGCGTAACACGCAAGCAGTACTAGATGGCGATCTGGATAAATTTATTGAAGCAAGTTTGAAAGCCGGGTTATAAGGAACCGAAATGTCTGAGCAACAATCACAGGGCGTCGATCAGGCGCTGGATCTCAATAACGAATTAAAATCCCGTCGTGAGAAACTGGCTGTCCTGCGTGAAAAAGGCAGGGCGTTCCCGAACGATTTCCGCCGCAATACCACCTCTGACAAGCTGCACGTTGCTTACGACGACAAAGAAAACCAGGAGTTGGAAGCTCTGGGTGTAGAAGTTACCGTGGCTGGCCGCATGATGACCCGCCGTATCCTAGGCAAGGCATCGTTCGTCACTTTGCAGGACGTAGGTGGCCGCATTCAGTTGTACGTTGCACGCGACGTACTGGCCGCAGACGTCTACAACGAGCATTTCAAGAAGTGGGATCTAGGCGATATCGTTGGCGCATGCGGCAAATTGTTCAAAACTAAGACCGGCGAACTATCGGTCCATTGCGTTGAATTGCGTCTGCTGACTAAAGCCCTACGTCCTTTGCCGGACAAATTTCACGGACTTGCTGACCAGGAAACCCGGTACCGCCAGCGTTATTTGGACTTGATCGCCAACGAAGGATCACGCAACACCTTCAAGGTGCGTTCTCAGATAATGGCATCGATGCGCAACTTTATGGTGGAACGAGGCTTCATGGAAGTCGAAACTCCAATGATGCAAGTGATCCCCGGCGGTGCCTCCGCACGCCCGTTTATTACCCACCACAATGCGTTGGATATTGACATATACCTGCGTATCGCGCCAGAACTGTACCTGAAGCGTCTAGTTGTCGGCGGATTCGAACGGGTGTTCGAAATAAACCGTAACTTCCGCAACGAGGGTGTCTCGCCTCGCCATAACCCAGAGTTCACCATGATGGAACTTTACATGGCCTACGCGGATTACAACGACCTAATTGAATTGACCGAATCGCTATTTCGTATCCTGGCCAAGAAAGTACTTGGCACCAGCTTGGTGAAGTATGGCGATAAAGTGTTCGATTTTGGCAAACCGTTTGAAAAGCTGAGCATGACCGAGGTTATCAAGAAATACCGCCCAGAAACTGATTTAGCCGATCTAGCCGATATAGGCAAAACTGTGGCTATCGCCGAATCTATCGGTATCAAAATTAAAAAAAGCTGGGGGCTGGGCCGCGTTGTAACCGAGATCTTTGAAGAAGTTGCGGAAAGCCATCTGATTCAACCGACCTTTATCACCGAGTACCCAGCTGAAGTGTCCCCTCTTGCACGCCGCAATGATCTGAACCCAGAAATCACTGACCGTTTTGAATTCTTCATTGGCGGATGTGAAATTGGCAATGGTTTCTCCGAACTTAACGACGCGGAAGATCAGGCGCAGCGTTTCGCTGATCAGGTAAACGCCAAAGACGCTGGTAACGACGAAGCGATGTTCTACGACGAAGACTATATCGCTGCGCTGGAGCACGGCCTACCACCAACCGCAGGTCTAGGCATCGGCATCGACCGTATGGTGATGCTGTTCACTAACAGCCATACCATCCGCGACGTGATTCTGTTCCCGGCGATGCGCCCACAGAAATAACATCACCTAGCCTAAGCTAAACCGGTACAGGCCGCTGCACTGGCTTTTTCGCTATCCATACTGCCCATTGCACGCTAATTGCTTAAATAATAGACAGTTATGCGCTATCTTAGCTTGCCGGGTACTGATAACTCGCTATAATCTCTGAAACATACCGATGCGGGTGTAGCTCAATTGTAAAACGGCAGACTCCCAAACTGCATACGAGGGTTCTGACTACCCTTAACCCGCTACAAACTGACTTCTCCTAACATCTACCATTCAAAGCACACTCAATCTAGTAATCATCAGCCTCTGCGTAAAAACTAGTTATCTCAACGTCTACACACATCTACCCAAATCTATAAATTCCGTGTGTATAGAGGACGTTTGATTCACCTTGAAGCCTATACACAATGCCCCTCAGAGACCATGAGCTAAGGCGCTCTGAGCCACAAGAAAAGCCTTATACAACTCAGTGATGGCGGTGGGCTTTCTTATTCCTTTAGCCGAAAGGTTCCAAAGGATGGTGTTTTTGCTACTGCTTCGACGGCAAACCAAAAATGCTTTATCTCGGGACCATACCCCGAAGTTTTACTAACCGAGGCCAGTCAAAAGCGCAATAAGGCTAAAAATCTGGTGGCATGGGGCATCAATCCCAGAGAAGCCAGGAAATAGCAGAAATTAGATCGGCAAGATGTAACTTACAATATCTTCGAGGGGGATAATGTGGTAATAGTACGATAAGCGTCGCGATCTCTTGTCAGAGTCATACGTAAAAGGGATAATAAAAACGTTTGAGAGAGGTATTTTACCATACATCAACCAATTGCCGATATAAAGCTAATGTAGCTTATGGAGACGCCTTCAAAACTGGAAAAATGTAGCGCAACAGATAGATTACGCAAGGTGCGCAAGCGGTGCGGAGAAGTATAGAAATCCGCCATAGTTACCGGCCGGGCTAAATATAACCCCTCCCCAGATCTTGCTAGCGCCTTCTCACTGCATAAGAAAGAACACTATGCCTTCTTTGTCAGTTGCCGAGTTGCCAGACTTTTCCTGCACTTTTAACGCTGTGTAATTTATACAAATCGTTTTACTATAATGACTCACCATAAACAGATAAATTCAGCAGCGTCTACAGTAGATAAACCTTTATGAAATGTCTAGTTATGCGGGTTTATATGCCGTCGCAGTGGCGTACCTTGCCTTACATTACGTAAATAGTGGCGTAGGGTATCTGGCACAGTGCAGGACTAGAAAGCCACATTCGTCGCCCTAAAAACTCTCCATCAACGAAAACCGGCGCTGGCGAAGTAACTATGATTCTGGAATTACGTTCCGGGTAAAATCTGGTAGTAAGACGCATTAAGAGTAAATTAAAGCAGCTTCATTCCTTTCAAACAGCGTTTTCACCACTTCGTTGATGGAGATCTTTACAAACGGACTGGTGTCGTACGGATAAACAACGTTCTTCCCTTGCTGGAAGAACGTCTTCATTTTAGCCAATGTATCTTTTACACCTTTGGCCGTGTTCAAGGCGTTGGCACCGGTAGCTAGTTTAATCCCCCAAACCTGTGGCCTGCATGCCGTTATAGCGTGCAGTCACTGTATAGTTTTCGGCACCACGCTCGATATACGCCACGTCTGTTAGACTTACTTGAGAACCGTCGATATTCACCTTAAGAAAGATCTTGCCGAACTCTTCCGGCGAAGTCAGACGGGTGCGCAATGATTGAAGCGTTAAGTTGTTACCCCGGCACAGGTGGCATTACACTCAGTTGCCCAGAGGCAATCTAGTTGTTCTGCTCAGTAATGGCCGAGGT
This sequence comes from Serratia symbiotica, assembly GCA_011754105.1. GTDB lineage: Bacteria > Pseudomonadota > Gammaproteobacteria > Enterobacterales > Enterobacteriaceae > Serratia > Serratia symbiotica_E. The sequence goes on from JAAKDF010000007.1 coordinate 29,509, forward strand.
CACGTAATAGGGGGTCAGTTAGCAGTTGTTCAGCTTGTTCGGATCCAGCTAGATACGCATCGCGTATTGAGCACCGAATAGTTGTACTTAACCCACACCGGATGAACAGCGGAGCGAACCTTTAATTCAGAACGACCGCCAGAGGCATTGACCATCTTTTTTTGTTCATAAAAAACTTCAAGTGTCAAATTCAAAAATGATCAATAGATCACAAGCCTTAAAAACCATTGCAATATTAATGATATGTGCGCGGCGTAATACATACGTTGGTAAATGTATATGAATAATCACTATAAATGAGAAAGTTATAGCAAGAAATACCAAATAGTAAGCACAAGCAACCCGGTATCAGATCCTTGACGTTGCGATCAGGAAATTCTCTGATCATGGCATTTTTGCAACGTCACTGACAGATATTGCCGCTGCTGCCGGAGTTACGTATTGTGAAAATTACTGGCATTTAAAACATAAGATAGATCTGTTTAATGAATTTTAGAGATCTATCAGACCGACAATAGACAATCTTGTGACAGAGTATCAGGTAAAGTATCCAGATATTCCACTGCATGTTATCCGATAAACTTTAATTTTTATCTTGACATCCATGGTTGAAGACGGTCACCAAAGAGCATTAATGGAGATTATATTATCTAAATGCAGATTTGTCTGCTAAATGATTTCCTTGCTGGATTTACGCAAAGTGCTGAATCTTTCTTGTCTGGCGAGGCGTACATAGAGGATAATTAAGTTTATTACCGCCAGTGCCTGCACACTCGCCGTGCGACGGGCGTTGTTGAATAAATCGAACATTTTGCCGGCACGAGGATCAAATGACTCTCCTTATGTCAAAATAGCGACATTGCGTGGCCCAGCAAAAGTTCAAGGTCACCAACTGGAAGTCTTACAATAACTCCCTTATCACTAGGGGTTAACTCACTTTCTGGGTCGATGAAACGGAACTTCACTCTTGGTACTGCGAAGCAAAACCTTCTCTGCGTGGTCGCCCACAACATTATTCCGATGTGGCAATAACCAGCGTATTGATGCTAAAACGGATTTTCTGTCTGACACTTCGCGCCCTCCAGGGCTTCGTCGACTCCATTTTCACAATGATAAAAGTGCCGTTGCAATGCCCGGACTACACCTGCATCAGTAAGCCGGCGAAGTCCATCAATGTCCCGTTTAAAACCCCAACGCTGGGTGAAATTGCGCATCTCATTATAAAACACGGTCAGGGGAAACAGCGGATCTGGCGAAAACTGCATTTGTCCGTAGATACAGAAAGACATGAGGTCATCTGTACTGACCTTTCCTTGAGCAATGTCATAGATACGGAAGCCTTACCAGGTCTCATCCGCCAGACAGTACCGTAAAATTAAAGCCGCCGTAGCTGCTGTTGCTTACGATAGGCGAGTGAGTCATGATGAGTTAAGGAGTAAGAAGATAAGGGCGTTAATACCGCCAAGAAGCGGAGTCCGTTATTGGTAGTCAGACTTATGCAGACCGAAATCAAGCGATGGTAAACCAGCGCCTTACCGGAGACAACAAACTAACACACGGAGGAAAAGTATGAGAGGCTACCAACCGAAGCTGAAACAGAGATGTACAGAGTACAATAGCTATTTTGTGGTCACCTGTCGCTGCAAGACTATGATCTGTGCATTAAACAAGATGACGCTAGCCGGTATACCAGAAACTTTACAAGTTGCTTGAAATATGCCCATTCAGGGGACTCTTTATTCCAAATCCTATTTATTCAACAAAGACTCAAATAGGATATAACAATGTACGCCTACTGTGATAGCCTCTTAGTCTAAATATGTTTAGCTAATAATCCAATCGGTTTCAATAAATTAAATTTATGCCGGTAAAAAACGGTTGCATGTCAGATGGCGAATAGTTTAGCTTGTTCAGTAATTCAGCTTATTGCGATCTATACAGAGAAAACATCATGACACGCGTTCAGTTCAACCACCCTCATCACCATCATCCTGACTAACCTTTCGGGCGATGCGTGCTGGAAGATAGCTTTTTAATTTTCTAGCACGCAAAACACAAGAGAAGCCCCCTGAAGAAATCTTCGGGCGGCTTTTTTTTCTCAGTAAAGACAAAAAATAAAAATTTTATTTAAATTTTATGAAATTACAACTTATACAGAGGTTACTATGCTGGACAAAACACGGTTACGCCTAGCCATGCAGAAATCGGGCCGCCTTAGTGAAGGATCTCAAGAAATACTGGAGCGCTGCGGTATTAAAATCAATTTACAAGAGCAACGCCTGATCGCCTTTGCGGAAAATATGCCGATCGATATCCTGCGTGTACGCGATGACGATATCCCTGGCCTGGTGATGGAAGGCGTGGTCGATCTGGGCATCATTGGTGAAAACGTGCTGGAAGAAGAGCTGCTCAATCGCCGCGCCCAAGGCGAAGATCCGCGCTACCTCACCTTGCGCTGCCTTGACTTCGGCGCTTGCCGTTTGGCGCTTGCTACTCCGCTCGACAGTGAATATATAAACCCACAAAGCTTACAAGATGCCCGCATCGCCACCTCTTATCCTCACCTGCTAAAGCAATACCTCGACAAGCAAGACGTGCGCTTCAAATCCTGCCTGCTGAATGGTTCGGTCGAGGTGGCCACACGCGCAGGCCTAGCCGACGCTATCTGTGATCTGGTCTCTACCGGTGCGACATTGGAAGCTAACGGCATGCGTGAAGTAGAAGTGATCTACCGCTCCAAAGCCTGCTTAATCCAACGGGATGGCGCAATGCCAGAAAACAAACAGCAACTTATTGACCGTCTGATGACGCGTATTCAAGGGGTGATCCAAGCACGTGGATCTAAGTACATCATATTGCATGCGCCAAGTAAACACCTGGACAACATCGTCGCACTGCTGCCGGGTGCTGAACGACCGACTGTTCTGCCGTTGGCCGACGCGCAGAACCATGTGGCAATGCACATGGTCAGCAGCGAAACCCTGTTCTGGGAAACCATGGAAAAACTGAAAGCGCTCGGTGCCAGCTCTATTCTGGTATTGCCCATTGAGAAGATGATGGAATAAAGCCATGTCAAACTTCAATAGCCTGATCAATTGGGTGCAGTGTAGCTACGACCAGCGCCGCGCACTTCTGATGCGCCCAGCGATCTCCGCCTCCGATAGGATCACCCGCATAGTTAGCGAGATCCTAGACAACGTACAGGCCAACGGCGACCAAGCGTTACGCGAATACAGCGCCCGCTTTGATAAAACCGAAGTTAATGCACTGCGCGTTAGCTCCGCACAGATCGCCGCAGCCAGCACGCGTACCTTCGATGATATCAAGCAAGCGATATCGGTGGCTATTGCCAATGTAGAAACCTTTCACCATGCGCAACAACTACCCAGAGTCTATATTGAAACCCAGACAGGTGTGCATTGCCAACAGGTAACCCGGCCGATTGATTCGGTCGGGCTATATATTCCCGGCGGCTCGGCCCCGCTGCTCTCCACTGTATTGATGCTGGCGATACCGGCGCGCATCGCTGGCTGCCACCAGGTGGTGCTGTGCTCTCCGCCACCGATTGCTGATGTGATCCTCTATGCCGCGCAATTGTGCGGCGTGCAGGAGGTATTTCAAATCGGTGGCGCACAGGCGATCGCCGCCATGGCTTTCGGCACCGATTCCGTACCACGGGTGGCGAAGATCTTTGGACCGGGTAATGCCTTCGTCACCGAGGCTAAACGCCAGATCAGCTATCGGCTGGATGGTGCGGCGATCGATATGCCGGCTGGTCCTTCCGAAGTGCTAGTGATCGCCGATGCAGGTGCCACCCCAGCGTTTATCGCTGGCGATCTGCTGTCACAGGCCGAGCATGGCGCGGACTCACAAGTGCTCCTACTAACACCCGATGCCGCGATGGCGCAGGCAGTATCCGATGCAGTAACACACCAGTTGATGGGGTTGCCGCGTGCGGAAATCATCAGCCAGGCATTAGCCCACAGCCGTTTAATCGTGGCACAAAATTTGGCGCAATGTGTGGCGATCAGTAACCAGTACGGCCCTGAGCACCTGATCATTCAGACCCGTAACGCCCGTGATCTCGTGGAAAGCATCACCAATGCCGGCTCGGTATTTCTTGGCGACTGGTCGCCGGAATCAGCTGGCGATTATGCTTCCGGTACTAACCACGTATTGCCGACCTACGGCTACACCGCGACCTGCTCTAGTCTGGGGCTAGCGGACTTTCAGAAACGCATGACGGTGCAGGAGCTTACCCCACAGGGCTTGATGGGTCTGGCCACCACGATTGAAACGCTAGCGAGCGCCGAGCAGTTGATCGCCCACAAAAACGCGGTAACTCTGCGTGTCGCTGCCCTGAAGGAGCAAGCATGAACAAGGAGCAAGCAATGAACATTGAAAACCTGGCACGTACCAACGTTCGCGAGCTGATCCCTTATCAATCGGCACGCCGCCTTGGCGGTAGCGGTGACGTGTGGCTGAATGCCAATGAATACCCCATCGCTCCAGCGTTCCAACTTACTGAACAGACCTTCAACCGCTACCCGGAGTGCCAGCCAGAACAGGTGATTGAGCGCTACGCCGCTTATGCCGCAGTGAAAAAGGAGCAGGTGCTGGTCAGCCGGGGTGCCGATGAAGGCATCGAGCTGCTTATCCGCACCTTCTGCAAGCCCGGCAAGGACGCGATGCTGTTCTGCCCGCCGACCTACGGCATGTATGCCGTTAGCGCTAAGACTTGCGGCGTGGAGCAGCGTATGGTAGCGGCAAAACAGGACTGGCAGTTAGATTTGCCAGCCATCGCAGACAACCTAGACAACGTGAAGCTAGTCTACGTCTGCAACCCAAACAACCCGACCGGCAACCTGATCGACCCCGAAGATCTGCGCCGCCTGCTGGAGATGACCAAAGACAAGGCGATCGTTGCCGTTGACGAGGCTTATATTGAGTTTTGTCCACAGGCCAGCCTGGTTTACTGGCTAAGAGACTATCCGCACTTGGCTTGCCTGCGCACCTTGTCGAAAGCCTTTGCGCTGGCCGGTCTGCGCTGCGGTTTTGTCCTGGGGAACGAAACGTTGATCGGCCTATTGCTGAAGGTGATCGCACCTTATCCACTACCGACACCAGTGTCTGATATTGCTACTCAAGCACTGAGCAGTGAGGGGATCGTTTTGATGTGTCAACGGGTTAGCGAGATTGCAACCCACCGCCGCTGGCTACAACAGGCACTGCAAAGCTACTCTGGTGTAGAACAGGTGTTCACCAGCGACAGTAATTATTTACTGGTGCGTTTCACCGCTGCACGACAGGTATTTAACCACCTGTCGTCTCAAGGGATTATCGTAAGAAACCAACATCAACAGCCTGGATTGTCTGGCTGCCTGCGCATCACTATAGGCACCCGTAACGAATGCCAACGCCTGGTTAATGCGCTTACCACCACCAATGAGACTTTCCAGGAGCGAATGTGAGCCAAAAAATCCTCTTTATTGACCGTGATGGCACGCTGATTGCCGAGCCACCGGAAAACTTCCAGGTCGACTGCATAGATAAGCTGGCGTTGGAGCCGGAGGTAATCCCTGCGCTACTGGCGTTGCAACAGGCAGGATATCAGTTGGTAATGATCACTAATCAGGATGGGCTGGGTAGCGCCCATTTCCCACATGAATCCTTTGATCCTCCACACCATTTGATGATGCAGATCTTCTGTTCGCAGGGTATCCACTTTGCCGATATCCTGATCTGTCCGCACTTACCAACAGACAACTGTGGCTGCCGTAAGCCGAAAACTACGCTGGTGAGGGGCTATCTCGAAGCGGGCGTAATGGATAGAACCCACAGCTACGTGATTGGCGATCGGCTAACCGATATGCAGTTAGCGAAAAATATGGGCATCCAGAGGCTACGCTACCAGCGTGAAACGCTGGGCTGGAAAGCAATCATTCGCCAGTTGACCCAGCGTGACCGCTATGCCCAGGTTCACCGAGTCACCAAAGAGACGCAGATAGAAGTCGATGTTTGGCTGGATCGTGACGGTGGCAGCAAGATCAAAACTGGCGTCGGCTTCTTCGACCACATGCTAGACCAGATTGCCACCCACGGTGGCTTGCGTATGGATATCGACGTTAAAGGTGACCTGTATATCGACGATCACCACACTGTGGAAGATACCGGGCTGGCGCTCGGCGAGGCGTTGAACAAGGCACTAGGTGATAAACGTGGCATTGCGCGCTTTGGATTTATGCTGCCAATGGATGAATGCCTGGCGCGCTGCGCGCTGGATATTTCCGGCCGCCCGCACCTGGAGTATGAAGCTGAGTTCAGCTACCAGTGTGTCGGAGATCTCAGTACTGAAATGGTCGAGCATTTCTTCCGTTCTCTGTCCTATACCATGGGCTGCACGCTGCACCTGAAAACCAAAGGTAAGAACGACCACCACCGGGTGGAAAGTCTGTTTAAGGTGTTTGGCCGCACGCTGCGCCAGGCGATCCGCATTGACGGTAAGACCTTGCCAAGCTCAAAAGGAGTGCTGTGATGAAAGTGGTGATCCTAGATACCGGCTGTGCAAACCTGTCTTCTGTAATCTACGCATTACAGCGCTTGGGTTACCAGCCAAAAGTGAGCTGCGTTCCAGAAATCGTTCGGCATGCTGACAAGCTATTGCTGCCCGGCGTTGGCACCGCACAGGCAGCGATGAACCAATTGCAACAGCGCGCGCTGATTGACTTGATTAAAGCCTGCGCTCAGCCGGTGCTGGGCATCTGCCTCGGTATGCAAATACTGGCGGCAAGCAGTGAAGAGAACGGTGGCATCAGCACACTGGGAATTATCTACACCCCAGTAAAGCAAATATCTAAATTCGGTCTGCCATTGCCGCATATGGGCTGGAATCGGATCTCTATGCAGGCAGGAAACCCGTTGTTCCGTGGCATCAATGACGGTGCCTATTGCTACTTTATTCACAGCTATGCGATGCCGATATGCCCAAGCACCATCGCTCAAGCCAACTACGGCGAACTTTTCAGCGCCGCCGTGCAAAAAGACAACTTCTTCGGCGTGCAGTTTCATCCAGAGCGTTCTGGAAAAATCGGCGCACAATTGTTGAAAAACTTTCTGGAGATGTAAGCAGCATGATTATTCCAGCTTTAGATTTGATCAACGGCAAAGTGGTGCGTTTACATCAGGGCGATTACCGCCAGAAACGTGACTACGGCAAGGATCCGCTGCTGCGCTTGCAGGATTATCAACGGCAAGGTGCACAATTGCTGCACTTGGTTGACCTGACTGGTGCCAAGACGCCAACGGCACGCCAAATGCCACTACTGCGCAAGCTGCTGGCAGGGGTTGATCTGCCGGTACAGGTAGGAGGAGGTATCCGCAACGAGCAGGATGTAGCTACCTTACTAGAGGCCGGTGCCACCCGTGTGGTAATTGGCTCCACCGCAGTGAAGCAACCCCGCTGGGTGCAGAGCTGGCTGACTGGCTACGGCAGCGACGCCTTAGTGCTGGCACTGGATGTGCGTATTGACGCGCAAGGCAGCAAGCGCGTGGCCATTAGCGGCTGGCAGGTGAACTCCAGCGCCACGCTGGAGCAGGTGATTGAGCAGTTCCTGCCCTACGGCCTGAAGCATGTGCTGTGCACCGACATTTCGCGCGATGGCACCCTAGCTGGCTGTAACGTGGCACTGTATGAGGAAATCACCCACCGTTACCCACAGGTCGCCTTTCAAGCCTCCGGTGGTATCGGTAGCCAGGAAAATCTCGCCCAACTGCGTGGCAGTGGCGTTGCCGGAGTGATCGTTGGTCGCGCTCTGTTGGAAGAAAAATTTAGCATTGAGGAGGCGATCGCATGCTGGCAAAACGGATAATCCCCTGTTTGGATGTTAAAGATGGGCAAGTAGTGAAAGGCGTACAGTTCCGTAACCACGAGATCATCGGTGATATCGTGCCACTGGCACAACGCTATACGCAGGAAGGGGCTGATGAGTTGGTGTTTTACGATATCACCGCCTCATCCGCTAGCCGGGTGGTGGATAAAAGCTGGGTATCACGGGTAGCAGAAGTAATCGATATTCCCTTCTGCGTTGCTGGAGGCATCAAAAGCGCTGAGGACGCCAGTCAGATCCTCTCCTTCGGTGCTGACAAGATCTCTATTAATTCACCGGCACTAGCCGATCCTGAGTTGATTAGCCGCCTAGCAGATCGCTTCGGCGTTCAGTGCATCGTAGTAGGCATTGATACCTGGTTCGACAGTGAAACCGGCAAATATCACGTCAATCAATATACCGGTGACGCGCGCCGTATCCGCGTCACACAGTGGGAAACCCTGGACTGGGTGCAGGAAGTACAGCGCCACGGGGCTGGCGAAATTGTGCTAAACTTGATGAACCAAGATGGTATGCGCAACGGTTACGATCTGCAACAACTGCGCCGGGTGCGTGATGTGTGCAAAGTGCCGTTGATCGCCTCTGGCGGTGCTGGCACCCTGCAGCACTTCCTGGTAGTCTTCCGTGATGCGGACATTGACGGCGCTCTGGCAGCTTCAGTGTTCCACAAACAAATTATTAATATCGGCGAACTAAAAAAGTTCCTAGCCGAACAAGGCGTGGAGATCCGCGTGTGTTAACTGACCCACAGAACAACTCGCTAGACTGGGAAAAAATCGCTGGCTTGATACCAGCTATCGTACAACATGCTGTCTCTGGCGAAGTGCTGATGCTGGGTTATATGAATCAGGCCGCGCTGGCGATAACCCAGCAGATTGGTAAAGTCACCTTTTTTTCACGCACTAAACAGCGGCTGTGGACCAAAGGCGAAAGCTCTGGCTACTTTCTCAACGTCGTCAGCATTACCCCGGATTGCGACAAAGATACGCTGCTGATTTTGGTTAATCCCATTGGCTCAACCTGCCATCTGGGCAAAGGTAGTTGTTTCTACCCTGCCTCCTGCGACTGGAGCTTTTTGTATAAGTTGGAACAACTGCTAGCAAAGCGCAAAACCGCTAGCTCAGGCAGCTCTTACACCGCTAGCCTGTACGCCAGCGGAACCAAGCGCATCGCACAAAAAGTCGGAGAGGAAGGTGTGGAAACCGCGCTGGCTGCCATGGTCAATGACCGAGAGGAGCTGACTAACGAAGCCTCGGATCTGATTTACCACTTAATGGTGTTGTTGCAAGACCAGGAACTGGAGTTGAGCAAGGTGATTAGCCAGCTACGTGAGCGGCATCAAAGATAGTTTGAAAGACATCGGTGATATAGGTAATAAAAAAGCCGCCGAGGTTAAACCAGGCGGCTTTTTTATTGTTCAACGGCAGGGATTATGACATCCATTCGGTATGAAACACACCTTCTTTATCGATGCGTTGGTAAGTATGAGCACCGAAGTAGTCACGCTGTGCCTGGATCAGGTTGGCAGGCAGCACCGCTGAGCGGTAGCTGTCGTAGTAAGCGATCGCCGCAGAGAAGGTGGGGGTAGGGATGCCATTTTGCACCGCATAAGATACCATGTCACGCAGTGACTGTTGGTATTCATCAGCAATCTGCTTGAAGTAAGGTGCCAGTAGCAGGTTAGCGATATCGGCATCGTCGGCGTAAGCATCGGTAATTTTTTGTAGGAACTTGGCGCGAATTATGCAACCAGCGCGGAAGATCTTAGCAATCTCACCGTAGTGCAGCTCCCAGTTATTTTCCTTAGATGCGTTTTTCAACTGAGAGAAGCCCTGCGCATAAGAAACAATTTTGCCCAAATACAGCGCACAACGCACTTTCTCGATAAATTCGGCTTTGTCGCCGCTAAACGGCGTGACTTTAGGGCCGCTCAACACCTTAGCAGCCGCAACACGCTGGTCTTTCAGTGAGGACAGGTAACGTGCGAACACGGATTCGGTGATCAGTGACAAAGGTTCGCCCAGATCTAGAGCGCTCTGGCTGGTCCATTTGCCAGTACCTTTGTTGGCCGCTTGGTCCAGGATCACATCTATCAGGTAGTGACCATCTGCGTCTTTCTTAGTGAATATGTCTTTGGTGATATCTATCAGGTAACTATTTAGTTCACCTTGGTTCCATTCGGCAAAAGTTTCTGCCAACTGTTCGTTGCTGAGATTTAAAGCCTGCTTCAAAAGCAAATAGGCTTCTGCGATTAGTTGCATGTCGCCATACTCGATGCCGTTATGCACCATCTTGACATAGTGGCCGGCACCGTCAGTGCCAATATAGGTTACACAAGGCTCGCCTTCCGCTACTGCAGCGATTTTCTTTAGGATCGGTGCCACCAGTTCGTAGGCTTCTTTCTGGCCACCAGGCATAATAGAAGGACCTTTTAGCGCACCCTCTTCTCCCCCGGAAATGCCAGTGCCAATAAAGTTGAAGCCCTGATCAGACAGTTCTTGGTTACGGCGCAGGGTATCCTGGTAGTAGGTATTGCCACCATCGATCAATATGTCGCCTTTATCCAGGTGTTGCGTCAAGGAGGCAATGGTTTTGTCTGTGGCTTCGCCCGCTTTAACCATCAGCAAAATACGGCGCGGTTTTTCCAGCGATTCGATAAACGCTTCGACGCTATAGTATGGAAGCAGTTTCTTGCCTGGGTTCTCAGCAATAACTTCATCCGTCTTTTCGCCTGAACGGTTAAAGATAGAAACGGTATAACCACGGCTTTCAATGTTCAGGGCCAAATTACGGCCCATTACCGCCATGCCGACAACACCGATTTGTTGTTTGGACATTTAGAAACTCCTGTCTGAAGATGACACCTATTAACGGACCCACGGCCAACAGATGTCGATGCGGCGAATATGTTAACTCAGGATGGCAGTGCGCGGGTAGTAATTGGTGCTATAGGTTACATTTTTGCGATGCATAAACCTTGAAAAAAAGCAGTTTGTTTATTTTATAATCAATTATTGATCAGTTGATGGTACAACTCTATATAGTTTTCTGCCATACGCTCGGAGGTGAAAAAAGCCTGAAAGCGTTTGGCGGCGTTTTCGCCATAGCGCTGCGCCTGCTCAGGATCTTTCCATAATGTGTCCATAGCCGCGCGCAGTGCTTGCGGGTTGGACGGCGGCACAACAATGCCGGTTTCCTGATTGATATTGATATAAGTAGTTCCTGTACCAATCTCACTTGAGATCAGCGGCTTGCCATACATAGCCCCCTCAAGCAAGGTTATGCCAAAGGCTTCAGAGCGCAGATGAGACGGAAACACCACGCTATAGCATAATTGTAACAACGCAGCTTTATGTTCATCAGGCAGTGCTCCGAGGAAGTGAATGTATTTCAATCCTAGATCCTGCGCCTGTTGTTTGAGTGCCGCTTCGATAGGACCAGCACCGATAATGACCAATGGGAAGTCAGTGTGCTGAATGGCTTTCAGCAAAATATGCAGACCTTTGTAATAGCGGAATGCGCCAACAAACAAGAAAAAACGCACGCCAACTTGGCGACGCCAATACGCCAGGTGAATCTCATCGGCAACAGGATAAGACTTTTTATCCAGTCCATAGGGAATGATTTTTACCTTGGATAAATACTTTTGCAGTACCGAACTGGTCTTAACATAGTTTGGAGAGGCGGCAACAATACAATCGACAGAGTGCAAAAATTTGTTCATCAATGGCGCGTAAATTTTCAATGCTATTTGTTGCTTAACAATATCCGAGTGATAGCTCACTATCGTTGGCTTTTTTATCCCGGTAATAAAGTGTAGCAAATCCATGAATGGGTCAGGGAAATGGTAATGAATGATATCTGCCTGAGCCGCAAGCGCTTTAAATTTACTTATTGCGCTCATCGAAAAGGGAGTAGATGCCACTTCAAAATCGCAGGATGCATAGTAAGCCACATGTTTCCCAATCCGTTTATGATCGATATCTCCACGCGTGCTGCGAGCTAATATCGTAGATTTAATCTGGTAACACACACTGGCTTCACTTAATTGAAAAATAACCTGTTCTATACCACCAAATGAATCTGGATAATAAGTTTTATAAAAATGTAGAACTTTCAACATAAAATTTTAAACATGCTGGTAAGCTAAAAGGGTTTCTTGCGCACAGCGTTGCCAAGAAAATTGTTTTGCCCGATTTATCCCGTTTATCCTCGCCTGATCACGCCATGCGTCATCTTCAATGCTTTTTTGGATAAGTTCAGTGAGTGTATCAATATCCTTTGCTGCACACATTAATGCGCAGTCGCCAGCCACTTCAGGTAATGATGCACTGTCAGAACAAACCACCGGTATGCCAGATGCCATTGCCTCCAGCACTGGTAATCCAAATCCTTCATACAGCGACGGAAATAGGAAACTGCGAGCGCCGGCAAATAGGTACGGCAACACTGCGGAATTCACGTAGCCCAGATAATACAGCCAGCCAGCACTTTTTTTAGTATTTTTGAAACGCTGGTGTAACCCAGCGCTGCTCCACCCCTTGAATCCACTAATCACCAAAGGATTAGCCAGACGCAATGCTAACGGCAAACGTTCGTAAGCATCCAGCAATGTTTCAATATTTTTTCGCGGCTCTATAGAGCCAGTAAACAAACAGTAGTGATTAGCTTTTAAACCGAGCGGGGTTAAAAACGGCTTAATCTCTTCAGCTTCACGTGGATAAAAATCATCGCTACTGGCTAGCTTAGCGGCATACACTTGGCTCAAAGGCAGATTAAAATACTTAGCTAATTCAAGGCGCGTGAATTCGGAATCCGTTATAAGAATATCAGCGCGCTTAATCGTCAGCAGTAGTTCTTTCTGCATAAAACGGACACGTTCCGCCGGATGACATTTTGGCCAAGTAAATACAGAGAGATCATGAAAAGTCGCCAGGCAGCGATCGACATTGGGCGGCAAATAAAAACTAGGACTGTGGTAGATCGCATCCGGGTGTTTTCTGAGAGTATGCGTTTTTAACCAGGGGGCAGTCAAGCGATATAATTCTGAAATAAAATTGCTTTTTTGTACTCGCCTCCTCAGCCCCTGAACTAAGGAGGTTGGCTCCCAGGCGGTAGGGATATGTCGGCTTAAATCACGCCCCTGAAGAAATAAAAGCTCAGATATCTCTGAGCTTTCTTGTAAGCAGTTGGCTAATTCATAAGCATACCGGCCAATCCCGGTCATAGGAAATTTAATCGGGTCAGTACCAAATACAACTTTCATTGTCAGTTTTCCAGCATCCAGCCTAATGTTTCTTCTAGATATGGTGTCTGCCATTCGCCGATGATGGCGCGCAATTTAGTTGCATCCCTACACAGGCGTTTCACTTCGTTCTGGCGAATAAAACAGTGTTTACTAGGATTTCTAAGTAATAACCAGTAATCTTTTCACAGAACCTGATCGCCTCAAGCAGAGAATAGGTTTTACCCGAGCATATATTGATCGTTTCACCTAGCTGCCTAATTTTCAGCATCGCTACGTAGGCTTTACTTAAAGCGCGTATATCGGTAAAATCACGCCAAATATCGATATTCTCTAATTTAATCATTGCCGCATTCTCTTTATAGAGCTTAACAAGCTTCGGCAGCAGTAAATTATCAGCCTGACCAACTCCAATGTAATTAAAGAGCCTGGTAATAAATATCGGAAATTTATCCGACCAAAGCTTAGCAATGTATTCCATCGCTAGCTTGCTGAATGCATAATTCTTCAGCGGATCTGTGGGAGTAGTCTCCGCCAACCTCCCACCAATGCTATTACCGTATACATTAGCACTTCTAGCAATCAGTATTGCATCCAGCGGATGGCTGCTGCGGTGCACTGCTTGCAGTAAGTTACGAGTGCCGATGACATTTATATTATAGAATGCGTTTAAGTCACCATAACCGACAAAGGCAATGGCGGCCATATGAACAATCACATCTGGCCTCACTTGTTCAATGGCATCGTTTAATGCATGCGCATCCAGCAGATTAACTTATAAATAATCCGTTTGGCATGAAGGCAGCGATCCCAAACAAAAAATACAGTATCCGCTACTACTATGTGGTAGGTAAAGCCATTAATGCCGGTAATCAGCGTGCATTTGCCGCTGACAAACATCAAAATGAGAACCAATTCTGATTACGGCGAATATCCTGCTCAACCATCATTTGGCATAACTGCTCCAAATTGGTTTTTGGCTGCCAACCCAAAATTTCTTTGGCGCGTTCAGGATTGCCGATCAACAGTGCAACCTCTGCTGGGCGGTAGAATTTGGCATTGACGCGAACCCGCGTTTTATCCGTCGCCACATCGATACCCACTTCTTGCTCTTCTTTACCCTCAAAACGCAAGATCATTCCCGCCGATTTAAAAGCCATAGACACGAAATCACGCACGGTTTCGGAACGGTTGGTCGCAAGCACGAAGGTATCCGGCTGTTCGGCCTGCAACATACGCCACATACCTTCTACATATTCTTTGGCAAAGCCCCAATCTCGCTTCGCATCCATATTGCCTAGCTCTAGCACCTCTAGTTGACCTAATTTAATCTTAGCAACGGAATCAGTAATCTTGCGGGTAACAAATTCTCGGCCACGCAAAGGGGATTCATGATTGAACAAAATACCGCTGGAGGCGAAAATGCCGTAACTTTCACGGTAATTGATAGTCATCCAGTGTGCGTATAGCTTGGCCACGCCATATGGGCTGCGCGGATAGAATGGCGTATCTTCTTTTTGCGGTACCCCTTGAACCAAACCAAACATTTCAGAGGTTGATGCCTGGTAAAAGCGAATTTTGGGATTAACAATACGGATTGCTTCCAACAAATTTACTGGGCCAGTACCTGTAATTTTAGCTGTGGTGATTGGCTGTTCGAATGAAATGCCAACAGAGCTCTGCGCCGCCAAGTTATACACTTCGGTGGCCCCTGTTTGCTGCAACAGACGAATGCTGGTCGAAAGATCGGTCAAATCGTACTCAAACAAGTTCAAATTTGGGTGCTTAGCAATACCCAATTCTTCAATACGCCAAAAATTGAAAGAACTGGTACGGCGATAGGTTCCATAGACCAGGTAACCTTTTCCTAATAGCAGTTCAGCAAGATAAGCGCCGTCTTGGCCGGTGATACCAGTAATTACGGCTACTTTTTGAAACATTTCATTATCCATAACAAGTTAGATACACTATGAAAAAGGTTATTTCATTTTGAAAACAGCATTCAGCAATTGCTTTGCGCTCTGTTGCCATGTCAGCCATTTTAAACCGGTTACATTGGGAACTCCAGCGTGGCCCTCTAATACCAGCCATTTATCTATGGCATCAGACAAATCATGTGCTAACATACCATCAAAATAAAATGCATTTTCACCGGCAACCTCTCTGAATATAGGGATGTCACGCGCAATTATCGGCACGTTATACTTCGCCGCTTCAATCAAAGGCAGACCAAAGCCTTCTCCAGTGCTAGCAACAATCAAACACGCTGCGGCACTATAGATCTGTTCCAGGTATTCATCACTCACGGTAGATAGCCAAAAGAGTCGGTAATTTAACTCTTTATGACTGGAAAATCGCTTGATAAGCTTTTCGACCATCCACCCCTGCTTACCGACAATGACAAGATTTATATCTTTACTATTTTCCCACAGTAGTTCGAATGCCTCCAAAACCTGAACATGTTGCTTGCGAGGTTCAACTGTACTCACCATCAAGAAAGTCGTACGTTCCGACATTTTTGCCATCAGATAGGCCGAATCAAGATGTTTACCGTTTGATGGCACAGAGTTAACTAAATCCGCCCCTAAATGAAACCACTGAATATCAAATGAATGGCTTCTTTCTGGGTAGTTATCTCTAACCCAATGCGTTAATTCATTGGCGACAGTTTGAGAAATACAAATTGCCCCATCAAACTGAGTTATACACCTTAACCATTTCTCATAGGTATCTTTTGCACCAGGGGGAAACGTATCCTGTGCTAATATTGGCAATAAATCATACACAAAAAAATGCACGCTAATGCCACGGTAATGTATTTCACGTAAAAAATCTTGCTTAGACAGAACGATACTTGACTGAAGATCTAACCCTAAGAAAATATCGCCATGCCAGGTTTCCATTGGACTATCCTCTGTCCAATTTGCAGGGACATCAAGAAACTGGCAGGTAAAGTTCCGCGCATAACGATATCCCCGGGAGGATTCTGTTGCATATACTGGTTCAACAATCCATCCTTCGGGTGGACTATGTAATAACTGATTAAGTATAGCCCTGACTACACGCTGAATACCACTCTTTGCATCTCTTTGAATAATTTCAGATACATCAACTAGTATTTGTTTTTTCCGTGGCTCTGGTCCATAGTTCTTAGCAATAGCCGTAGCCAAATTCAGATGTTCGCCTGATATGTCATGCTCATCATCTCTGATAATACTATTGATCAGTTTTTGTGCGCTGCGATGCGATTTTTTATAGAATAATTCAATAGCCGTTTTGTACTTTTTGGCACAGGTTCTTGGTTGATGTAATGTTCTGATTTTAGCCATCGCAGCAACTGTTAATTTATCTCTGTAATCGACGTCGTGATACAGTAATGTGAGAGCATCAATAAGATCAGTCTCTGTAAAGTCGTCGGCAAGTTTTACAACACTGGTTTCATCCAGGTCAGCCATGGAACCGTTAGCATTAACTACTGTTGCCAAACAATAATTCATACAATCCAGTACAGTAGCTGAAGTCTCTCCACGGGAGAGTGTTCTTAACTGTACACCAACATCAGCGGCAGCCAACCACATTTTATATTCTTCGGTTTCTACCCACCCGGTGATGTTAATTCTATTCCCTGTATTACTTTTTTTAATCGAATTCAGTAAGTCTTCACCATATCTCCCATGATAGTTTTCTCCAACAAAAACAAGATAGCACTCTCTATTATTAGACAATGCCGAATTTAACCAAGCAGAGAGTAGTTTATGATTTAACTTTGTCGGCCCTAACAAGCCAAAACTACAAACTACAAATGCATTCTCATCAATCTTAAGTATTTCCCGCGCTGAGTTGCGTGGCACATTATAAACTGGTACTCGCAAAAGTGGGATTACAGCCCAATCTAGACCAAAAGAATTCTCATAAAATGATGCAGCAAGTTTTTGCGAAAAATTAGAATGAACAATCACACCCACAGAGTTTTGCAAGACAGATATATTACATGGGTACTTGTATATAACATCACCCATATCCTTGGCTGTATATCGCATACATATAGCGGGCCAGCCCCCTGATTTATGTAATTCCTGACTCAAAATTCCAGGTAACTCTGCTGTCTCAAGATCCATATGAGCAACAATCCCTGAGATAAAAAAGTCATGAAGGACTACAACACCTGGGTAGTCATACAATAATTTGAACATGTACCCATGAAAAGCAGAATTACCAAAGTGGTATAAAATGCGTTCATATTGATCAAAATTTTCTTTAAAGAACTTAACGTCTCTTATATTACAGTTAGCAATAATATAAGGATCAGTTATTTTCTCAGACTGTTCTACAATCACATCAATGATATAGTGTCTACTTAATGCTGAGATTAATTCAGCACTATAATCAGCAATACCGCTTTTAGCAGGTGGCAATGGTGATATAAAAGCTAAACACCGCCGCCTATCAGATATAAGTAGTGAGAATGGTGGCTTGGTAGCTATATTTTTTTCATGGAGCATTTCCAAAGCTTTCCATGCATTATTAGCCGAGATAACCCAGGAGAAAGCCTGTGCCTGTGATTCACTATGCTTTTCTAAAGATACTTTAAAATCATTATCCGTTAAAATTTTTTCTATTTTATCTGCAATATCCTGGCTATCATAAGGATCAAACAACGCCTCTTCATTGCCAATAACTTCAGGAATGCTTGATAGTTTTCCACCAATAACAGCCTTTCCACAAGACATAGCCTCTAGCACCGGCAAACCGAAACCTTCATGCCATGAAGGGAAAATAAAGAAATCACAAATATTGTACAAAACAATTAAGTCAGGCTCGGAAATATAGCCAGTAAAGATGATATCCTGTTTATCCAGCCCATACTCTTTATACAATCTATATAATCGATACCGATCCGCATCCTGTAGGGAGCAAACAATCGCTAATTGATGTTTCGCTCTCAATTCTTTAGGCAATAAAGAAAAGGCTTTTAGTAATCTTTCTATGTTTTTTCTATGATCGATCCCGCCAGCATATAAAATGAATGAAGTATTCAAACTGTATTTATTAGAAATAGCCAAACGCTCATTTTCAGAGAATTCGAGTTTTTTGAATTCTTCAGAACAAGCGGTTGAGATATTAACAACATCACTCTCATTAAACCACAAGTATTGAACAGCTTCATGTCTTGAAGAATTAGAGATTGATAACAACAAATTCGCTCGTCGTATGTGATCTATCTTCTCTAAGTACCAGTTTTTAACAACGCTATTTTTTAAATATACATTATTGTGGATCAGTGGAATAAGATCGTAAAGAATAACAGCTGTTGGGATCTTAGTATTAATAATTCCAATACTAGTTACAGCATCATCATACAACCCTTCAAATAATGAAGTGATTAATAGAATGTCAGGAGACATTTTTATGATAAAGTCTTCTCTAATTTTTTCATTTATTTTTTTACGTGCTTCATTACTCTTATTTATAGCACTAACGGGGCCAGCTCCGCTCCAAACAACAATATTTTCCTTAAGCAGATAACGACCAAATTCATTACAGATACTGCCAATGCTCTCAGAGAGCATACCATTTAGTAAAAGAAATATTTCATTATTTTTTTTCGAATCAAGCAGATGCTTCACTAGATATGACGTATATCGACCAATTCCTCTTTTAGCATTGCTCGCCTGCAGTCCTTGCATATCAATGACTATACGCATTAATGCTTCCTCGCAGCATCACTTTATTTTTTTCTTTAAAGCATTATAAATAGCTCTTGCTTTTGGTGATAATTGAGATGCCGAGCATGAAAAAATCTTCTGTGAATTATATTTTTCCCCCTGTCTATTTAATTTATCCAATATCTTCTTGAAATAACCATAAAATCCTATTTTATTTATTACTTTTAGCATCATTCCTTTTAATTTTGGTTTGCTGTTTAAGATACTGATGAGTTTTTTTGCAAAAAAAATGAGTTTTCTATTAATATCAGTCTTTACTCCTAATAGGCAATTGTAGAAGTCAATTTTTGATAATGACTTAATACATAATTTTACCCACCTGGAAATATAACTGATGGGTACATTCAGTTTCCATAATGTACTGGCATAGACATCCGATAAATTCGCTTTCAACTCGGTATTTTCTTTCTGAACCAGG
Source organism: Serratia symbiotica (assembly GCA_011754105.1). GTDB lineage: Bacteria > Pseudomonadota > Gammaproteobacteria > Enterobacterales > Enterobacteriaceae > Serratia > Serratia symbiotica_E. The sequence continues at coordinate 48,784 of JAAKDF010000007.1, forward strand.
AGATTTAACCTCTCTATGGCATCGTCTAAATTAGAAAGTCTCTTGTCCCTAATCGTTAATAATTTATTTATTTTTTGATCATATTGGTTTGATAGCTCTTGCAGTCCTACGCCATATTTAGAGTTAGCATCAAAAGCTGCATCCAGCAAAATTAATGTGGCTAGTTCCCCTTGCTTTTGAGCAATAACGCTATAATCAGGACTCACACCGCCAAGTATATCGATAATTTGAATATCTTCCTTATAACTGAGACTCTTATCTTCCTGAAGGCGTAATATTTTATTACGCTCAAAACCTTCATGCTCGACAAGAAAACTCAATAGTGCACTTGGGATAGGGGATATGTGCGTCGGATCAAGATAAAAATTATTAGTTGATACAATAATATTTTCAGGATTAGGCGTCTCAATAATCAGCAGTCCCCCTGGCTTTAGTATCCTGAAAGACTCCTCAACTAATCGTTTAACATTATAAAATCCAATATGCTCAACTAAATGAAATGACGAGACTATGGCCACTGACTCATCAGCCATGCTCTCTAAAAAAGAAATAACATCACTTGTTTTAACATTTAATCCAAGATTGCGGCAGTATGAAAGTATTTCTTCATTATGGTCAATCCCAATGCCGTCAAACCCGATAGATTGCATCATCTCTAGCCATTCACCACGCCCAGACCCAAGATCAAGAATAGTCTCACCAAGATAAATATCCTTCAGTGGATTAATAAATGGCATATAAATATTTAAGCGCTCTTTTATTGATTCACGGCTGCCACGATGCTTATTCTCAAAGTAACTATAAAAACTATCTTTCATTAATTTTTACCTCCGCAGGCAACCAAACTGTGCCTATAAATGCGTCTTTATTAATATTAATTACATTAAATACTAGCGCTAAATCACGCCATTCGTAACTTTTATTAATATGGGTATCACAGTCGTGAAGTGCAACTGCAATGGAATAGTTACCTTCCCCTAGGTTCATACAGAATTTGAAATTAAATTCAATTTCTTTACCCGCATGCAGATCACTCAGTACTTTTCCAATATGAAAAGTATTAGTTCCGAAAATAGGTTGCCCAAGTCGATCTTTAATCATATATCCGAGGATAAGCTCTGGAATATTCTTCTCAACTTTCACGGTTATTTTTAAATTCACTCTTTCGCTAACGCTGACGATCTCAACAGGCTTATTGTCATAGGAATATAAACCAATAGCCGAGACTTTCGCATCTCCAGAACCAGATATTGTCTGTATTCTTCCTGATTCATTGTGCGCTAGCTTGATCGTCAACGCTCTTCCTGATTTCTCCGCAATCATGGCATTGTAATAATCCATGATAGCTTCAGGCTCCCCGTCTTTCTCAATTTTTCCAGCGTTAAGCAAAATTGCTCTATCGCAAATGGATTGTATCGCAATTTTATCATGGGAGACGATAAGCAACGTTGTACCTTCATGTCGAAATCTGCGGATGCGGTCAAAGCTCTTATGCTGAAAGCAAGCATCACCAACAGATAATGCCTCATCAACAATTAAAATATCAGGTCTAACCGCAGTAGCAACACTAAAAGCTAACCGCATCTGCATGCCACTGGAGTAAACTCTGACAGGCTGTTCTATATATTCTCCAATTTCTGCAAATGCTTCAATTTCAGGCATTAGCCTATCGATATCACTGTTCTTAAGACCTAACAGTTGTCCAGACATATAAACATTCTGTCTGCCTGTGAAGTCAGGGTGGAACCCCACCCCTAATTCAAACAATGCCGCCACCCGCCCAGTGATTTTTATTTTCCCTGTGGTAGGCTGGATAGTATCTGTAATCAATTTTAATAGAGTGCTCTTGCCAGCACCATTGATACCAATAATGCCAACAGCTTCACCGGCGTGAACGGTGAAATTTATATTCTTTAAAACCCACACTTTCGAATGTTTAACAACTTTATAAGGTAAAATCCATTCGATCAATCTGCCAAAGCGTGATGAATATTTTTTATAGGCTTTGCCAACGCTATTTACATAAATTGTTCCCATTATAATTCATCTACCATATCAGCCGCATGCTTTCTAAAAAGATGCATACCTAAAATACACAGCATAAACGCTTCTATTATTACTGGCCAAACACTTCCCCATTCGATGGATTGTTGATGAATAATAATACGCTGATAGTTATCAACTAATACTGTCATAGGATTATATTTTAATATATCCTGCGCCCACACAGGCAATGTACTTAACACGTAAACAATAGGAGTGAACCAAAACCAAAATTGTAGCAGTACAGCAACAAATTGCCCAACATCGCGGAAAAAAACATTAATAACCCCCAGTGATACGCCTAAACCTAAAGCAAATACCACCTCAATAATTAATAGCGGAATCATTTCTACGACGGAAATAAAATGAAAACTCCCAGTAATAATTAAGAAAATAAGAAAAATAGAAAATATGATAGTGAAATTAATTATTGCAGATATGGCTAGTATAATTGGCAGGCATATACGAGGGAAAATTAATTTTTTTAACAAACCCGCACTCTCAATAAAAATGTTTTGGCTTCGACCAAGAATTTCAGAAAACAATCCCCATGTAATTATACCTACGCAAAGATAAACACTGTAAGAATATGTTCCCCCCGTACCAGGAAGGCGCATTTTCATAATTTGAGAGAAAATTAGCGTATAGACAAGAATCATTGACAATGGCTGTAAAATCAGCCATGTTGCGCCTAACATACTCATTTTGTAACGAATTTGAAATTCTCTTTTTACACTACCAAGAATGAAACCTCGATAACGATATATCGTCAGTAATAACTCTTTCATCATTATTTTCCGCCAAGGAATTTCAATATTTCTATCTTTTTTTCATTTATTAGGGTAATATTACCTTTTGACTCTACATTCAGACGTACTACTGGCTCGGTATTTGATGTCCTTAGATTAAACCGCCAGTCTGGAAATTCAATACTGATACCATCAGTCAAATCAATCCGCAAGGCGTCAGGCTCATAAAAACCTCTAATATCTTGTATTTTCTGAGAGGCATCGGTTAATTTACGATTAATTTCACCCGAAGCCGGATAGGCTTGAATCCGATCACCAACTAGTTGGCTTAATGTCTTCTCTTTGGCGGAAAGCAACGCAGACACTAGCAACCATGGGATCATACCGCTGTCGCAATAGGCAAAATCACGGAAGTAATGATGCGCACTCATCTCGCCGCCGTAGATAGCGTTTTCTTTACGCATCCGTTCTTTAATAAATGCATGGCCAGTTTTAGACATGACCGGAATCCCCCCTGCTTGGTTAACAATATCAATTGTATTCCAGGACAAGCGAGGATCGTGGATAATCTTTGAACCTGGGTTGGTGTGCAAGAAAGCCTGCGCCAGCAGCCCTACGATGTAATAGCCTTCGATAAAACTTCCTTGCTCATCAAACATGAAACAGCGATCAAAGTCACCATCAAAAGCGATGCCCATATCGGCCTGATGCGCCAGCACCGCTTTAGCCGTATCATCACGGCATTCAGGTAGCAATGGGTTAGGAATACCGTTCGGGAAATTACCATCCGGCTGATGATGCAATTTTACAAAAGATACAGGGATGTTGTCTCGCTTAAAACGCCGCTCAATCTCATCAATAACGTGCCCCGCAGCACCGTTGCCAGAGTTGATAACTAGCTTCATTGGCTTCAAAGCCGTTTTATCGATATAACTCAATAGATGATTAACGTACTCGTTCAAGATCGTTATTTGCTGATAGCTACCGCGTTTGTTTGCTGCAACAGGAGGAAATGCATTGTCTTGCGCCAACTGTTTGATTGCCCGCAGGCCGGTATCTCCACTTATTGGCTGTGCGTTGGCGCGTACCAGTTTCATACCGTTGTAATTAATTGGGTTATGACTTGCGGTCACTTCTATACCCCCATCCATGCCAAGATGGAAAGTAGCAAAATAGACCTCTTCGGTTCCGCTTACTCCGATGTCATATATATCAGTACCTGAATCTTGCAGCGCATTCGCTAACGCCAACTTAAGAGCCTCACTAGTCAAGCGTACATCTCCGCCGACAATCACACTTAGCGGCTTAAGATATTCCCCATAAGCTCGGCCGATGCGGTAAGCAATATCTTCGTTCAGTTCTTCACCAAGTTGACCACGAATATCATATGCTTTAAAACAAGTTAGGCTATTCATTAAAACCTCAAGATTTAGCAACGACCGTAATGATCTTTAATACGAATAATGTCATCTTTCCCCAAATAAAAACCCGCCTGCACTTCAATCAGTTCCAAAGGTATATTACCTGGGTTTTCTAAACGGTGAACAACGCTAATGGGAATAAATGTCGACTGATTTTCAGTCAATAGGAAAGTTTTATCTCCGGTTGTCGCTCTGGCCGTACCTGCAAGCACCACCCAATGCTCAGTACGATGATGGTGTATCTGCAACGAGAACGCTTCGCCTGGGTTTAGGGTAATGCGGTTTATACAGAAACCTTTTTCGGCGACCAAGATATTGCAGATGCCCCATGGCCGGTAAACTTCACGATGTCTTCTATATTCGCTGCGATTGTATTTTTTCAGATATTCAACTACTTTTTTGACATCCTGTACCTTTGATTTATCAACAACTAGTACAGCATCCTTGGTATTAACAATCACCAGATTGTCGACGCCAATAGCAGCCACCAATTTTTCATCGGTATTGATATAGCAGTCATGAGTGTTATGCAGGAAGGTATCACCAATTAATGCGTTATCGGCCTCGTTCTTCGGGCTAACTTCCCACAAAGCAGACCATGATCCAACATCACTCCATCCTGCATCTAACGGTATCATGACGGCATCTTGGGTTTTCTCCATCACCGCATAATCGATAGATTCATTAGGGCAGCACGCAAAGGCGTCTTGTTTAACGTTGATGAAATTCTTATCGCACCCTGTAAAACCCAGAGCGTGCTGGCAGGCAGCCAAAATATCTGGCCGAAACTTCTCCAATTCCTCTAAATAGCGTTTGGAACGGAACATGAACATGCCGCTGTTCCAAAAATATTCTCCAGAATCCATGTAATTTTGAGCGGTGGCAAGATCGGGTTTTTCAACAAAACGCTTTACGCAAGTCGCAGAAACATGCTCACCCCAGCTTTCGCCACGCTGGATATAGCCATATCCTATTTCCGGCCGGGTGGGCACAATACCGAATGTCACCAGGCTTTGCCCCGCAGCAAAAGCCTGTGCTGCCTCGATAGCCGCATGAAACGCTTCAATATCCTTAATTATATGATCCGCCGCCAAGACCAGCATGATAGGATCGTGCCCTTGTGCAAGGGCACTTAGCGCTGCCAGCGCGATCGCTGGCGCAGTATTGCGTCCTACCGGTTCCAAGATGATGTTGTGTGACAACATGTTGATTTGACGCAGTTGTTCAGCCACTATAAAGCGGTGATCCTGATTACAGATTACGATAGGTTCACTTATTTCAACACCATCTAGGCGGTTTAATGTTTCCTGCAACATTGAATGGAAGCTATGCAAACGCAGAAATTGCTTTGGATGAAGTTCACGGGACATCGGCCACAAACGGCTACCGGTGCCGCCTGCCATAATTACAGGTAATAACATTTCTAATCCTTTATCACGGTCCGTAAAGTAATCTAATAAATAAAATAAATTTAATAAATATCACTGTGTGTATGTGCGCATTCTTAATGCGGCTAGCGGGCTGAAACTTCTAGCCTTTCAAACGAAGAATAGGTTATCCTTAGCTTAACAAGCTAAGGATTGCACCACCAGCAGGCAAGCTAAAGACCTTGGCTCAACAGCTACCAACCAGCTGACAGTTAGTGCGTTACTTCTTATCCCCCAGCCTGTTTAGCTCAGAGTAAAATTAGCATAAGTTGTCGTGTGATTGGTATCGAGACAGGCTATATAGAGAGTAGACGCAATAAATTTTATTACTAATTATGCTACTATCTTGCCCATAAAAACAACTGCCTATCATTCGTTATTTTCATGGCTATGTGAAATAGGCGTTCAGTAAACATACAAATCTATATTTCGATACAAAAACAATTAAAATCATGTATTTATGGTAAAATTCGTGCATTTTTAAATTAAAAATCAGGATACTTATTAAAACGCATGAACGCAACCGCGTTGCCCGTATAGAGGAAGATGAGAGGAGACTAAGAAAAGCGAATGTACCAGGAGTTGCCTGAAAGATGCCCATTCAGGAGACTCTTTATTCTAAATTTGATTTATTCAACAACGCCAATGTACCATTGTATTCCACACCTTGGGCAAAACAAAAGCCTGATTTTCCCTAAACTTTCCTGATTGAAGTTGAATTTTCCCGCTGCAACACTCATCATTCCTGTACGGCATAAGCCGTCTAACTTGCAGGTGAAATTAGGCATATGGAATGGATCGCAGATCCAACACTTTGGGTCGGCTTGGCCACTTTGGTTGTGCTGGAAATCGTTCTGGGTATAGATAACCTTATCTTTATCGCCATTCTGGCGGAAAAATTACCAAAAAAAAAAAGAGATAAAGCTCGCGTTGTTGGCCTGCTGATAGCATTGCTAATGCGGCTGGCGCTACTAGCCTCCATTTCCTGGTTGGGCACACTTACCCAACCGATATTTGTGGTTACTGCACACTCCTTTAGTGGCCGTGATATGATTATGCTGATCGGCGGGTTATTCCTGTTGTTCAAAGCCACCACGGAATTGCACGAACGGCTAGAAGGCAAGGATCAAGTACAACAAGAGTCACGCAAAGGTGCTCGTTTCTGGCCAGTGGTGGCGCAAATTGTGGTGCTGGATGCCGTCTTTTCGCTCGATTCGGTGATTACTGCTATTGGCATAGTCGACCATCTGGCAGTGATGATGATTGCGGTTTGTATCGCCATCGGCCTGATGTTGCTGGCTAGTAAGCATTTGACTAATTTCGTCAACTCTCATCCCACTATCGTAATTCTATGTCTGAGTTTCCTGCTGATGATTGGCTTTAGCCTGGTCGCCGAAGGGTTAGGCTATCTTATTCCAAAGGGCTACCTGTATGTAGCGATTGGTTTTTCGGTATTGATCGAGGCATTAAACCAACTGGCACAATTCAACCGCCGACGCTTTCTATCCAAGGTGCGTCCGTTACGCGATCGCACCGCAGAAGCGGTGCTGCGCATGCTGAGCGGCAAGCATGAAGAAGCGGAGCTTGACAGCAATTACGCCAGTTTGCTGGTCGATAGCGCAAGCGGTGAAGTTTTTAACCAGCAAGAACGAGATATGATCGAGCGTGTTATGGGGATGGCGCAGCGCACGGTCAGCAGTATCATGACCTCCCGCCATGATGTGGAATATCTCAAACTGAACGATCCACAGGGAATTTTGACCCAACTGCTGGAGAAAAACCAGCATACACGTATCGTAGTAGTAGAAAATAGTGCCAATGACGAACCTCTGGGTGTCATTTATACCATTGACGTGCTGAAACAACAGTTATCTCAGGGACCACTGGCGTTACGCTCGCTGGTGCGCCAGCCGCTAATTTTCCACGAACAGCTCACATTACTGAGCGCGTTGGAGCAGTTCCGTCAGGCGCAGACGCACTTTGCTTTTGTGGTCGACGAGTTCGGTTCTGTTGAAGGCATTGTTACCTTGACTGATGTTATGGAAACTATCGCCGGTAATCTGCCGGAGGACGGTGAAGAAATCGACGCACGACATGACATTCAACAAAACGAAGACGGTAGTTGGGCGGCCAACGGATATATGCCACTGGAAGATCTGGTGCTGTATCTGCCGCTGTCGCTGGAAGAAAAGCGTGAATATCATACACTGGCAGGCCTGCTGATGGAGCATAGCCAGCGCATTCCGCAGGAAGGAGAACACCTGTGCATCGGGGATTACTTATTTGAACCGCTGGAAGTCAACAGCCACCGTGTTTTGAAGGTGAAAATTACCCCGTTGTCGCCGCCAGAACATGATGATTAAACCTGACATTAACCCCACCACCAGGATATTAAAGCTTATCAAGCAGCTTTTTCAGATCCTGTCCTTCACGCGAGTTCTTATTCTTTTCAATCCAATTACATAGCGCTTTCTTGGCTCGGTTCTCCAACGTTTTATGTAGTATCTGTTCGACTTGTAGCTGATAGTTGAGATGTGCCCAGGGACCGTAAACCCGCAAAGGAATTGACGTTTTTTGCAACTGTTCGATCAGATCACTACGGCCCTGCCAACCTCTGGTCACCCGCAAGTTGATCGCCATGTCACACTGTTTGCCCACCATATTGACGGTGCCGCTGCCATCCATACTTAGCAGTGGAGACTGAGCATTCATCTCGCTGATGTTCACCCTGCCTTGGTTCAGGCTGGCATTCGCCGCTAGCTGTGCAACGGCGGTATAATGCGGGTAATTATCCTGCCCACGTACGCTGCTGTCGCTGCGTGCCACGACCTGCTGGACTAACTGTTGCACGTTCAAGCCATGCAGTTTCCCCTCCTGCATCGCCAACTGGGCGCTACCGCGCCAGCTATGTATAGACGCAGGTAACGTGAGGCGATCGCCGATCAGTTCTCCCTGCATGCTGAATTTTCCACTCATGACCTGCGGCATATCAAAAGCTTTTAGCAGCGTACCCATTTCAACATGCTGCAATAGGGGCTGTAGAGCGATAATCGTCTTATCGCCACGCACATCCAGCGAACCGGGGAAGGAAAAATGCCCATCGGCCAGTTGGCCTGAAAGTTTATGCAGCCTGAGCAGCCCTCGCTGGTTATCGGCCTGAACGGCCAGTTGGGTGATATTCATGCCGCGATAGGTCAATTTATCAACTTGCATAATGAGCTGTGCATTGAAATTGCGCAGTTCAGCCATATCCTGTTGCTGGTCATCAATTTGGCTGGCGATAACTGGCGCGGAAGCCGTCACCTGCGTTTTAAAACTCGTGCGGGATTGCCAGCCAGAAAGCGCATCCAAATTGAGATTAGCCGAGGACAAGTTCATTACTAATGTTGGCACCTCCGCCATAGTTGCTGTGACATCGCCGGTGAACTGATTGTCGTTGGCACTGATACTCACCGGGTTGAATACAATATGCGGTGGCGTTTGTTGATAAGAGCACTGCGCGTAGCCTTCACCTTTTATGCCGCCATTCAAGATATCAGCCCCCGCCAACTGGTAATTGAACCGGGTTAGCTTCGCATTTATCTGGCGCGGGTAGTGTTGTAAATCGATATCGGCCGCCATAGTTAAGGTCAAATCGCGCTGATCACGATTTATCCGGCTAGAAAGAGCCATTTGCACCTGACGCTGGTCATTTTGTTGCAAGGTGAGATTGATGTCCCTGACGTTGATCTGTGTATTATTGGCGCGCTGCCAAATCAGCAGGCTATCCACGATCCTCAGATGATCAATACCCAATTTCCACGGTGTGTCTACTGACTTAACGAAAGGCTCAACTGGCGCGATAGGGGCATCAACCGGATGCTGTTCTTCACTTTCCGGAGTTAGGCGAATAACAGAATTTTTCAACATTACTTGTTTGACAAACAGGTGGTGAGACAACAGCGGCAACAGTTTGACATCAAGGCGCATATTTTCAGCGCTCACCAATGGCGCTTGAGCCCCTGGCGCTGTCAGTGTTACGTGGCCGGAAAGAATGCTCAACTGCGGCCAAATATGCCAACGTAGATCGCCGGAGAGCATCAACTGATAGCCGCTGTTTTGTTCGACTTTCTTAACCATATAGGCGCGAAAATCATTAGGATTCACCAAGAGCACCAACGCGGATATTCCCGCAACCAATACAACCAGTAAGATCACTAGTGCCGTTAGTAGTCTTCTCATACTACCAGCCTTGAGTCTTTGTCGATTCGACTCTTCACAGCACCTTGCTGATCGCGGTATTTGGCATCCTGGCGGCTATTGTAGGGACGCGAAGCTGGCCCAGATAGAGGTTCAAAACTCAGGGCACCGATCAACATCCCAGGGCGTAATGCCAGCGGCAACTTACCTGAATTATATAACTCCAGTACAATGCACCCCTTCCAACCAGGATCTATACGGTGCGCCGTAACGTGTACCATCAGTCCCAGACGCGCCAGAGAAGAGCGGCCATCTAACCAGCCGACCAGATCATTTGGTAATGTCACGGATTCAAATGTCACCGCCAGCGCCAGTTCACTTGGGTGCAGTAAGAAGGTCTCTCTTTCCGGCAAGACGATTTCGTCGCTCATCACTCGATCAAGAGCTGTGCTAACTTCATTTTTCGGGCCGCTAAGATCAATAAAGACAGCAGTGTGACCAAGGAACACCCGGAACTGATTGCCCAAGCGGACATCCACTGTGGCCCCGTTAATGCGCTCAATCGGCGGACGCGGTGAAATCACAAGTTTTCCGTTATCCAGCCAGGATTCTATATCGCGGTCACATAGTCTCATCTCTTTTCTCCATCAAAGCGCGTAGCTAAACGAAAATTGCCCCACAACGGGCGAAAGATCTACGGCATGTTGTAAATAGTTTGCTTCCATCAGGGAAGATAATTTTTCAACCATTAAGCAGCATTATTGAAAAAATTGACTAATTTTGGCTTTCAGAATATCGATCGCTATACGGTTCTTGCCGCCTCTCGGCACAATAATGTCTGCATATTGCTTGGAAGGTTCTATAAACTGTAGGAACATCGGACGCACAGTTTTCTGATATTGCGCCATTACCGAATCCATCGAACGACCACGTTCATTCACATCGCGCTTCATACGACGCATAAGGCAAATATCCAACGGTGTATCGACGAAGATCGAGAAGTTCATTTCCTGGCGCAGTCGAATGTCTGTCAGCAATAAGATCCCTTCCAGAATGATCACCTTTTTAGGCTCCAGGTGCCCAGTCTCTTTCTTGCGTGTGTGCTCAGCATAGCTGTACAGTGGAACTTCTATCGCTTGGCCTGATTGCAACATTTGCAAATGCTGAAATAACAGGTTGTGATCCATGGCGCTGGGGTGGTCGTAATTGGTTTTGATCCGTTCTTCCATGGTCAGATGCGTTTGGGCTTTGTAATAACTGTCTTCAGGGATTACGCCGATATGTTCATCGCCTACTTGTTCGCGGAGTTCACGATATAACGTACTGGCAATGAGGCTTTTCCCAGAGGCAGATGCGCCAGCTATACCAATAATGATGCACTGATGCGGCTTGTCAGTCATAAAATTAACGACCTGATTTCGTATTGTAAAAAAGGGGGGAACTAAACGCGCCAATTATAAGGAGTCAGCGGACTTTACGCCACTCTATCAACATCATCAATTACAGCGCGCGTAACGTAATCTACGTAGGGATATCTTCTCCCTAATACCGCCCAGAAGCGGATCCCGTTATTGGTCGGCAGACTATACAGACCGAAATCAGGCGATGGCAAACCAGCGACTTACAGGAGACAACATACGGTGGAAAAGTATGACAGTCTATCACCGACGTTCGATAGCCGAAATAGAGATGTACAGAGTAAAACAGCTATTTAGTGGTCATCTGTCGCTGCAAGATTATGATGAGCAAGTTGCATAGGCTATGGCCATGATTTGTGCATTAAACAAGATTACGCTGTCCGGTATGCCAGAAACTGTACGCAGTGCCTGAAACATGCCCATTCAGGCGACTCTTTATTCCAAATCTAATTTATTTAACAAATCCACCTACATTGCAGATAATTATCCGGAGAAACTCGATACGGTATTTTCAGATATTTATCTAAGAAGGTAATCGTCAGTGCGGCTTATAATGTTGCAAAGAAGGCTCTCCTAATGAGAGCCTTCTTTATACGGAGCTAAGGGTTATTACAGTAGGAAATTATCCAAAGATTTACCTTGCTCTTCGATAGCTTTCTTAATCACCGCTGGAGTACGGCCTTGACCTGTCCAGGTTTTGAATTCGCCATTTTTATCTTTATATTGGTATTTAGCAGGACGTGTCGCACGCTTTGCTTTACTCGCTGATTTACTTGCTGCTTTACTTGCTGCTTTACTTGCTGCCATTGTTTGCAACAATTCATTTGGATCGATGCAATCAGCAATGAGCATTTCACGATATTGTTGCAATTTTCGAGTGTGTTCTTCAATTTCTGCTTGAGCCTGACTGTCTTCTTCGCGTCGTTCGTTTACGACAACTTCCAGTTTCTCAAGCATTTCTTCCAGCGTTTCCAGGCTACATTCTCTTGCCTGAGCGCGTAGAGTGCGGATGTTGTTCAAAATCTTTAATGCTTCGCTCATTGTCATAGTCTCAAATTATATTGGTGTGGGTGTTTATAATAATAGAGTGCTCTTTTCTTTTCTGCAATAGCTAAAATGGTCTTAATACTCAAATTTACAGTTTTAAAAAATGGTCAATCAGACCTGATAAGATAATATAGATAGGATTATTAAGCATTACCACTTTAATTTTAAGTCAAACTAACAGTAGTTATGGTATGTTAGTTGCATAAAATTCTTTTATGGATAAGTAATAGCAGTAATTCTTATCATTATTGCAATGAGGTTTACAGGGGTAACCGCGCAAAGGCTTGGAAAACATTTCCGAGATTGGCGGATATACCGCTAAAGCCTACGCCAAAGTGTACTTTTTTGGTCATCTGATGCCATTAAATACCTCAAGCTCTGTTTAATACTCTTCCAGCGCTATTCAACGCTCAAGTCAGTAACGTAGACTATTCAAGGCATTAATGCAGGTATCTACATTAGAAATAATTAATAGTGCTGTCAGATAGTGATTATCTTGTAAATAGATATATAATCTAGGCTAGCATAAAACGATATGTTTTATAGTGAAAGCGCATTATTACCTCAAGAAGTTTATTGTTTTCTTTAAGGGGCTTTGTTAAATAAATTAGATTTGGAATAAAGAGTCGCCTGAATGTGCATCTTTCAGGCAACACGTACAGTTTCTGGCATACTGGAAAGCCGTTATCTTGTTTAATGCACAAATCATGGCCATAGCCTATGCAACTTGCTCATCATAATCTTGCAGCGACAGATGACCACTAAATAGCTGTTTTACTCTGTACATCGCTGTTTTGGCTATCGAATGTCGGTGGTGGCTTATTATACTTTTTCTCCGTGTATTGTCTCCGTTAAGGCGCTGGTTTGCCACCGCCTGATTTCGGTTTGCATAGTCTGCCTACCAATAACGGGATCCGCTTCTGGGCGGTAAGTCAATAACAAGCTGCGCAATTTTATCAGGCATTGGGGTTTTAAACTGGACATTGACAGATTTCGCCCGCTTACTAATGCAGGTGTAGTACGGGCAGTTCAACGGCAATTTCATTAGTATAAAAATGGAGTCGACGAAGCCTTGGAGAGCGCGAAGTGTTAGGCCGACAAATCCGTTTTAGCATCAATACGCTAGTCATTGCCATATCGGAATATCCACCCATAAAGTGAGTAAACCACGAGTGATAAGGGCGTTGTTGTAAGCCTTCCAGTTGGTGATCTTGAACTTTTTCTTGGCCACGTCATGTCTCTATTTTACATCAGGAAAGTGACATGATCCTCGTTCTGGCAAAATGTTCGATTTTATTCAATAACGCCACTAAAAGCTGCTAAGTGCCAACATTTTTCGTAATCCTCGATGATAATTTTGATAACCGTTGAAACGAGTAAAATCGCCCCGATATACTTAATAATACGCACTATCGCTCAAGCGAGAGCTACAATTTGTAGAGTTCTCAGCAGCAATAAAAAATGAGTGAAAACAGCTTAAATTATGCAAGCAATACCCTATAGCAGCACACTGGAGCGTAAACATATGCAAAAAACTAAATTGAACGAAATGCTTGAATTCCCCTGCCCGTTTACCTACAAAGTGATGGGGCTAGCACAACCGGAGTTGGTTAACCAAGTAGTTGAAGTGGTGCAGCGCCACGACCCTGGGCATTATAACCTACAAGTAAAACCAAGCAGCAAAGGCAACTATCACTCTGTTTCTATCACCATTAACGCTACCCATATCGACCAAGTAGAAACCTTGTACGAAGAGCTGGGCAATCTTGAAATTGTCCGCATGGTGCTGTAAATCTGACATAAAGCCTGATTTATCAACCTGGAGCAGCTGATGTTGTGCTTGGGATGAACATTTTGAAAATCTAAATGCTGGTCGTAGGTCAGGATGTACGATATAATAACTTTCTCTTTACATAAGCCTGGCGATGACTCTTTTGCAACCAGACAAGCTCATTTTGCGTCAGTTGGGGCTGCTGCACTATGAGCTGGTACTCCAAGCTATGCATACCTTTACTGAAAGCCGCACCACAACCACGCTCGATGAACTTTGGTTGGTGGAGCACGAGCCCGTGTTTACCCAAGGACAGGCCGGTAAGGCGGAACATCTGTTGATGCAAGGAGATATTCCAGTGATCCAAAGCGATCGCGGGGGTCAAGTGACCTACCACGGTCCAGGGCAGCAAGTCATGTACGTGATGGTCGATCTGAAACGCAGTAATGTTAGCGTGCGTCAATTGATTAGAGTCATAGAAGATACCGTGATCAATACCCTCGCCCATTTTTGCATCGTATCCTGTGCCCACAAGGATGCACCCGGTGTGTATGTCGGGGAGCAGAAAATCTGTTCATTGGGGCTGCGTATCCGTAAAGGCAGTTCATTCCACGGTCTGGCTCTGAATGTAGCGATGGATCTCAGCCCCTTCGAACGTATAAACCCCTGCGGTTCTCCTGGCATGCAGATGATACAAGTCAGTGCGCTGTCACCCCACGTTGGCATTGAAGACGTACACCCAATCCTAGTACAGGAATTTATTTATTTACTCGGCTACCAAACAGTAGAACTTCGTAACTGGAATGTCCATGAATATTTATAAAAACATTTATTTTTATAAATTTAAGCGCTATTTTTGCCTTTTCTAATCATATCAAAAATCAATATTTATGATCTAACAAAATTAAATAGTTGCATGATGATTTTTAACAAAATCAGACAGCTCGGTACCATAATGATCGAGGTAAAGGATGGACGACAATTGCAATTTGACACGGTAATCAATAGAAGCTACATTAAATCTGCACCTGCAAAGTCAATGGCTAGGACTGCAAACCAGCCGGATCTCACCGCGACATAATGATACGCCGCGAGTGTGTTTTTTATGGTGCAATTCAGCAACATATCAATGGTAGGCTAAATGAAAAAGCCGCAATTCTCACCTGGTGGTGAATCCGGTTTTGCAGCTAAGTATTTACTCATCAGTAGAATGCTGATGAAATGTTGGCCGTATGAGCGAAATGCTCCTGCGCGGAGCAGGCCAATCCTTATGAAAATTAACAGTCGCATTAACCCGATTGCGGGTAGCGTGTAACTGGCAAACAATTTTATCTTCGCCAGCCAGCAAATGTAATCATTTAAATAAGTAAGCTCTGCTAATGATGCCAGGTCAGGCTTATGCTGTAAACATCATCACTTCTTAACAATTTTACATACTGTACAAAGAGGAAGAATAATCACCCTCCATTAAATAAATTTTATCAGGTGCAGTTTGCAATTTAACCGATTGAATTGATTGTTATGCGAGCAAATTTGTCCGCGCCCGTGTGCGGTTAATGTAAAAAAAGCATCTTCTTTTCCTAAACTTTCAGGAATAATGCCCGGTCTCGCTAGAGATAGCGCTTTATAGCATGGAAGACGCTTCTTTATAGCGTTATTTTGTCAACAACAGCTGTGCAATATGCAAGTTTTTATTATGCGTCACGGAGAGGCGATACTAGATGCGGCCAGTAATGCGTTAAGGCCAACTACCGTGTGTGGGCGCGATGAGGCTCGACTGATAGCAGCCTGGCTAAATATTAAGTCTATAAATATTAAACGGGTGCTGGTCAGCCCCTATTTGCAAGTCAAACAGACACTGGCAATTGTGCGAGAGGCCATGAGGCTACCGGAGGAAAAAGTACTTCCTAAGCCTGCGTCGAACGGAAACACTAAACACGTTGGCAGCTATTTGCAGACGCTAGCAATGCAGGGGGTAAAATGTGTACTGATCGTCTCCCATTTACCGTTTGTTGGGTATCTGGTGGCCGAGCTGTGTCCATGGGAAAGCCCACCGATGTTCGTCACTTCCTCCATTGCCAATGTCAAACTAGCGGGTAATAGCCACGGAAAATTTAAATGGCAGGTGAGTCCATCGCAGGTAATAACCAAAGCCTAAATGATCTAAGGTCGATGTCAAATATCTCCCTTCGTAGTTTTTCCTTTCCCCTTACTCCGCCAGTTCGACTAACAGCAGAATAGCTGCATTGCCGCCCCATGCCTTAGGTGCCTGGTAGAATGCCAGCACATCGGGGTGCTGCACCAACCACCGCGGTGTTTGGTGTTTGAGAATGTGTTTGCCATGGCCATGCATCACACAGGCACAATGTACATGCTCACGTTTGCAAGCGGCGAGCATAGCCCCCAACTCCTGCTTGGCCTGACTCTGAGTTAGACCGTGCAGATCGAGAAACAGATCTGGTGAATAGTCGCCTCGGCGCAGATTTCTCAATTCAAACGGGTTGCTACCGGGGCGGATATAGCTCGGTGGGCCCTCCTCTTCCAGTAACGGCTGATATTCATCAGAGAAGTAATAGCTAGAGTTAACCTGCTCTAGCAGCAGCCGCGACGGCGCGATATGTTTAAACTTTGGCTTGGGACGACGGTGGGCGAAAGCATCCTGTGGCATTTTTTCCGCGTCTGCAACCGACTCTCTGAAGAGTTGCTGTTCATCTTTGCTCAAAGGGAGCTGATTCTTCATTCTTATTATTCATAGTAAATTATTTATCCTTTTATTTTACCTCGTAAATAAATGCTGTCGAAGCAAAATCCAGACTAGAGTGAAAATCACAAGGGGTTAGAGTGATTTTTCATGTGATTCATGGCAAACTATGCAACTAAATAATGCATTGCAGTGCCTGCCGGAGAGGAAATTGGACAAAATCATCTTCGATGAAGCCGTGACCGAGCTGCACACCATTCAGGATATGCTGCGCTGGGCGGTGAGCCGTTTCAACGCTGCCAATATCCACTATGGTCACGGAACCGATAATCCATGGGATGAAGCGGTGCAATTGGTGCTAGCAAGCCTGTTCCTGCCGCTGGATATTCCAAAGGAAATGCACACTTCCCGTTTAACTTCCAACGAACGCCATAGCATCGTGGAACGCGTGATCCGCCGCGTCAATGAGCGCATCCCGGTCGCTTACCTCACTAATAAAGCCTGGTTCTGTGGCATGGAGTTCTATGTAGATGAGCGTGTGCTAGTGCCGCGTTCACCTATTGGTGAACTGATCAATGATCGTTTCAATGCCCTGATCCCACATTTGCCACAGCGTATTCTTGACATGTGTACTGGCAGTGGCTGCATTGCCATCGCCTGCGGCAATGCTTTCCCGGAGGCAAAAGTACACGCCGTGGACATCTCTAACGAGGTTCTGGTAGTTACCAAGCGCAATAGTCAGGCTCATGGTGTCGAACATCAGGTGATCCCTATCCGTTCCGATCTGTTTCGCGATGTTCCTGCGATCCAGTATGATCTAATCGTTACCAACCCACCGTATGTCGATGCGCAAGATATGTCCGATCTGCCGCAAGAATTTCTCTTTGAGCCAAAACTGGGTCTAGAGGCGGGCGAAGATGGCCTGAAGTTAGTCCGCCGCATCTTGGCCTGTGCGCCGGATTATCTGAGCGAAGATGGTGTGCTGATTTGTGAGGTAGGTAACAGCATGGTACACCTGATGGAACAGTATCCAGATATTCCGTTTACCTGGCTGGCGTTTAAAAATGGCGGCGATGGCGTATTCATGTTGACTAAACAACAACTAATTGATTGCAAAGAGCACTTTAGCATCTGCCGAAGCTAAGCAGAATGCCCGTAACGATAATGACTAACGGTAAGGAGTCGTGATGGCAGGAAACACTATTGGGCAGATTTTCCGCGTCACCACCTTTGGTGAATCTCACGGGATAGCATTGGGTTGTATCGTTGATGGCGTGCCGCCAGGTCTCCGGCTCAGTGAAGCCGATTTACAACAAGATCTGGATCGTCGGCGTCCGGGGACTTCTCGGTATACTACCCAGCGCCGTGAACCGGATCAGGTACGCATCCTCTCCGGTATCTTTGAAGGAGTGACCACCGGCACCAGCATTGGGCTAATGATCGAGAATACTGACCAACGCCCCCAAGATTATAGTGCCATCAAGGACGTATTCCGTCCTGGGCATGCCGACTACACCTATGAACAGAAATATGGCCTACGGGACTATCGCGGTGGTGGTCGTTCTTCGGCGCGTGAAACTGCAATGCGCGTGGCGGCTGGAGCGATCGCCAAGAAATACCTGTGGCAAGCATTCGGCGTGAGGGTGCGCGGCTATCTGGCGCAGATCGGCGATATGACCTATGAATTGCAAGACTGGGAACAAGTCGAACTGAATCCATTTTTCTGCCCTAACTCAGAAAAGCTGGGGCAGCTTGATGAACTAATGCGCATTTTAAAGAAAAAAGGCGACTCAATCGGCGCTAAAATCAGCGTGATCGCTGAAAATGTGCCAGCTGGCTTGGGCGAGCCGGTATTTGACCGGCTAGATGCTGACCTAGCGCACGCGCTGATGAGCATCAATGCGGTAAAAGGCGTGGAAATCGGTGATGGTTTTGCCGTGGTGACCAAACGCGGCAGCAAAAACCGCGACGAAATCACCCCGGAGGGCTTCCAGAGCAATCACGCTGGCGGTATCCTCGGCGGCATTAGCAGCGGCCAGCCGGTGATTACTCATCTGGCATTGAAACCAACTTCTAGCATTACGGTGCCTGGTCGCACTATTAATCGCCAGGGTGAGGCAGTGGAGATGGTCACCCGTGGTCGTCATGACCCCTGTGTGGGTATTCGTGCAGTGCCGATCGCCGAAGCGATGATGGCGATTGTATTGATGGATCACCTGCTACGCCAACGCGCGCAGAATGGTGATGTAGTTTCCGATATTCCACGCTGGTAATAGACCATAAAAATTGGATGTTAGCTCTCGCAAACCTGATGGCATCAGGTTCTGCCATGGCGTTGACGCCGTAGCAGAATATCTAGCACCCGGTGGCTGGCGCGCTCGCTGTAGGCAGTGGGCAGCTTTGCCAATGGCTGCATTATCGGTGCCCAGCAACTGCCGCTAAACTCAAATGATTATCAAGTGATGCGCATCGACCCGCACCGCTATTTCGGTCACCCAGATCTGCTGGCATTTATTCATCGCTTCAGCCGCAAAGCTCACCAGAAAGCGTTGGGTATGGGTGTTGATCGGCGATATGGCGATGCCAGCCGGCTGGCGTTTCAATAGCGGTTATGCCAGCTATCAGTCGTGGCTGGATGTTGATATATGGCTACAACTGCCACCTAAGCGCTGGAGTGAGCAACAGTTGTTGCAACCGCAACCGTTGGATCTAGTTTCCAGCAATGGCAAACAGGTGTAGCATGCTAGTAGCAACCGAACATTTGATCCTTGATTAAATTGCTAGCACAGGACGCCACATTAACGCGTATCTTCGTCAACCCAGCGATAAAACAGCGTCTATCCCTGAACGCTGGCGCTGACTGCTACTGGTTGCATAAGGTGTGGCAATAAATAGTTCGCTCACCGTGCGCACATGCACGTACGCTTGCGTGGCCCAGCCAACAGCCTGTAGTGCGAAGATTAGAAGCAGCAGGATTCCCATTTAACGTCAGTTACGACAACCTAAATGGTGATTGCGAGCTTGACCATATCGCGTTCCAGCGCAAGTTGAGTGACAGGATCTTACGATTGCTAGATTAGGAAATACCTACAATAGCCGCGCGCTTTATTCAAGTATTGCAAGCGTATTTACAATACGCCACCGTTGGTAGCAGATTATTTTACCTATCCAGAAAATCTCAACTTACTCTATGTTTAATTGAAAATATATCCCCAATAGCTTTCAATCTTTCACTAGGCGGCAGGCGAACCCATCCCCAGGTGCCTATTCAGGTCAGTGACTGGGGTGACAAATATGCCTGGGACTGATTTAAACTCTGCTCGCATCAGCCCCGAATAGGGATGAGCCGAACCACTGAGCACAGCCAACCACTCTACAGTTTGAAAGATAAAGGGTATTAGAGGCAAGGTGATAATCGTAGAATTCGAAGCGCGTATTTTATAGCGCTGATTGATGACCCGGTAGAGTATGCCAGAGATAATGAATTGTTTGCCGGTGGCTACCTGCGGGGTCATCTGACGCTAGCGGTGGATCAGGTGAGCACACTGCCTAATCGCTAAAAATACGGATTGAGAGCAGCCTTAATAAGGCGATTACTGCCGGTGAGCTATCGCCTCTGGATCAGATGCTTGTACGCAGCATGTTGGAAAATCTGTACTAGGCTACCAGGGCGGCTGCATTGCCTTCCACCTAAGGAGTTATCAGGGAACTGCTTAGTTCGCCCCAAACACCTTGTTAAACAGCACGTCATTTCAGCAGTTTTCTTATCCATATCCAATTAGGATTCAGCGCTGCCAGCATCTGCGCATCACTCGGCAACGGTTCGCCAAACAGTTGCTCTACCAAAATTTCCACAGCTAGCGGTGCCGAACAAAGCCCGCGCCCCAGCACACCGAGTACAAAGAGATTCCGATACACAGGCACATTTGCGATGATGGCACCGCGCAGACGTTGCTTTTGTAAATCCTGATAAACTGCCCCAGCGTGGCCTGATAATCCGGCATGGAACCGATCATCTGCCGATGATCGCGGGTGGCGCTGCGTATGCTACAGCGCGCTTGCCCATCGCTGACGTCTACCTGTTGTGAGACAGACATGATCTGGGAGGCAGCTCAGCAAGCGGGTAACG
Source organism: Serratia symbiotica (assembly GCA_011754105.1). Classification (GTDB taxonomy): domain Bacteria; phylum Pseudomonadota; class Gammaproteobacteria; order Enterobacterales; family Enterobacteriaceae; genus Serratia; species Serratia symbiotica_E. The sequence goes on from JAAKDF010000007.1 coordinate 69,669, forward strand.
CCTTGCCTGATTTATCCTGACAATGAATGTGAAAAGAATATTTGCCGAGATCGAAACCAGTAAGTGTGACGTTTTGCATAATAGCCTGCTCCATAAAAGAAACACCCTGCCAGCGAACCCGCTTACAGGGTAGTGGAAACCTTCTTATTAACCGCCTGAGGCGGTTTTGCCTGTTAGTTGCTTTTAAGAGAACCTGCTGCCAAACCCGCTAGCAGGATTTAGGCATTACCAGTGGCTTTGAAACTCTTAATCATCGAACAATAAAGTGATCTCTTCACTTTGGTGTTTTTGGCGGATTTCCTGCGCGACGCAGGCGATAGCTTCACCGCTACACATGCCTTGCGCCATCAATTGATGGATGCGCTCTACCGCTTCCTGCTGTTCTGAATAGCTCAGTGATTGCATACCTGCAAGCATTTGTTTATCTCCAGTAAAATAGCTTTAAAGTATACGTATACGCCTTAAAGCGGTATAACTAAATGCAGGTTATTTAGGCGGGACATACACAACCAGGCATGCGCGCAGCGACTGGCTATGGCAGAATAGCATGCAACGACAACTAGGTTGATTAAAGTTAATGAGTATCTCCACCCCAAAAATAAAGTCCTTGCCCTATACCCGTAGCGCGCTGGTGGAATACTTCACACCGCTTGCCGGGCAACCATGGGCAATGCTGCTGCATTCTGGATTCGCCGAACATCCACACAATCGTTTCGATATTTTGGTGGCATACCCCCTAACCACGCTGACTACCCATAGCGCTCTTACTGAAATCCACCAGGGTGGGTGCATCAGGCAATCATCACAAGATCCCTTCAGCCTGCTGCAACAACAGTTGGATACCCACCGGTGGCAGCCACAATTTCGTTCTGGCCTGCCGTTTCAGGGCGGTGCTTTGGGGCTGTTCGGCTACGATCTATGTCGACGGATTGAGCAACTGCCACAGCATGCTGTGGCAGACATTGCGCTGCTAGATATGGCTGTGGGCATTTATGATTGGGCGGTAATCGCCGATCACCAACAACAAAAGCTGACATTACTCAGCTATCAGGATGTGGAACAGCGCTGGCACTGGCTCAAGCAACAACCGGCAATAACTCCGCTCCCCTTCGCCCTGACTAGCAGCTGGCAAGCCAATATGACACGCCAACAGTACGGTGAGAAATTCCAGCATATTAAACATTATCTGCGCTGCGGTGATTGTTACCAGATTAATCTATCTCAGCGTTTTTCTGCCACCTATCATGGGGATGAATGGCAGGCTTTCCAACTGCTGAGTGCAAGTAACCGTGCGCCGTTTTCCGCTTTTATCCGCCTACCAAAAAACAGCGTGTTGAGTTTCTCTCCTGAGCGTTTCCTGTGGTTGCAGCAGCAGCAGATCCAAACCAGGCCGATCAAAGGCACCTTGCCGCGACTGGTTGATGCGCTACAGGATGCTGAACAAGCTCGTCGTCTGGCTAATTCCGCCAAAGACCGCGCTGAAAACCTGATGATTGTCGATCTACTGCGTAACGATATTGGCCACGTGGCATTACCTGGTAGCGTGCGCGTGCCTGAGTTGTTTGCGGTTGAACCCTTTCCGGCGGTGCATCACCTGGTGAGTACAATCACAGCGGCGCTGCCAAACACTAAGCCAGCTATCGAACTGCTGCGCGCTTGCTTCCCCGGTGGATCAATCACTGGCGCGCCCAAGGTACGGGCGATGGCTATCATTGAAGAGTTAGAGCCGCAGCGCCGTAACGCTTATTGTGGCAGCATCGGCTACCTGAGCGCCTGCTGTACCATGGATACTAATATCACTATCCGCACCCTAGTCACTGAAAACGGGCGCATTTATTGCTCCGCTGGCGGCGGGATTGTGGCAGAAAGCCAGGAACAGGCAGAATATCAGGAAACCTTTGACAAAGTAGGCCGGATCTTGCCACAGCTTAGAGATCATTGCGCCTCCAATTAGTTTGCTGGCTTACAGAGTTTTAAAAAAACTGTAAACCAGCTCTTAAACCGTATCAAATACGGGTAAAAAGATGCTATCTTGAGATATCTTATCGTCAAGATAAGGCTTAAGCGGGCGAGATTAGGCGTTATTGAGGGTATATCAGATGAGTTGATTACAACCGGCCAATAGGCGGAAAAACATTAGGGCAGCAACACCCAACAAGATCTTATTCATTTGTGCCTCATAGCGAATGCTAGTAAAAATGCCACATATAATTAATTAAATTATTATTATAAACTCTTACTGGTTATGGAAGTAATGAATATTGGGCAGTGATTAGTGGGATAAGGCTCACTAACCAGTAGAACAATACGCTATCAGGGGGATACGCATCTGCTCAAGATCGATCTGGTCACGATCGTTGACAGAGTTGACGAGCTGCAATTGCTGGATAATTGCGCTTGTAATGGAGATATTTTCGGCGATGACCTAATCCAACGCCTTCTCTACCAAGGTTGAACGTGCGTACATCATGCTCAGATTCAATATCATTTTTTATAGCAACTGTGGAAATTACATATCTTCAGCCTACTGCTGAAGACCTACGCCAAATAGTATTTTACTGAAAGAACTCAATCCGGTTTGAGCGATCTTATTAATCGCCAAACATCACAAACCCTCACTAGTGGACTGAGTAGTGCCAACCATAGCACCCATCTCCCAACATGAACGACGTCAGATGCAAAAAATTATCCAGAAAATATCAGATAAAAATTATGCCAGACGCCTTATCGCCATGTTGATGCCACACCGTGGCTACACTCTGACTTACCTAGGTAAAACCTTATGTGGTACCGCCCGTTCCTTGTCAGATGATGGGTTAATTTGTTCACATTGGACGGCTATGAAGGATTGGAAAGTATTTCACCTGGACGCCCCCGAAAATGGTCCACGGAGGCGATGTTGAAGATGCTTAATTTGCTCGTTCAGCGTTCTCAATAGGACTTTGGATATCTGCGTTCTCGGTGGAATACTGAGATGTTAACGATTGAAATAAATAAATTATTTAACTGGACATTACATCCTGTATCACTTCGGCGTTGGTTGCATAGAGCCGGTGTTGTGTGGCGTAGAGCGGCTCCAAACTTGCACATCCGAGAGCCTGATAAAGGAGGAAAAACTGGCGGCTATAGATACCGCATTAAAGAATAATAGTCCCGATAATCTCGTCTTTTACCAATACGAGATGTACATAGATATGAACCATAAAATAGGTGCCGACTAGCAGAAAAATGGTCAACAAAGCCACAGACTAGTGCCAAGAAACTACGCGATACACAGGTCTTCTAATGTTGGCCTGGCGTTGTTGAATAAATCAGATTTGGAATAAAATATCCCCTGAATGGGGATATTTTAGGCAACACGTACACTTTATGGCATACCGTCTAGCGTCATCGTCTCGCAGAGAAAGGTGACCACCAAATAGCTTTTTTTCTCTGTACATCGCTCTTTCGGCTATCGAACGTCGGTGGTAGCCTGTCATACTTTTCCACAATTTTATGGTACCGTCCTGGCGGATGAGATCTGGGAAGGCTTCCGTATCGGTGATATTGCTCAAGGAAAAGTCAAAACAGATGACTTCATGTATTTCTGTATCTACAGCCACATGCAGTTTTCACTAGAGCCGCAGTTTCCCCTAACCGTATTTTATAGCAAGGTGCGCAATTATCACCCTGCATTGGGGTTTTAAACGGGACATTGACAGACTACACCCGCTTACTGATGCAGGTGTAGTCCTAGCGGTTCAACGGCACTTTCATCAGTGTGAAAATGGAGTCGACGAAGGCCCTGGAGAGCGCAAAGTGTCAGGCCGACAAATCCGTTTTAGCATCAATACGCTAGTCATTGCCATATCGGAATATCTACCTAGAAAGTAAGTGAACCCGGAGTGATAAAGGCGTTTTATTATAAGCCTTCCAGTTTGTGATCTTGAACTTTTGCTTGGCCACGCAATGTCACTGTCTCTATTTTGACAGAAGGAGGGTGATCTAACCCTTGTGCCGGACAGTGTTTGATTTATTCAATAAGTCCGGGTACCGTACAATTTACTGTTTCATACTTCTGATATACTCACCTTTTTTCACAGTAATACTGGTTGTTTCAGATGAATTAATTGTTCTTGAAATGGTAATGCCATATAGCAAAACAAGCCGTAGCAACGACCCGTTTATTATTGCTGGGAACAGCGGAAGCATTCGAATAAAAACTTACGTTTTTACCTCAGTTATGATATCAAAAACGTAGAATCCAGCATCAACTAAATAAGTGCCATTTAGCCTTAGGTACTTATAAGACAATAAAGAAAGTTACGATATACTCGTCAAATCAAGCGACCTGTCGGTAGAAATCACGCATACGGAAACCCAGCCCTGCCAGCACCGCAAAATAGGCCACCACCGCGGCAACCATTACTACAGCCAAACGCAACAGACGCTCCAGCATATTGCCCTGATCCCAACACGGCATCAGCCACATCACACTCATCAACACACCTGCCATTACCAGCACGGCAATCCCCAGTTTGCTGATAAAAACTGCCCAACCCGGCTGCGGCTGAAAAATTTTCTGCTGGCGTAGTTGCCAATATAGAAGCGCAGCGTTCAAACAAGCCGCTAAACCTATCGATAACGCCAATCCGGCGTGCTTGATTGAACTGATAAACGTCAGGTTCATTACCTGAGTCATAATCAGCGTAATGATGGCAATTTTAACCGGCGTTTTGATGTCCTGACGCGAGTAGAAGCCTGGTGCCAAGACTTTCACTAAGATCAACCCCATCAACCCTACTGAGTAAGCTACTAGCGCGCGCTGAGTCATCGCCGCATCAAAGGCGCTGAATTTGCCGTACTGAAACAGCGCAACGGTCAGCGGTTTAGCTAGAATGCACAGCGCTATAGCACTCGGCAACGCCAGAAGAAAGCACAGACGCAATCCCCAGTCCATAAGCTGTGAGTATTCATCCTGATTACCACTGGAGAAACTTTTTGATAGCGACGGTAGCAGGATAGTCCCCAATGCCACCCCCAACACACCGGAAGGAAACTCCATCATGCGGTCAGCATAATACATCCAGGATACCGAGCCGGACACCAGAAACGAGGCGAAGATAGTGTTGATGATCAATGAGATCTGGCTTACCGACACTCCGAGGATCGCAGGCCCCATATGGCGCATTACCCGCCATACCCCCGCATCACGCAATGTGAGGCGCGGCAGCACCAGCATGCCTAGCTTGCGCAGATGCGGCAACTGATAGCCCAGTTGCGATACACCACCCACCACCACCGCCCAGGCTAGAGCTAACACCGGTGGGTGGAAGTAAGGAGCGGCAAACAGCGCAAACCCAATCATACTGACATTAAGCAGCGTCGGCGCAAAAGCCGGGATCGAGAATCGGTTCCAGGTATTAAGGATTGCACCTACGAGCGAAGCTAGCGAAATCAGCAAGATATACGGAAAAGTGATGCGCAGTAGTGATGAGGTTAAGGCGAACTTATCCGGTGTATCGACAAAACCTGGCGCGGTGATGTAGATCACCCAGGGTGCAGCCAACATGCTCAATACCGTCACTAGCGCTAATACCAGCGTCAACAGGCCTGATACATAGGCAATGAAGGTGCGCGTCGCCTGTTCACCCTGCTGACTTTTATATTCGGCCAAGATCGGTACAAACGCTTGGGAGAACGCCCCTTCAGCAAAAATGCGGCGCAGCAGGTTAGGAAGCTTAAACGCCACAAAAAATGCGTCCGTTGCCATACCAGCACCAAAAACTCGTGCTACGATAGTATCACGTGCAAAACCCAGCAGCCGTGAAAACATCGTCATAGTGCTAACTGCGGCCAGTGATTTTATTAGGTTCATGTCGTTTTTTGCTCTGTACTATAAATATCGACGCCTGCATCAGCAGGCGTGAATGAAACTACCATGTAAGTTTACGTATCCGCAGCATAATAGCTACCATTCCAGATAATGCTAGCGTGGAGGTAGCCATTCTTTATGAGTTAGGTTAATGCCGTCAATATATGATTCTGCCCTTGACTGTCAATCAGCAGTCATCCTCCTTGGCATAACCTTCAGGTTCACACTCCAGGCGGTTGAGCAGTGCGCCGCCACGATGATTGTGCGGCATGTAGTTGATCATGATGCGATGCATGTGCTGATTGATGGCGCTGGATATAACGGATGTTGGGTTGCAATGCCTCTTACATTGCGAATAATCGAGGAAATAGGCATGAAACGCATCACGCAACACATTGCTAAAATTCGCTACGTCTCTTACCTCATATTCTTGCGCATCAAATAGAAGGAAGGAGCTCTATCCCGTTTACCCATGGAGATTAAAATTGCTAATAAATAAAAATAAAATTCTGGTTGCGCCGAAATAAATGGTTTTGGCACTTCGGTATGTGCTTCTTATCTTGCGTAACATGCTAATGAATAAACCCGAGTTTTTATGGTTCCCACTGATATAATCAACTCTTCCGGTTTCTGCATGAAGAGAACCCGCTAGGTAATGCTTTTAATTCTGTCTCGGTGTCGCCATGCATTTTTATTGGCCCTTTTTCTGCTGATCATAGTACTTATCTCCCGACATAAAAGACGTCAGAGTCCTTGTTGAATAAATTGAACATTTTGCCGGCAC
>JAAKDF010000008.1 GCA_011754105.1 Serratia symbiotica
CACTATCATCATCCTCATTATTGCTGGCGCAAATGCCGCTGAACAGCGGCTCCCCGGCATCTGCCAACGCCACTTCGGAAGTTTCTACCAGAACTTTAATTGAGGATAACAGTACATCGTCATCTAGCGTAGATACCCCTTGCACTGTAGGTTCAGGCTTATCGACGGCAGAGCGACTGTCATCTCTGTAATTGAGTTCTTCGCAGCTCGAACGGTTGGTCATAAAGGTAGCGATACCCAGCACCGCACCACCGATCTTCTCTGTGATCATCAGCCATGACCAGCCGGTAAACAGCGTCACCCCTGCCGCCCAAGTACAAAGTAGCGCCAGCCTAATACCAATACCGCTAAATTGAGGTAGCATAGCATTACTTAGTAGGCTACCGATAACACCGCCGGATGCAAAGTAATAAAGATCGTCAACCTTCAGCGCTGCCAGTCCGCACAAGGTAAACACCATCGCCAGCGTGCCGAGCAGACGCAATAAAAGCGCAAAATAATCATTATATTCACGTCTACAGCGCTGCTGGCGATAAGCTATCCAGCACATAACCAGCATAATTAGCGGTATCGTATATGCGATCACACCAAAGATAAATAACAGCATATCCGCCATCCAAGCACCGATACCACCGCCAAAATTACGAATAGGTTCATGCCAAGCTGTCTGCGACCAGCTTGGGTCAGAGGGATTAAAACTGAGCAGCGCAACCATAAGGTAAACGGCAAAAACCACTATTACGATCAACACAGCCTCCAGCAAACGCTGGCCACTGCTGAGTTTTTTCAAGGTAACTGCTTTATCTTCTGTATATTCCTGGCTCAAAAAAGGATCTCCAGTTTCATATAGTTGACATAGCAACAGCACCGAGGTGTTTCCCCGGCATAGGCACTGTATGTATAAACAGAAGTATAACCAATTTAATCAGGTTTTGCACCTTAACGTGTTTTGATCACCAGACGGTTGCTTTGTTTAACTTCTTCCATGACCACTTAAGTGCGGGTGTCGTTAACCCCGGTAAACGCAGCAGTATTTCACCTAGTAGCTTGTGGTAAGCCGACATGTCCGGAACACTGGTTTTCAGTAGGTAGTCGAAATCAACGGAAACCAGATGTCACTACTGAATTTCTTCAAGCTTTTGCAGTGCTGAGTTGAATTGCTCAAACACATCCAGCGCGCTACGATTTAGCGTGATTTCGACGAAAACTAGCAAGGAGGCATCCAGATAATGCGGATTAAGCAATGCAATGTAGCCATGAATAAATCTCTGGCGTTCAAGGCGTCGCACACGTTTTAAAGATAACGTTAGAGATAAACCCACACGCTTCGAAAGCTCCACGTTTGAAATACGGCCATCTTTCTGTAGCTCGTTTAGGATATTGCGGTCAATATAATCAAGATCTTTGCCAGGGCGTTTCTTATTCTCTGCTATTATTATTGTCTCTCTTATTTTATTCCTTGAGCTCACAACGCTTTAGCAAACGTCAATGTGTCTAGAGCTGGTTTTATTGGTCGCCCACACATTATTCCAATATGGTATGGCAATGACTAGCGTATTTATGCTAAAATGGATTTTCCGCCTGACACTTCACGCCTTCAAAAGCTTCGTCGACTCCATTTTGACACTGATGAAAGTGCCGTTGAACTACCCAGACTATACATGCATCAGGTAAGCGGGAGAAATCCGTCAATGTCCCGTTTAAAATCCCCACGCGGGGTAAAATTGCACACCTCGTTATCGACTCTACCGGGCTCAACGTCTTGGGGGAAGGGGAGTGGATGGTAAAAATATGGTCAGGGAAGAAGGGGAACCCATTATTGGTCGGCAGACTATGCAGACCGAAATCAAGCGGTGGCGAACTAGCTACTTAACAGAGACAACAAACGGAAAAAAACTATGATAGGCTACTATCGACGTTCGATAGCCAAAACAGCGATGTATAGAGTACAATAACTATTTGATGGTCAGCTGTCTGTCCCTGGGAGATTATGATACATAAGTTGCAGAGGCTATGGTCATGAGCTATGCATTAAACAAGATGACGCTCTCCGGTATGCCAGAAAATGTATGCGTTGCCTGAAATATGCCCATTGAGGGGACTCTTTATTGCAAATCCAATTTATTCAACAAAGCTGCTAAATCCATAAAAATGCTTTTAAAGACTTTTAGACATGGAAACCAGCTATTTAAATTTGTACAATAACGCGCCCCTAATAAGATTACTTATCAGGGGCGCGTTATTTCCACTGCGTCTTTCGAGCCGCAGCCCAACACCCATTAGCAGCAGTGCTATCGCCCGATATTTCTTGAGCTAAAGGCACAAATTACTTTCCATTCTTTAGCGCCATAACGTGTAACAATGAGGCCAGAGAGCATTATGATAAGATCTATCATGTCTGAATGCACCTTGTCTGAAAATCATTCGCTGACGACGACTCAATACGTTAACGCGGAACAATCGTCTGTAGCCAAAATTAACCTGCTGGATTTGAATCGCCAGAAAATGCGCGAGTTTTTCAGCCAAATAGGCGAGAAACCCTTCCGTGCTAATCAAGTGATGAAGTGGATATACCACTATTGCTGCGATGATTTTGAGCAAATGACCGACATCAATAAGGTATTGCGTAATAAATTACAACGCGTTGCTAAAATCCACGCACCGGAAGTGGCCGAAGAACAACGCTCAGCTGATGGCACAATCAAATGGGCGATCCAAGTGGGTGACCAGCAGGTTGAAACCGTCTATATCCCGGATGGCGATCGAGCTACCCTGTGCGTCTCATCCCAGGTGGGTTGTGCTCTGGAGTGCAAATTTTGTTCAACGGCTCAACAGGGCTTTAACCGCAACCTGCGCGTATCGGAAATCATTGGTCAAGTGTGGCGTGCGGCGAAAATTATCGGTGCGCTTAAAGTCACGGGTGGGCGCCCCATTACCAACGTGGTGATGATGGGTATGGGGGAGCCGCTGCTTAACCTGAACAACGTGGTGCCAGCAATGGAAATCATGCTCGACGACTTCGGCTTTGGCCTATGCAAGCGCCGTGTCACCCTATCAACCTCCGGCGTAGTGCCGGCGTTAGACAAACTGGGTAATATGATTGATGTGGCACTTGCAATATCGCTGCACGCGCCTAACGATAAAATCCGTAATGAGATCGTGCCGATCAACTACAAGTACAACATTGAGAGTTTCTTAGCCGCAGTGCGCCGCTATCTGGAAAAATCTAACGCCAACCAGGGCAGGGTTACAGTTGAATACGTGATGCTGAATCATATCAATGATAGCACCGACGATGCGCATCAGTTGGCGGAATTACTTAAGAATACACCATGCAAGATCAACCTGATCCCATGGAACTCATTCCCAGAAGCTCCTTACAGCCGCAGCTCCAATAGCCGGGTAGATCGTTTTGTCAAAGTATTGATGGAATACGGTTTTACGACTATTGTTCGTAGAACCCGTGGCGACGATATTGATGCCGCTTGTGGGCAACTGGCGGGTGAGGTGATCGACCGTACCAAACGAACCATGAAAAAGAAAAGGGCCGAAGAAGCTATTAATGTACGGGCAGTATGAATCCTATAGCACTGTCCCGTGAACAGCTTTGTCTGAGCCATCAGGCGGTAGTAGAGCGCCTTTGCCTCACAAAGTCCACCGTGCGCGATATAGAGCAATACAGCATTTTCGCTGATCTCGCCTGCATTTTCGTGCGTGGCTATATCTATTCTTACGCCAATATGGTGCATATTCTAGAGGATGAAGTACTGATAAATTTAGCCGAGCAGGCAACGCAGAAAATGATGCAGAGCTTTTCATTAGATAAGCATCGTAAAAGCGCGATGGATGGTTGATGAGCTTCACTTGGTTGATGGTGTTGGTGGTGTTCGTCCTGCTGTGCCTGGTGGTTTTGCCACCAGGCACAGCAGGACGAGATCGCGACCATGGCCGATCAGTTAGATGCGCAGCGCAGCTAGCGCAAAACAAGCGCAAAACGAAGGCAAACGGGTACCGTTGACCGATAATGCTACTACGCCGATCGATACTTGCACTACGCCGCAGGCAGCAGTTAACCCACAGAAGCCCTACAATGGTGTTGCCAAGCCAGACAACGCTGCCGGAAACTGCAGCAGGGGGCATCCGTACGCTCAGTCATTGTTAACACTACCGTTGATGCGGTCATGGCAGCGGCTAGCGATACGAACTCACTGGTTATGAGCTTTTCAGCTGATTGCAGGTTATGTAGATAACCGATGCTAACGGAAAAAATTTGTTCAGCGGCATGCAAAAGAACGGTGATAAGTTGAATCTGGCCGGTACCGCGCTACACAAACTGATAATCGGCGCGCCTGCCGCCGTGAAGATCTAGTATCAAGGTAAGCCGGTTGATTTAAGCCGGTTCGTTAAGTTAAACCGTGTTGCTCGCCTGGCTATTGCTGAGCAGGGATTGCGTAGCAATAGCCGTAATGTCAGAGTAGCAATGGAGAGTTCGTCATGAATAACAAAGCGCCTATCAAACGCCGAAAATCAACACGTATTTACGTTGGTAAGGTGCCTATCGGTGATGGCGAGCCGATTACCGTGCAGTCGATGACCAACACCCGTACCACTGATGTTGCCGCTACGGCTAATCAGATTAAAGAGTTGGAGCGCGTCGGTGTCGATATCGTCCGTATTTCGGTTCCCACTATGGACGCCGCCGAGGCGTTTAAGTTGATCAAACAGCGGGTCAATGTGCCGCTGGTTGCTGATATCCATTTCGATTATCGCCTCGCGTTGCAGGTGGCTGAATACGGTGTGGATTGCTTACGCATAAATCCTGGCAATATTGGCAACGAATCGCGTATCCGCTCGGTAGTGGATTGTGCGCGTGACAAGAATATTCCGATCCGCATCGGCGTTAATGGTGGTTCGCTGGAGAAAGACCTACAGGAAAAGTACGGTGAACCAACGCCGGAAGCGCTGCTGGAATCCGCCATGCGTCATGTAGATATCCTCGATCGCCTCAACTTTGACCAGTTCAAGGTCAGTGTCAAAGCTTCTGATCTATTTTTGGCGGTGCAGTCCTATCGCCTACTTGCGTCGCGTATTGATCAACCGCTGCACCTAGGCATCACCGAAGCTGGTGGTGCACGTAGCGGTTCTGTTAAATCAGCGATAGGCCTGGGTTTATTGCTGTCGGAAGGTATTGGTGACACCCTGCGCATCTCGCTGGCGGCTGATCCGGTGGAAGAAGTGAAGGTCGGTTTCGACATCCTAAAATCGTTGCGCATCCGCGCACGCGGCATCAACTTCATCGCCTGCCCGACTTGTTCACGTCAAGAATTTGACGTGATTGGTACGGTGAATGCATTAGAACAGCGTCTGGAAGACATTATCACGCCAATGGATGTGTCGATTATCGGTTGCGTGGTCAATGGGCCGGGCGAATCGCTGATATCGACCCTGGGTGTCACTGGTGGTCATAACAAGAGCGGCTTCTATGAAGACGGCACTCGTCAGAAAGAGCGTTTCGATAACGAGCAGATAATTGACCAATTGGAGGCGAAGATCCGCGCCAAGGCATCGATGATGGATGAAACTAACCGCATATCAGTCAGTCTGCTATAAAAATAAGCTTTTTATCAATGATACAGCGGGCTTTTTCCCGCGATTTTTATGAGCCAGGTGTAAAGAATGGCATCCAAGTTGAAGATGGGATGGCAAATTTCCTATAATCGGGTTCATTTTTACAGACAACCGACAGAGAACTCACGTGGCAAAGAACATTCAAGCCATTCGCGGCATGAACGACTACCTGCCGAAAGAAACGGCATTATGGCAGCGCATTGAAGGCACCCTCAAGAAGGTGCTTGAAGGATATGGCTACAGCGAAATACGGTTGCCAATTATAGAGCAGACTCCGTTATTTAAACGTGCGATCGGTGAGGTGACTGATGTTGTAGAAAAAGAAATGTATACCTTTAATGATCGCAAAGGTGATAGCCTAACCCTGCGCCCAGAAGGCACAGCTGGCTGCGTTCGCGCAGGCATCGAACATGGTTTGCTTTACCATCAGGAACAGCGGCTGTGGTACATCGGGCCGATGTTCCGCTATGAGCGCCCACAAAAAGGCCGCTATCGCCAGTTCCATCAATTGGGGGCGGAAGTGTTCGGCCAGCACGGCCCGGATGTTGATGCCGAACTTATTCTACTGACTGCTCGATGGTGGAAAGCTCTGGGCATCGCCGAACACGTCAAATTAGAGCTGAACTCCATTGGTTCGCTAGAGGTGCGCGCCAACTACCGCAATGCGCTGGTAGGTTTTATCGAACAGCACGTCGACGTGCTGGATGACGACTGCAAGCGCCGCATGTACCGCAACCCATTGCGCGTGCTGGACTCCAAAAATCCTGAGGTGCAGGCAATGCTGAACGATGCCCCGCGCCTGTCCAAGTATCTTGATGAGGCGTCTCGCGTTCACTTCACCGGTCTATGTGAACTTTTAGCACAGGCAGGTATCCCATACACCATCAATGAACGCCTGGTACGCGGTCTGGACTACTACAACCGTACGGTATTTGAATGGGTGACCACCAATCTGGGTGCACAGTGTACTGTGTGTGCAGGAGGGCGTTACGATAGTCTGGTCGAGCAGTTAGGCGGGCGTGCGGTGCCAGCCGTGGGTTTTGCTATGGGATTGGAACGTCTGGTGCTGCTGGTACAAGCGCTTAACCCAGATTTCACTGCGCCACCCACCATTGATGTGTACTTGATTTCTTCCGGCGCGGTTGCGCAAGGTGCAGCGATGCAACTGGCCGAACGAGTGCGCGATGCGTTGCCGCAGCTAAAACTAATGACCAACTACGGTGGCGGTAACTTCAAAAAGCAGATCACCCGTGCGGACAAATGGGGCGCGCGCGTCGCATTGATCTTGGGTGAGAACGAAGTGGCGGCACTACAGGTGGTGGTAAAAGACCTGCGCAGTGGTAAACAAGAAATGCTGGCGCAAAGCGAAACTGCTACGCGTCTGGCTCAAATGTTAAGTTGAGGAGAAATACACCGTAGAAATCTATAGCACTGAAAAAGAACAAGCTGATGCTTTGTGTCGGTTCTTTGCTGAAAACGGCAAAGCGCTGGCGTTGGGAGCAGTACTCAGCATTGCTGCTTTGGTTGGTTGGTGTTACTGGCAAAACCATCAAAGTGTCGAACTGATAGCAGCATCCCAATTTTATCATGAAGCTGGTGATCGTCTGGCGGCCGGGAAGCCGGGCGATGTGGCCGTAGCGGAGAAATTTATCCAGGCTAACAGAAATAGCTACGGCGTATTAGCCGCGTTGCAGTTGGCCAAGCATTTTGTTGAGCAGTATGATTTTGCTAAAGCGGAACAGCAACTGCTGCAGGCGCAAAGCCAGACCAAAGACGATAATCTGCTTTCGCAGATCAACCTGCGTCTTGCGAGAGTCCAGCTACAGGAAAAAAAGTGGGATAACGCGCTTAAAACGCTGGATGAGGTGAAAGATGCATGCTGGGCAGCGCTGGTGCAGGATACGCGCGGCGATGTGTTGTTGGCCCAGGGCGATGCCGAAGGTGCACGCGCAGCCTACAGTAAAGGCCTTGAGTACAACGTTTCTCAGGCGCTCGAGGTGTTGTTGCGTATAAAGTTGAATAACTTGTCCAACTAAGGGGGGACCCAATGCAATTTTGTAAAACACTCTTGGTCGGGCTAGTTTCTGCTGTCTTGCTAAGTGGTTGTTCGCTGTTTAACAGTGAAGAAGACGTGGTGACTATGTCGCCATTGCCGAAAGTTGAAAATCAATTTACGCCGAATAAGGTGTGGAGCACCTCGCTTGGTGATGAAATCGGCGAGGTTTATTCCTACCTGCGTCCGGACTTCCAGAACAGCACCCTTTTCGCTGCTGATCGTCACGGCATAGTGAAAGCGCTCGACGCTACCAGCGGTAACGAAAAGTGGAAGGTGGATCTTTCCGAGCATACCGGCTTCTTTCCCAGCAGCTTGTCCGCGCTGCTATCAGGAGGCTTAGCGGTATCAGGCGACAGGGTCTATATTGGCAGTGAGAAAGCGGTAGTTTACGCACTTAATACTGCTGATGGCAGCGTAGCCTGGCAGGCCAGGGTTGCTGGCGAAGCGATGTCCCGCCCAGTGATCAGCGATGGCATGGTGCTGATCCACACCTCTAATGGTCAGTTGCAGGCGCTGAACGAATCTAATGGTATGGTGAAGTGGACGGTTAACCTGGACATGCCATCACTGTCGTTGCGCGGTGAATCCGCACCAGCTGTGGCTTTAGGCGCAGCCATCGTCGGCGGCGATCATGGCCGCGTCAGCGCTGTATTGATGCAGCAAGGCCAACTGATTTGGCAGCAGCGTATTTCCAAGCCGAGTGGTGCGACCGAAATCGATCGCCTAAATGATGTAGACACTACGCCGGTGATCGTTGAAGGCATCGTTTATGCATTGGGCTACAATGGCAACCTGACGGCGCTGGATCTACGTTCCGGCCAAATCATGTGGAAACGTGAGTTGGGTTCAGTGAACGACTTTATCGTCGATGCAGGCCGTATTTACCTAGTCGATCAGAATGATCTCCTGGTAGCGCTGAGCACTAAAGGCGGCGTGACGCTGTGGACACAGGGCGATCTGCTGCATCGCAAATTGACACCACCAGTGATGTTTAATGGTTATCTGGTGACTGGTGATGCCAAAGGCTATCTGCATTGGATTAATACCACCGGTGGTCGTTTTGTCGCCCAACAGCCAGTGGATAGCTCTGGCTTCATGTCTGCACCGTTGGTGGCAGGAGATAAGTTAGTTATTCAGGCACGAGACGGAAAAGTTCATGCTTTCACCCTCTAGCGCTGATAGCCGTAACCTTTTCAGTACCTAAAAGATTTCAGGGTGCAGCCAGGCGATAAGCGCACGGTTCTCCAAAAGCCTAAACTCAGTGAATGAGGTCAAGTCAAGGCGCGCAGTCAACGTTGCTGCGACGGCGAAAGATGGGCGAAAGATGAAGGTAACAACGGCTCCTGAGATGAGGGTTCAGGAGCCGTTTCGTATTTTATAAGCTACAGTGTTGGAATCTATCCTAAGTGTAGTAATATATTGATTATAAAGTAATAATGAGGATTTCAACAATGAAACCTGTCGTCGCGCTGGTTGGGCGCCCGAATGTGGGTAAATCTACCTTGTTTAACCGTTTGACACAGACGCGCGATGCGCTGGTGGCAGATTTCCCAGGGCTAACGCGAGACCGCAAGTATGGGCATGCTGAATTTGAGGGCAATGAATTTATCATTGTCGATACTAGCGGTATTGACGGACACGAAGATGTCGTCGAAACGCGCATGGCAGGTCAATCGCTGTTGGCGATTGAAGAAGCCGATATTGTGCTGTTTATAGTTGATGCCCGCGCTGGCATGATGCCAGCCGATCATGGTATCGCCCAGCATCTGCGTATCCGCCAGAAGGCGACCTTTTTGGTGGTCAACAAGACTGATGGCCTAGATCCGGACGTGGTCACCGCTGACTTCTACTCGCTGGGCCTGGGTGATGTGTATGCCATCGCCGCCTCACACGGCCGTGGTGTCAGACAACTGATCGAGCACGTACTGGTGCCGTTCCTGCCTGAAAAAGAGGAAGAAGTAGAACTGACCCAAGAAGAGGCCAACGTCGCTTATTGGGACGAACAGAATGCTGATAAACCCGAAGGGGAAGAGGATGAACTTGAAGATGACTTCAACCCGCAGGATCTACCGATCAAGCTAGCGATTGTCGGGCGCCCCAACGTAGGTAAATCTACGCTGATTAACCGTATCCTTGGCCAGGAACGCGTGGTGGTATACGACATGCCTGGTACAACCCGAGACAGTATTTATATCCCGATGGTACGTGGTGAGCGCGAATATGTGCTCATCGACACCGCAGGCGTGCGCAAACGCGGGAAAGTAACGGAAACAGTAGAGAAATTCTCGATAATCAAAACATTACAAGCGATTGAAGACGCCAACGTGGTACTGCTGGTAATCGACGCACGCGAAGGGATTTCTGATCAGGATCTGTCGTTGCTTGGTTTTATCCTCAATAGTGGCCGCTCACTAGTGATTGTGGTCAACAAGTGGGATGGCATAAGCGAGGAAGAGCGCAAACATGTGAAAGAAATGCTCGATCTACGTCTGAGCTTTGTCGATTTCGCACGTGTGCACTTTATCTCCGCGCTGCATGGCAGCGGTGTCGGCAACCTGTTCGAATCGGTGCTAGAAGCATACGCTTATGCGACACACCGTGTGAACACCTCAATGCTAACCAAAATCATGCACATGGCAGTTGACGATCACCAACCGCCGCTAGTGCGTGGCCGCCGTGTGAAGCTAAAATATGCACACGCTGGTGGGTATAACCCACCGATTGTCGTGATCCACGGCAATCAAGTTAGTGATTTGTCCGATTCGTATAAACGTTATCTGATGAACTATTTCCGTCGCTCGCTTAAAGTGATGGGAACGCCGATCCGCATCAAATTTAAAGAGGGCGACAACCCGTTCGCTGGCAAACGCAATCTACTTACGCCA
The DNA here is from genome assembly GCA_011754105.1 of Serratia symbiotica. Taxonomy (GTDB): domain Bacteria; phylum Pseudomonadota; class Gammaproteobacteria; order Enterobacterales; family Enterobacteriaceae; genus Serratia; species Serratia symbiotica_E. The sequence goes on from JAAKDF010000008.1 coordinate 10,570, forward strand.
AACCAACTACGCAAGCGCAAGCGCCTGATTAGTCACCTGAAAAAAAATAATAATTTACGTCGAAGGTACTGAGTCATCCAGCGACCAACTCAAAGAAATTGGCAACATTGAGAATGTTATAAACATCACTGATGAGCATTTGAAGTCCGTGTAGGCGTTGTTGAATAAATTGAACATTTGGACACCACAAGGATCAAATCATTCTCTTTCTATCAAAATAGCGATATTGCGTGGCCAAGCAAAAGTTCAAGATCACTAAATGTTTGGCTTACAATCACGCCCTTATCACTCTAGGCTCACTCACTTTCTGGGTGGATAAAACGGCACTTTCACCAGTGTGAAAATGGAATCTAGGAAGCCATGGAGGGAGCTAAGTGTCATGACAAAAATTCGTTTCAGCATCAATACGCAGGTCATTGCCATATTGGAATGAAGGTTTTGCTTCGCAGTACCGGGCGTGAAGTGCCGGTTTGACAATGCGGTTGGATAATATCTCTTAGCTGCATGCTCTGGCATTTGTATTGCGTATGGGCAAACTGTCGATGATGAGGGAGGGTTATGTGATGATGGTTTTCGCAGAGTTGGATGCGCATGGGAAACAGCAGCATCAGCAGACATTTGTGCTACAACAGCCGATGAACAGTGTGCAGCTGGTATTGAAAGCGGATTAACGGCCAGCACAGCCGTTGCAGTTAGATAATTTCAACGTTGGCTTGTTGCCGCAGCAAAAAAGCACGCTGAGCGCAGGTTTTCATCTAATGCGCCTTAGTTAGCGTCTGCTGAACTTAGAACTAACCGCGCTGGAGCAAAAAAAACGGGTGGCGATTATCTATAAACCGCGCCTGCTGAGGGCACGTATGCAAACCGCCAGCATCAAGCAGGGAACGGAAATTCCTTACGAAGTCTCGAGTGGTGCCAGCGGCGTAACCTCAGTGGAGTTCAAAAAAGCGATATTGAGCATGGAGGTGACGCCTAAGTATTGCCTGACGAACGCATCACGCTGACGCTACATATCAGGCAAAATATGCATGTACGCTTAGTTAGAAGGGGGGGGGAAAGAGAAGCACTCACCATCGATAAGCAGGAGATAAAGACGCAGATCACGGTAAAAGACGGCGAAACCATTGTGTTGGGGAGAATTTTTCCACTGTTTAATAACGGGCAGGCAGAGAACAAAGTGCCTAGGATAGGCGATATTCTGCTACTGGGATCGCTATTTAAACAGAGCAGCAAGCAGCATAAAAGGCGCGAAATGATGATCTTCATTTCGCCGACGTTGATTAAAGATTGAAGCGTGTCTACTTTGCCATAAATTACTTAAAGTTGATCCTAGAAACATTTTTTATCACCTTAGGGGCATCTAGGTTTGACGCTGCGACCGATTTAGCTTACAAGGGTTACCGAATTGAGCACCTAGGTTTTTTAGTGCCAAGATGCCGTCAAAAACGTAGTTTCCCCTCCTGGGGCGCAGATGGTTATTTATTCGGTTGCCAAACAACCAAGAGTATTGAGATAATTTTTCATCTGATCCTGCACCTGCACCTGCACTATCGTTTATGAGGTTTCAGTTTAGGTCCCGCCGCTAATTTGATTGGCGGGGCGGGTTAACATTAACGCATTGTCTTAGTAATACCGAAAAACATGGCAGAGAAACGCAATATCTTTCTAGTTGGGCCTATGGGTGCTGGGAAAAGCACTATTGGCCGTCAGTTAGCTCAGCAACTTAATATGGAATTCTTCGACTCTGATCAAGAAATTGAGCAGCGTACCGGAGCTGATGTTAGCTGGGTATTCGATGTGGAAGGCGAATCAGGTTTCCGCGATCGTGAAGAAAAGGTCATTAATGAACTGACGGATAATAAAGGGATTATACTGGCTACTGGTGGCGGCTCGGTGAAGTCGCGTGAAACACGCAACCGTTTGTCGGCGCGTGGCTTTGTAGTCTATCTGAAAACCACTATCAATAAGCAGTTGGCCCGTACCCAGCGCGACAAAAAACGCCCGCTTCTGCAGGTCGATTATCCTCCGCGTGAAGTGCTGGAGACGCTGGCGAAAGAACGCAATCCGTTGTACGAAGAAATTGCCGATGTAACTATCCGCACCGATGATCAAAGCGCTAAAGTGGTGGCCAATCAGATCATCAACATGCTGGAAAACAATTGATTGCGGTTTGCGTATTCGCTGCAGGCGAATACGCAAAGACTGATTTGTGTTTCTGCAGCAGCGGGGATAAACCACACTGAAAACTAGGCGCGATATAGAGATAATTACCGTATCGCTTGGGAAGCGCAGCTACCCGATTACAATAGCAGCTGGATTGTTTAACGATCCGGCCTCTTTTATGCCGTTGAAAGCCGGTGAACAGGTGATGCTGGTTACCAACCAGACGTTGGCACCGCTCTATTTGGAGCGGGTTCGCAAAGTGTTGGAGCAAGGTTGCGTGAGGGTGGATCAGGTGATCCTGCCTGATGGCGAACAGTACAAATCCCTGGCGGTACTCGAACAGGTGTTCTCAGCATTGCTGCAAAAGCCTCATGGCCGTGATACAACGCTGATCGCGATTGGCGGTGGCGTTATCGGTGACCTTACGGGCGTTGCCGCCGCCTGTTATCAGCGTGGCGTGCGTTTTATTCAAGTTCCTACCACGCTGTTGTCGCAGGTAGACTCTTCCGTTGGCGGTAAAACCGCTGTCAATCATCCGCTCGGTAAAAACATGATCGGCGCATTCTATCAACCTGCTTCGGTAGTGGTTGATTTGGACTGCTTGCAAACCTTGCCAGCACGTGAACTTTCTTCTGGCCTGGCTGAAGTGATCAAGTATGGGATTATTCTTGACCGTGACTTTTTCGTCTGGCTTGAAAACAATATCGATGCGTTAGTGGCGCTAGATATGCAGGCTCTGGCTTACTGTATCCGCCGCTGCTGCGAGCTGAAAGCTGAGGTTGTAGCTGCTGATGAACGCGAAAGCGGTTTGCGTGCTCTTCTGAATTTAGGCCATACTTACGGCCATGCGATCGAAGCTGAAATGGGCTATGGTGTATGGTTGCACGGAGAAGCCGTCGCGGTCGGCATGGTGATGGCGGCGGAAACCGCGCATCGCCTCGGCCAGATCTCCATTGATGATATTGAGCGCATTAAAGCGTTACTGTTGCGCGCTGGCCTGCCGGTTTGTGGGCCTCAGGAAATGACGCCAGGAAGTTATCTGCCGCATATGATGCGTGATAAAAAAGTGCTGGCTGGCGAGTTGCTCTTGGTACTGCCGATGGACATCGGCCGGGCGCAAGTCCGCAGTGGCATTGGGCATGATCGGGTGCTAACATCTATCGCAGCCTGCCTTCCCATAGGGAATGTTTAGCTAAATCAGGCAAAGTCACCGTTGCTTAGACGCCGTTGATATCTATATATCCTAAATAATTCGAGCTACAGGAAGGCGTCATAGCAGCGACAAATTGGTTTGGAAGAATCGATTTGAACAAGGCTTGCGCTGGGCAGCAGGCTGAACTTCAGGTAGGAGATTCATTAATCCCCCAGTCGCTTATACTCGTCATTGACTGGGGTGAGCAAGGAAAGCTAATGCACAGTCAACTTGAAGTAGGGTGAGTATATTACTAATGAATAAAGTATAATAGGTGTTGCTTTGCTATCATCGGGTTGATTCTTCCTGTGCCACAATGGCGGGCTCATGCTTCTAGTTGGAGGATTTCAGATGGATGAGTTTAAACTGGAAGACGGTCGCAGACCTGATAGCTGAGATAGTCGTCCTATGCACTCACGCAAACCGGTTGTGGTGTCTCTTTTTGCCGTATCGCGTCACCGTTTATGATAAGTACTGGCGTTTTGGTGTTGCTACTGCTGGTTATAGGCATGGATTCGGCGTTGAATGCACCGACCAAACATGAAACAGCAAAGGAAGGCACGCAAAACAGCGTGGCCAAAGATATCCACCTGTCCGGTTCTTCGGGCACTGGTCACCAGCAAAAACAGCGTAGTAGGTGGTACCAACGATACCCATGGTAATGTTGGCGTGAGCACAACGTATTAGCCGCAGAATGTCAGCGTTCCGCGGAGCGCCAGCACGCCGACGTAAGCACAGTCGTTGCCCCCACCCGCAAGGTGGTGCGCAGCCGCGTATCGAGCTGCCAGGCAATATGGCAGATGCGCTATCTTCGCAGCAAGGGTAGGCTGATATAGTGACTCAAGGCAAAACCGGGGTGCAATCAACATTACAGATGGTGTCTGGCGACAGTAATGAACGGTGCAGCGGCGAGAGAAACCATACATCCGCCGCAGGGGATGTGCACCGCAGGCAAAAACTGCCAGCAAATCTTCCACTACGCACCATAAATTGCCAACCACGGTGTCAGCCACCAATTTTAGCCTCTTCTGCTAAGGCGAGAAGAGGTAAGCGGCATTGCATTGCAGTCCACAGTGGGTAACCACTATATACTATATCTTGCAACTAAGCAGAGCCTGGCGCCCCTATACGGTGCATGCCTGCGCTAAGCAGCAGAAGCTGCAAAACTACCTGGTATATACCCAACCCAACGTAAAGGCAAACCATGTTATGTGTTGGTCAGTTGTAACTATGCGTCTTCTTAAGAAGCAAAGCGTACCATAGTAACGTTGTCGGCGGATGTGCAGGCAAAAAATCATAGGTTCGGCCTGCTCGTCAAGTCCAGCAAGAGCTTAAAAAATAAATCATTTAGATATGCGCACTGACGTGCCGTCTGAAACAGAGTACAATCCGCTGCTCTGCATTATACAAGTAGCTAATTCACGGCATGAAAAAAAACCGCGCTTTTTTAAAATGGGCCGGTGGAAAGTACCCGTTGGTGGATGAGATTCGTCGTCATCTGCCAGCGGGAGACTGCTTAATCGAGCCATTTGTGGGGGCAGGTTCTGTTTTCCTGAATACAGAGTACGATACCTATATTCTCGCCGACATTAACAGCGATCTTATCAACTTGTATAACATCGTTAAGCTGTGCACAGACGATTTTGTGAGCGATGCACGTATTCTTTTTACCAATAAATTTAATAACTCAGATCAATTTTACCTGCTACGCAAAAAGTTCAATGCTAGCATCAATGCCTATTGTCGGGCACTGCTGTTTCTATATCTGAACCGCCACTGCTATAACGGCTTGTGTCGCTATAATCTACGCGGCGAGTTCAACGTGCCTTTTGGTCGTTATAATAAACCCTACTTCCCTGAGGAAGAGCTATACTGGTTTGCTGAAAAATCCCGTAATACCACTTTTGTCTGTGCTCATTACCGTACTACCATGGCAAAGGCGATACGCGGTACGGTAGTGTATTGCGATCCGCCTTATGCGCCCTTGTCGGCGACGGCGAATTTCACTGCTTATCACACCAATAACTTCAGCATTATCGACCAGCAGGATCTAGCGCGTATGGCGCATCAGCTTTCTATACAGAGCCAGGTGCCAGTATTGATTTCCAATCATGATACTGAGTTGACACGTGACTGGTACCAGCAAGCTTCGTTGCATGTGGTAAAGGCACGCCGTACTATTAGCCGTAATGCTCTTGGGCGTGGTAAAGTGAACGAGCTTTTGGCGCTGTATTGCGGAACTGGAAAATGCACCGGCGTATAAACATACGACCCCTAAGAGTGTAAAGAAGCGGATGAAAAAATTTTTGATTGCCCCGTCCATTCTGTCGGCAGATTTTGCTAGGTTAGGTGAAGACACTGCTAACATGCTGGCCGCTGGCGGCGATGTGGTACACTTCGATATCATGGATAACCACTATGTTCCTAATTTGACCATCGGCCCGCTAGTGTGTGAAGCGCTGCGTAATTACGGCATTACCGCGCCGATCGATGTGCACTTGATGGTGAAACCGGTAGAGCGCATTGTGCCTGACTTCGCCAAGGCTGGCGCAACCTATATCACTTTCCACCCTGAAGCCTCCGAACATATCGCTCGCACCCTTCAACTGATTAAAGAGCATGGCTGCAAGGCTGGCCTGGTATTTAACCCCGCTACCCCGCTGAGCTACCTCGACTACGTGATGGATAAAATCGATGTGATCCTAGTAATGTCGGTGAATCCGGGGTTCGGTGGTCAGTCATTTATTCAAGGCACGTTGGGCAAGCTGCGCCAAGTGCGCAAGCTGATCGACGCAAGCGGCCGCGATATTCGTCTGGAAGTCGATGGCGGCGTGAAAGTCGATAATATCGCCGAGATCGCTGCTGCGGGTGCCGACATGTTCGTTGCTGGGTCAGCGATTTTCGGCAAGCCGGATTACCGCAAGGTAATCGACGACATGTGCCGCGAACTGGCGAAGGTCTTTCATGTCTAATTTTTCCGCCATCCGCGCTTTGGCTTTTGATCTGGATGGCACTGCTGGTGGATAGTGTGCCAAGCCTGGCGGTTGCTCTCAATCTGACCTTAGTGGAAATAAGGTTGCCCACAGCGGGGGAAGCGCGTGTTGTTACTTGGATCGGTAACGGTGCCGACATACTGGTGCTGCGTGCGCTGTGCTGGACGGAAGAGGCAGACTAACCGCATCAGGCACGCTAATTTCGTGAATGATTCGATCATTTCTATGCACAAAATATTGACAGCGGCAGCCGCCTGTTACAGCAGGTAAAAGAGACGCTGGCCTATCTGGCCGCATAAGGTTATCTGATAGCTCTAGTGACCAATCAGCCGACGCTTTTTATCGCCCCTTTACTGTCTACATGTACTATTGGCGACTATTTCTCGCTGGTGATCTCCGTGGTTATGATGTGACGGAAAAAAACCGAATCCGGCACTGCTATATTTGGTGCCTGGCAAGCTCGGCCTGCGTGCCAACAAGTTGTTGTTCGTTCGGAGATTCACGAAATAATATCTAAGCAGCACAGGGCGCAGGTTGCCTATGTCTGGAACACTTCGCCGATTTGTTGCCTGTTTTTGGGCTGTCATCTTTAGAGGATCAGGAAATTTAAACATGAGTAAGCCCATCGTATTTAGTGGCGCACAGCCGTCCGGCGAACTGACCATTGGCAACTACATGGGGGCGCTGCGTCAGTGGGTTCAGATGCAGGATGACTACGACTGTATCTACTGTATCGTTGATCTACACGCCATCACTGTGCGTCAAGATGCGGAGCAACTGCGTAAAGCTACGCTGGATACACTGGCATTTTACATGGCCTGTGGGATTGATCCGGAAAGGAGTACTATCTTTGTGCAGTCACATGTGCCAGAGCATACTCAACTGGGCTGGGTGCTAAACTGCTACACCTATTTCGGTGAGTTAAGCCGCATGACTCAGTACAAGGATAAATCCATATGCTACGCAGAGAACATCAATGCTGGTCTATTCAACTACCCGGTGCTGATGGCGGCGGATATCCTACTGTATCAGACCCATCAAGTGCCGGTTGGTAAAGACCAAAAACAGCATCTAGAGTTAATCCGTGATGTGAGCCAGCGTTTTAATGCGCTGTATGGCGAGGTGTTCAAGGTCCCTGAGCCGTTTATTCCTAAGTCCGGCGCTCGTGTGATGTCGTTGCAGGAACCGCACAAGAAGATGTCTAAGTCGGACGATAACCGTAATAACGTAATTGGCCTGCTGGAAGATCCGCATACGGTGACTAAAAAAATCAAACGTGCGATGACCGACTCTGAAGATCCGCCGGTCATCCGTTATGATGTGGCCAACAAAGCGGGCGTCTCCAACCTGCTGGATATCCTCTCCGGTGTGACTGGCAAAAGCATCGTTAAGTTGGAAGCTGAGTTTGCTGGTCAGATGTACGGCCAGCTAAAAGGCGTGGTGGCGGAAGCAGTATCTGGCACGTTGAGCGAATTGCAACAGCGTTACTACAGCTTACGCAAAGACGAAGCCTACTTGCAGCAGGTGATGTGTGACGGTTCTTTTAAGGCGCGTGCGCGTGCGAAGGAAACCTTGGAGAAGGTCTATCAGGCAGTTGGCTTTGTAGCGCCGCGATAAGTGCAGCTTTTGCCGCCTATGCCGTGATGTTGACTTATATCGGGCAGCGCCTACTATTAGCTATAAAACTGAGGCTCAGAAAAAATCAATGCGTGTGCTCATGCCGGTGGTTCGCCAGATATTGTCCTGTGCTAAGGCACTATTGCCGCTAACATAACCGAAGGCGTAGTAGAGGCGATCTAACAGATTATCTACATAGACAGAAATATTCATAAATTCGGTAGCCTGCCAACCACAGTTGGGTATCCAATGTGGTATAGGCTATCTTTTGGCACTGATTATTGCTATCAAAATTGTGCGTCCCTACCAGATTTACCGCCAGGCGCGTCATCATGGCACCATAATTTGTGTCAATTACTCCGTTTAAACTTCTTCCAGCACGGTAACGTGGTACAAAGAGTACCCAGTTTCCGCTATACAGCGCGCTACTATTAGTAAACTTAGAACGTACCACATTGCCGTTCAAATCCCATGACCAACCCGGTGCGAACAGCCATTTTGCTTCAAACTCCACTCCACTGTCATCGGATGTGCTAGCGTTAATTGTTTACATCCCGACCGGGCCGGAATATAGCTGCATATATCGTGTATGGGTATGGAAGGTTGGTTCTTGTAATTGAACACTAGAGGAGGCATAACCAGTGCCGATCTCATAGTCGAGAGATTGTTCCACTATAAAGGGTTTTGCATCAAGTCCAGGCGAGGGTACAATATTAAAACCAGAAGGTTTATATCCTTGTGTAATACGGGTAGGGTATAGACCCGCCAATCTATCGGGAAGCATATAGACCGTGGAAAGTTGGCTAAGTACCTGGTTATCATGATTCTTTCCGCTATCGTAAAACGGGGTGCTGAGCATATTGCCATTATACAGGGTGCTTGAATTATCATGAGGAAAAGAACGCCATCCCCGATGTTAAATCGATTGGTTAAATGCTATGTCAGGTCACTGTAAGCTGCCAGTATTTCAGCGCTAGTGTAGCTACTTTTAATCATATAAAGTATTGATCGCATGTCGTAAGTTGCATTAACCTTCTCGCGCGTATTCTGCCTAGAAATCCCCACTACCATATAGGTGGCGACGCGCAGTTCTTGAACATCCTGATTCCAGCGCTGAGGTAGGTTAACCAGTAATGTTCTAGTCGCGAAGGTCCGTGAATAATGCTATTATTGCCAACTGCTTATCAGGTTAAAAGCCCAATTGTCGGTAGTGTATTTGCTATTTAACGTCTGGCTATCAGTACAGCGCTACAGAGAAGGATCAGGTGCGCGATTGCCTATTATTAGTTGACCGCTTTTTATGGTATTCCAGGAAACTTATGTATCCTGTGTGGCGCGAGTCGTAGCTTGATATTACCGGCGCTGGCACGTGACACCGGTGTTGTTGAATAAATAGAATATTTGGTCGGCACGAGAATCAAATAACTCTCCTTTTCTATCAAAATAGAGATATTTGCGTGGCCCCAGCAAAAGTTTAAGATCACCAACTGGAAGGCTTACAACAACGCCATTCACAAGGATTTGTCGGCCTGACACTTCGCACCCTCCAGGGCTTCGTCGACTCCATTTTCACACTGATGAAAGTGCCATTGAACTGCACGGACTACACCTACATCAGTAAGCAGGAGAAATCCGTCAATGTTTCGTTTAAACTCCCCACGCCGGGTGAAATTGTGCACCTGGTTATCGACTCCACCGGGCTCAACGTCTTGGGTGAAGGGGAGTTGAATGGTAAAAAATAGTCAGGGGAAACGGCAGATCTGGCGAAAATTGAATTTAGCCGTAGATACAGAAACACATGAGTTCATCTGTGCTGACCTTTCCTTGAGCAAGGTCACAGATACGGAAGCCTTCCCAGGTCTCATCCGCCAGACGTACCGTAAAATCAAAGTCGCCTCGGCGGATAGAGCTTACGATACGTGAGTGAATCATGATTAGTTAAGGCGCAAGAAGATAAGGGCGTTAATACCGCCCAGATTGTCGATGTTTTTCAAATAAAGCCCCGCCGTAGCAGCGGGGCTTTTTCTCGCCAAAATTGCGAGACAAGCCCCAACTTTTATCCTGCTAAAACCGCGCGCTAACTTGTATTAGAAGCACGCCGGGAAATGCGCTAAAGCGCCTCGAAAAGCGCCATTGGTTCAAATAACCTGCCCTCCCATGACTGACATTGAATCACAACGCGGTTTTGCTCTGATTGAACTGATGGTGGTGATTGCTATCATCGCCATATTGAGCGCCATTGCCATGCCCGCCTACTAAGGTTACATCCAAAAAGAAGCGCTGTCCGACATGCGACATGTTGTAGGTGATGACACCATATAAAATGGCCGTAGAATTGTGCCTACTGGACGACAGTAGGCCAACAGACTGCAACGTCGGCAGTAAGGGCATTCCTACCAACGGCTCTTCGCACTAAGTCAGCGCGGTTCAAGTCAGCTTGGGGTGGATTACCAGCCTCACTGGAGATTCAGAAGCTACTGGAGTTAAAAGTGGCGCTGACACCCACGAAAAATCCTGGTGGATAAACTCGCTGGACTCGTCCTATGCACCAGCGAAAACGCCAATCTAGCCAAGGTATGCCAGGATATCTTACACTTTGACACCGCCGCAGAGTAAAGGTGATGGATGAGGCGATCAGCGAAGAAGTTTAGACCCTGTGTCATTGCTATCAAGCGCTAGCACTTAGCGAAAACCACACCATCCTGACAGTCTCGCTCAGCGAGGAGGCACCCCTGGGGTTGCTGTCGGCGCTGCGTTTCGCTACTGGCAAGCACATACACCTGGAGCAGTAGCCAGCAACCAGGCTTGAGCTAGCATTAAATCAGCGCCAACGATAGGTTGAACCGCCAGCACAAGCCACCGCGGAGTATCAACTCACTAGATACCTCTTCCCTTGACGACGACAGCGATGCACCACCTGTGATGCAGTTTATCAACCAAACGCTACATATAGCTATTCATAGCCGTGCCTCAGACGTTCACTTTGAGCCTTATCAACAGCATTTTCGCGTCTGCTTGCGCATAGACGGCCGGTTTTTGCAGGCCAGTGCATCACCGTCTCCTGAGTTGTCCACACGTATGAGCACCAGGCGGAAGATTATCGGGCAGTTAGATATTGCCGAACGCCGGTTGCCGCAAGACGGGCAGTTCAGCCTGTTGCTGGATAACGCCTGTTATTCGATGCGCATCGCAACGCTACCAACGTTGCACGGTGAAAAAGTGGTATTGCGCATCCTGCTACATCCGAGCGGCAGGGGATTAGCCAGGCAGCTCTGGCATGCTATACGGCGGCACTGGCTATAATCCGCAGGGCATGATCCTGGTCACTGACCCAACTTGCAGCGGCAAAACGGTAACGTTATACAAGCGGCCTGCGTCAATTGAATGCCACGCAGAGCAACGTCGAGGACCCGATCGAGATCCCGCTATTTGGTGTCAATTAAACCCAGGTGAACATCAAAACTAAACTGAGCTTCTCATGAGTGTTACGCGCCATGCTGCAGCAAGATCCCGACGTCATCATGATCGATGAAATACATGATCAGTGAAATACGCGATCGTGAAACCGCCGAGATCGCCGTTAAGGCTGCATAGACTGGCCATTTTGTATTATCGACGCTGCATACCAACTTAACCGGCGAAACCCTGACGCGTCTGACGCACATGGGCATCCCCGGCTATCTAATCGCTGCCTGCCTGAAACTGGTGATCGCCTAGCGGCTGCTGCGCAGATTATGCGAACACTGCCGCTACCTACTGAATGAACCAGTACACTTTCCAGCCAACTTGTGTCTGAAGCCTCTGATTGCCTGGCAAGCCAATGGCTGCGAACACTTTTTTGGCGGCTACTATTGCCGCATTGGGGTTTATAAACTGTTGACTATTACACCGGAGGTGCAAACCGGTCTGCTGGAGAACGCCTCCACTCGCTAACTGGCAGACATCGCCTGTCTTCAGGGGTATATAACGTTGCTCCAGGCTGGGCTAGCTCTTGGTTGCCAAAGGATTCACCTCGCTAGCAGAGCTGTTTCGCGTGTTAGATATCACCACAGAAGGTGGAGAACAGTCTTGAAGGATCACAGTTTATACCTCTGGTAAGCTATTAATGCTCAGGGTGAAGTGCTCTGTGGCGCGCTGATAAGCAGCGAAAAAAAGCAAGTCTGCCGCCAACTCATTGCACAGGGGCTATAGCCGTGGATGCTGGTGATGGTATTACCGGAATTCTCCGAAGTTTATCAGTCTTTCTGATGCGCCACTATCTGGATTTACCCAATGGCTACTGCGCTTATCCACCCTATTAATCAACATTAGGGCCATATTTTGCCCTGCTGCTGGGTAGTGCGATCTTTAGTTATTGTCGCTGGTTGTATCCGCAGCAGCATTGGCGCCGCCGTGAGCAGGCAACTCAACTGCGGTTACCGCTGGTAGCCGCAGTTGAGCGAGGGAATTCTGTTAAGCCAAATATTTCGCATCCTAGCTATGACCCAGCAAGCGGGATTAACGCTGTTGGAAGGGCTGAATGCAGTGGCGCTGGCGGTGGACAACCTGAGTTATCGGCAAGCGCTAGAATAAGTGCAGTTCGAGACCGCTCAAGGGGAAAGGTGTTTCACCAAGCCTTAAGTCATCAGCCGCAGTTTCAGGAAATTTTCCAGCAATTGGTACGAGTGGGTGAAGAATCCGGCTCGTTAGATAGTCTACTCGACAAGCTAGCACAGTGTTATGAACAGCCAACGCTGGAACTGAGAGATACGCTGGCGCAGACGTTAGAACCTCTGCTAATACTAGTGGTTGGCGGGATAGTCGGCGCGCTAGTGATCTCCATGTACCTGCTAATCTTTCAATTGGGGAACGTATTGGGGTGAACCGATGAGGACAGCGGACTCCGGCCAGCTGCGTCCGCTATCGGAACTTGGTGTGCGTTATTTTGTGCCGAAAATACGGTTTTCTTGCTCAGCCACGCAGATAAATGCGGTGCGTTTGGTCAGTTCCTTCAAGCGTTCCGTACCAACAAACGCAAACCATCAAGCATATCGCGCACGGTGTACTAAACTTCACCACGCAGCGGCAATTTAACGGTTTCTCCTTCTTCCGCACGGTAATTAGCCACCCTGCCTGCATGGCGTTTCATCGCCGACTCGGAACTTATATCGTAGAAAAGCATGAACATCTCGCTATTTTCTTCCACCACTGTGCCCTCATATTCATGGTGACCAGCCAGCATGCCAACAAGCATCACTAAGTCATTACCACCGCCAAATGCCTTTGGCCACATCGCCATGCACTTAACAGCCACCGTCCCTGACGATCTGGCCACTAAGGCCGTGATCTCAGCATCTGCACAGTCGACTATTCCATATAACTGCAGATAGCCTACACCGGGTTTCACCAGGGTGGTACACACCGAACCTGGGACGATATCGATCGTAATCATATCGGCACCGGATAGGAGCAGTTCTTCCACCATTTCACCAGTGACAACGTTGCCGGCACAAATTACATAGTTCGGACAAGCCTCACACGCTTTCTGTAGGAAGGCGACGAAAGACTTAGAGTTAACCGTTAGCTACATCGATAGAAATGAGCCTCAGTGCCGGAAGACAGCGCCAAAATCTGCTTCATTTTAGCGCTGTCAGCATCAGAGAGGCCAGTGGAAACCATCACATGACGCCAATTATCAACTGAGGCACGCGCTGTATAGAAGCCGCCCATTGCTCGACGCTGTAATGTTTGTGCACCGCAGTGATAACATCAAAAAAAGACAAAACTTCTGCCATACGGAAGGTACCGACAGTATCCATATTAGCGGCGATAATCGTCATAACTGACTAGCTACTACCTGAATGTTTGAAGTTAAACTAGCGCTCCAGTCCAACTTCAGAACAGCTTTTCAACGTGGAGAGCTTTAGTACGGATCAGTAAATCTTTAAAGCCTAATTTCACATCTTTTTCAATATGCATGACTAATTATTTTCTGGTTTATAGCACAAGATCGCGGGAAGATATTTAACCCTATACCCTATACCCTATAAATTTCACGTTGCAATCAGCTCGCAACGCTGTAGTTTGTAAGGGCAATAAGTAGATTAACGTCAGTTCCAGTGATACTATCATACGCGCTAATAAACACCGTATAAGAATGCGACTACACGTTTATTTATGCCACAATCTGACAAATTAACCTGCGCATCCGCAGTGCGACTTCTCGCTGTGTTTTCCCTTCTCCACTTCTCCAACTGAGCTTATTATCGCTATATAGGGCAGATGCCGCCTGCTGACTTGCACTTCTGCACGATCTCTTTATGATTCGTTTATATTTTTACGAATTTCGGATCCTCCTAACATTATGGCATACATTGTTGCGTTAACCGGGGGTATTGGCAGCGGCAAATCAACCGTAGCAAATGCCTTTGCGCGTCACGGCGCAGCCGTAGTCGATGCTGACGTGATTGCTAGGCAAGTTGTCGAGATGGGCACCCCAGCCCTAGCAAAGATAGCTGAACGTTTTGGTAATGAAATATTGCTGGCGAGCGGCGCATTAAATCGTGCGGTGCTGCGCCAGAGGAATTTCAGCCAGCCTGATAGCAACATCTGGCTAAACCAATTGTTGCATCCGCTGATCCTTCAGGAAACCCAACGCCAGTTGGCGCAGGCCACCAGTCCTTATGCCCTGTGGGTGGTGCCGCTGCTGGTAGAAAATAGCCTACAGGATCGTGCCGATCGAGTCTTAGTGATCGATGTCAACACAGAAACTCAACTAGCTAGAACCGTTGCGCGTGACGGTATTAGCCGCCAACAAGTACAGGATATTCTTTCCGCGCAGGCCACACGCGAGCAGCGTCTGGCTATTGCAGATGACATTATTGATAACAGCGGCATCGCTATAGAGATAGAGCTATCAGTCGATGCACTGCATCGACGCTACCTTAAACAAGCAACATCAGCGCCCCAACAGGATTAAACTGCATAAGTAATTTTTCCCCAAGCTTTCTCTGAAAGGGTGAAATGCATGGCTGAAACCCATTAACTATCGCTTATTTTACTCCTATCGGGTCGGTGTCAATCTAAGCTGTCTGCTTTATTGCGCAGTGTTGGCCTGTTCCACCAGCAATTTGACTATGTCGACCTTGGCTTTTGGGAAGTCTTCCTCACGCAGGACTTCCTGCTTTACCCATCGCCCTGGCTGGCCTTCACGGGCAAAAAAGTTTGCTCATCCAGCATTTTACCAGATAAAAATGCAGCGTGACGATACGATCTCTGAAGCGATGCTCCAAAACCTCCAGCAACGTTGCCTGTATCAGTTTCGATACCCGTCTCTTCGAGCAACTAGCGGGTCAGCACTTGCTCCGGCGTTTCTCGTCTTATTCAATTTTGCCGCCAGGAAACTCCAAGAAATTTGCCATGTGCACATCGGCGGTGCGGCGGGGAAATACATATTTCCTGCTGAGCGTTACGGATAATGCCAACAGCGACGTTTAGATATTTCATTACATCCTCCAGATTGAGGCGAAAAAAGCATAGGTTCAGCTTGCTGAACCTATGCTTGCTATCGGTTCTCCCATACTTCAAGCCGCATCTTTGTTGTATACGTTCGCTCGCCCCAGTCACAGACTTGATCAGTGACTGGGGATTAATACAACCTCATGCCTGAGGTCCAGTGAAAGCACTGTTTAAATCGGTTTTTGACCGATTTGTCACTCAGTTGCCGTCTCGATGCTACTCGAATTATTTTGGGCATAAACGCGGCCCGTCTTACTTGTGCAGACGGCCATGGCATTGTTTGAATTTTTTGCCGGAACCACAGGGGCAAGGATCGTTGCGGCTAACTTTGCGTTTAGCGATCACCGGTACGTTAGAAGCATCAGTGACCAACGCATTATCTTCGTAATGACTGAGCCGTTGATGCTGTGCCAGACGCTTAGCTTCTTCACGGCCTTGCTGCTTCAGCGCCTCAACTTCTTCCGGCATCCGCACCTGCACCTTGCTCAGCACACTGATCACTTCGTATTTTAGCGATTCTAGCATGGTAGTAAACATGTTAAAGGATTCGCGCTTGTACTCTTGCTTAGGATCTTTCTGTGCATAACCGCGAAGGTGAATTCCTTGACGCAGATAGTCCATCGCCGCCAGGTGCTCTTTCCAAAGAGAATCTAGCGTTTGCAGCATCACGCCCTTTTCGAGGTTGCGCATTATCTTGCTGGTAACCACGTCTTCCTTGTGCAAATACTGTTGCTTAACATTCTCCATGATACGCTCACAAAGCGTTTCTTCGTGCAGCTCAGGCTCTGTATTTAGCCATTCGGCGATGGGAATTTCTAGGTCGAAATTGTTTTTCAGGCTTTCTTCCAACCCTGGAATATCCCACTCTTCTTCCAGCGATTGCGGTGTTATGTAGTTATCAATAGTACTCTTAAACACATCCTCACGGATGCTGGCGATAGTTTCACTAACGTCAAACACATCCAGCAGTTCGTTACGCTGGCTATAGATGGCGCGTCGCTGATCGTTGGCAACATCGTCATATTCCAGCAGTTGCTTGCGAATATCAAAGTTGCGGTTTTCTACTTTATGCTGTGCATTGGCAATCGCCTTGGTCACCCATGGGTGTTCAATTGCTTCTCCCTCTTTCATGCCCAGTTTACGCATCATGCCAGAAACTCGGTCCGACGCAAAGATGCGCATCAGGGCATCTTCCATCGATAGGTAAAAACGGGATGAGCCGGTGTCACCTTGACGGCCAGAACGGCCACGTAGCTGGTTATCGATACGGCGTGATTCATGGCGCTCGGTGCCGATAATGTGCAGGCCACCCGCTGCAAGTACCGCATCGTGACGTACTTGCCAGGCATCCTTGATGGCAGCGATTTGATCTTTGGTCGGTTCTTCCAACTGAGCAACTCCCGCCTCCCAATTGCCGCCTAATACAATATCAGTGCCACGACCCGCCATGTTGGTGGCGATGGTTACCGAGCCGCTCTGACCGGCCTGTGCTACGATGTCCGCTTCCATAGCATGGAATTTAGCGTTAAGTACTTTGTGGTCGATGCCTTCTTTGGTCAGTGCGCGGGAGACCACCTCTGATTTTTCAATCGAGATGGTCCCCACCAACACCGGCTGGCCGTTAGCGGTGCGCTCGCGGATATCATCAATGATCGCGCCAATCTTCTCCATCTCGGTTAAGTAAATTAGATCCGGCATATCTTTACGGATCATTGGACGGTTGGTTGGAACCACAATGGTATCCAGCTTGTATATAGAGCTAAATTCAAAGGCTTCGGTGTCTGCAGTACCTGTCATGCCCGCTAGCTTTTCGTATAAGCGGAAGTAGTTCTGGAAAGTGATGGAGGCCAGTGTCTGGTTCTCATTCTGAATCGCCACGCCCTCTTTGGCTTCCACTGCCTGGTGCAGGCCATCTGACCAGCGGCGGCCCTTCATGGTGCGGCCAGTGTGTTCATCAACGATGATTACTTCCCCGTCTTTAACGATGTAGTCAACATCGCGGTTGTAGAACACATGAGCGCGCAGCGCGGCGGTGACATGGTGCATCAGCATGATATTGGTCGGAGAGTACAGTGACTCGCCTGCTTCCATAATGCCAGCTTCTACCAGCATTTCTTCGATTAAAATCAGGCCACGTTCGGTCAGGTGTGCCTGACGCGCTTTTTCATCCACTGAGAAGTGACCTTCGCCCTGGAAGGAGTCAGAGTCTTCTTTTTCCTGATGGATAAGTTTAGGGATCAGTGTGTTAACCCTAATGTACATATCGGAGCTATCTTCAGCAGGCCCGGAGATAATCAGCGGTGTACGCGCTTCATCGATCAGGATAGAATCCACCTCATCCACCAGTGCATAGTGCAATTCGCGCTGAACCCGTTCCTCCGGGCTAAACGCAATGTTGTCACGCAGGTAGTCAAAGCCGTATTCGTTGTTAGTGCCGTAAGTGATATCTGCGGCGTAAGCTTCACGCTTTGCCGATGCTGACATGCCAGGCAAGTTGATGCCAATGCTCAGGCCGAGAAATTCGAACAACGGGCGGTTGTTTTCGGCATCACGTTGTGCCAGATAATCGTTGACGGTAACCACATGCACACCGCGACCACCAAGGGCATTCAAATAGGCAGGCAGGGTAGCGGTCAGGGTTTTGCCTTCACCGGTACGCATCTCAGCAATGCAGCGGTCGTTCAGCACCATACCTCCCAACAGTTGTACATCGAAGTGACGCATACCGAATATACGCTTACTCGCTTCACGCACCACGGCAAACGCTTCCGGGATCAAGTTTTCCAACACCTCGCCTTTTCCCAGACGCGTGCGGAATTCGTTGGTTTTAGCTCTCAGTTCATCATCGGATAATTTCTCTATGTCCGGTTCCATCTGGTTGATCTGCTCAACCACTTTGCGCATGCGGCGCAGCGTACGATCGTTACGGCTACCAAAAAATTTGGTCAATAATTTTACTAACATGATGTTTGATATCTCTGTCATGACGGCCAAAAGTGACCGTCAACTTGCTGTATTTATTATTTTTGTTTCCCAATGGGTAAAGTCAGCCAAGAACGCTAGGCCCGGCGCGAATACCCAGCACCTGCGCCAGCCACAGTCCAGTTTGGAGCAGGTGCTGTGCGGGCAGCACGGTATAATTAAGGTAACGAATAATGGTCGGCGGCTTCGGGTCATGTTTCAGCAACGCGTTGATGGTGGAGGAAAGCAGCGTCAACTGTGCCATTTGTAACGGAGGTTCTACCGCTTCAGTTTCGTTTTTCTGCCTCCACATATACATCGTCTGTGGTGCTAATGCGAAAGAAAGGTGACTAATGATGGTGCGTAGCGCATGCTGGTGCCAATAGTCAACGCTGAATGCTTGACGGCTGCTTGATTCCTGCAACAGCACTAGTCTGTTATAAGCACCGCTGGGTGAGCTTTGGCGATTAAAGCTAGAGGAGGTAATCGGCAGCGCGGCCGGATCGGTCTTGCCTGCTAAGCTTGAAGGTATGTCAAGCGTGGCCGAAACCATCCCTAGCAAGAGATGGGGCCAGAAATAACTTCTGCCAAATTGTCTACAACGATTTAAAATACCGATCACGAGATTACAATCCGCCGGAGCCATTATGCGCGATAGCCGTCCACAATTATTAGATGTCCTATTCGACGATCCTCTCACCGCAGACAAATTGCAGCTGCATAACGTCCAGCAACAGGCGCTGGCACTTCTCAAGCTTAACCGTGCAGTGAAGAACTTGTTACCCGCTCAACTACATCCTTGGTGCCGAGTCGCGAACGTCCGACAAGGTATTTTAGTGTTAGAAGCGGCAAATGCCAGTTGGATGATGCGCTTACGCTACGAACAACCCATTTTGCTCTCTAAACTGCAAGCGCAAATTTTACCATCATTGTCGTCAATCAACATTAGGATTAATCCAGGCTTGATGGCGAATGGGGAGCATCGGATTAAAAACACGCAGCAAGCCGCACCATTACGACGTCATCTGAGCCAGGAAAGCGCTAGGGCAGTGATGGGATTGGCGAACCACAGCCCGGAGAAGCTGCGTAAGATATTGGAACAACTGGCTGCATTAGCCGGAAGCACCAGCATAACCCGTCATGATAAGTAGCCAACGACACGACATTGGGATGGCATTGGGCATGCAAGACTACCCCCGCAGTTAATATTAACTTCGTAGGCGGCCTTAATTGCCAGACCACTCGCGATTCAGTGATCACCGGATTTGCCGCGGTATCCCAAAAACGGCGATTTACGCCAATGCAGTGGACGGTGCCTTGAATATCAACGGCATTTCCGCTTCATCCTGGAAGGTAACATATTCCCACGCTTCCTGCCTAGCTAACACGGCCTGCAAGAGTTTGTTGTTCAACGCATGGCCTGACTTGTACGCGGTGAACGCACCAATGATGTTATGGCCGCACATAAATAAGTCGCCAATAACGTCCAACATTTTGTGACGTACAAATTCATCTGCGAAACGCAGGCCATCTTCGTTCAGTACGCGGTAATCATCCACCACGATGACGCAGTCGAAGCTGCCGCCTAAGGCCAAACCGCGAGACTGGAGATATTCGATATCACGCATAAAACCAAAGGTACGCGCACGACTAATCTGACGCACAAACGAATCAGCTGAGAAATCAAGAAGATAACGTTGTGCACTGGCATCGATAGCCGGGTGGTTGAAGTTAATAGTGAAATCCAGACGGAACCCGTTATGCGCAGACAGCTCGGCCCACTTGTCGCCATCTTCAACCCGTACGCGGTCTTTCAGACGCAGGAATTTCTTCGCGGAGTTCAATTCTTCAATGCCAGCATCTAGCAAAAGGAACACAAACGGACTAGCGCTGCCGTCCATGATGGGGATTTCGGCTGCGTCAATATCTATAATGATATTGTCGATGCTAAGCCCCGCCAATGCAGCGTTAAGGTGTTCAACAGTAGAAATACGCACGTCATGCTCATTCACAATACAAGTACAAAGCATGGTATCAAGCACGGATTTTGCATCAGCCGGAAAATCTACTGGTGGGTTCAAGTCAGTGCGACGATAGATGACCCCGGTATTCGCCGACGCGGGGCGCATTGTCAGCGTGACTTTTTTGCCGGTATGCAAACCGACGCCTGTCGCCTGAACAATACGTTTTAATGTCCTTTGTTTGATCATCGTTTTATCTCACAATGTTATCCATTCTACCTACCTAGCTAGCCTATAGTATAGCTAGCTTAACAGCTTAGCACAAAGAGTTAAGGTTCCAAAATTTCAGGATATTCTAATCCGCCTTCTTACGCAGGAAAGCGGGAATATCAAGATAGTCTGGCTCTTTATTCGGCTGCATAGCTTGATCTTTAACCACCTTAGACGGTTTTACTTCCTGCGGCAACGGTGACATGCCGGGATGCTGATAGCGATAATCTAACACTGGCTTGCTAGCCTCTTTGTTGGTCACCAAGATGATTTCAGGACGTTTGTCTATACCGATACCCGTTGCCACTACGGTGACACGCAGTTCATCGTTCATCTCCGGGTCCAGCGAAGTACCGATAACCACAGTGGCGTTGTCGGAAGCGAAGGCCCGAATGGTGTTACCCACGGTTTCGAACTCATCCAAACGCAGATCGAAGCCAGCCGTGATGTTTACCAGCACGCCGCGAGCGCCGGACAAGTCGATATCTTCTAGCAGTGGGCTAGATATCGCTATTTCGGCTGCTTTTTCAGCACGTTCTTCACCGCTGGCAATACCAGAACCCATCATTGCGTAGCCCATTTCGGACATTACGGTACGCACATCAGCAAAGTCGACGTTCATCAGACCTGGGCGGGTGATCAATTCGGCGATTCCCTGCACCGCACTTTTCAGCACGTCGTTGGCCGCGCCGAACGCGTCTAATAGGGAAATGCCACGACCCAAAACTTTCAACAGCTTATCGTTCGGGATGGTGATTAGGGAGTCTACATACTTGGACAATTCAGCGATGCCCTGCTCAGACAACGCCATACGTTTCTTGCCTTCAAAATTGAACGGCTTGGTCACCACGGCCACGGTTAAAATACCTAGATCCCTAGCCACTTCAGCTACCACTGGCGCTGCACCAGTCCCCGTACCGCCCCCCATACCCGCTGCGATGAACACCATATCTGCGCCATCTAGTGCGGTGCGCAGGGCTTCACGATCCTCTTCCGCTGAATTACGGCCCACCTCCGGGTTCGCACCCGCCCCCAGACCTTTGGTGATAGCCCTGCCAATCTGGATAGTTTGGCTAACTGCCGTTTTACGAAGCGCCTGAGCGTCTGTATTAACGGCAAAGAATTCAACACCTTCAATGTGCTCGCGCACCATGTGTTCAACGGCGTTGCCACCGCCACCTCCGACGCCAATGACTTTAATCACCGCGTCATTGGTTAGTTCCATTGATTCAAACATAGTTTTTCTCCATTTTCTGCCTGTAGCTGCAAGATCATAAAAAGATTGCTTAGCATGAGCTCTTTATTAAGACATTAAAATTCTTTTCTCAGCCAGCTATTGATGCGTTTAAACCAATTGCCCATAGAGTCGCGTTTTTCTACCTCTGCCTCACTATTATTCAGGTGACATTCTTTTCCATAGTGAAGCAGACCTACCGCTGTAGAGTAGTAAGGCTCCTTCGCATAATCCGTTAGACCTGTGATGTTCAAGGGTTGGCCAATGCGTACCTGGGCGTGGAACACCCGTTGCGCACAGGCTGCCAAGCCATCAATATGGGAGGCACCGCCGGTCAGCACAATACCAGCCGCTAGATGATGCTTAACCCCTTGCTGATGCAATTGCTCCTGCAATTGCAAAATTTCATCATTAACCAGATTCAATAATTCGGTGTAGCGTGGCTCGATGACTTCAGCCAGTGTCTGTCTCTGCAGACTGCGCGGAGGACGCCCCCCAACACTAGGCACCTCTACACTCTCATCTTTGCTCACAACTGAGCCAAGTGCACAGCCGTGGCGAACTTTGATAGTCTCCGCATCGGTTGGCGGTGTGCCGAAGGCGTAGACAATATCATTAGTGACCACGTTCCCGGCGTAGGGGAACACTTTGGTGTGGCGTAGCGCACCACCGGTGTACACCGCCATATCCATGGTACCGCCCCCGATGTCCACTACACAGACACCCAGTTCGCGCTCATCTTCAGTCAGTACTGCATAGCTGGCGGCCAAACCGGCAAAAATAAGTTGGTCAACTTTCAAACCGCAACGTTCTACGGCTTTGATAATGTTCTTCGCCATATCATTATGGCAGGTAATCAGGTGCACCTTGGCCTGCATGCGCACACCAGAAAGCCCAACCGGGTTCTTGATGCCTTCCTGATAGTCGATGGCGAATTCCTGAGGGATCACATGCAAGATGCGGCTTTCATCGCGGACACGCACTGATTTAGCGGTATGCACCACGTTTTCCACATCTTCCTGAGTCACTGTCTCTTCTGAGATAGGAACCATCCCTATTTCGTTCTGGCAACTGATATGTTTCCCCGATAATGCGAGGTAAACTGAAGAAATTTGGCAATCAGCCATCAGTTCGGCCTCATCAATCGCACGCTGTACGCACTTTACTACCGATTCCAGATCGTTGATGCCTCCCTTATCCATACCGCGCGACGGGCAACCTCCTACCCCGATAATATTGACTATGCCATCGGGCAGAATTTCTCCCACCAGTGCGGAGACTTTTACAGTCCCAATCTCCAGTCCAACTACCAGTTTTCTGTCCGTCGACTTAATCATTATTATTTTGCCTGTATCTGAATCTATTGCTGATTACTGTTTTGCTGAGCTTCAACCGCTTGCGAGTCTATCTAGAGCAGCGGCACCCAACCTACCGAGGCACCATATTCATAGCGCAAATCGACATAACTGACGCGCTTGCTTTCCGCCTGAGCCTGCTGCTGCAATAGCGGATAAAGATCGATAAACCGCTGTAGACGACCTGTTCGTTCATTACGCCCCAGTTCTAACCGAGAGTTATTATCCAAAGCCAACTGCCAGGAATGGCGTGCGCTCATCGCTACCATTTTTAGCGTATATTTGCTGGCAGCTAACATGCTGCTCATGGCCCGGTAACCCTCTAGCACCTCCTTTTCGCAACCTTCCGGGCCGTAGAGCAGCGGCAATGTCTTTTTACCCACCCAGTCTCTTGGTTCACTAAACGATGTGCCATCAGCATCCACCCTATGCAAATCATTCCAACGGGCTACCGGCACATACTCCACCAGGTGGATTTTTAGTTCATCCGGCCATTGCTTACGCACGCTAACCTGCTTGATCCATGGCAGTCGCTCAATCTGTTTCTGGATGACATAGACATCCAGCGTCATAAAACTCTCTGGTGCGCCCAGTTCCAGGATTGCCTGGCGGATATCATCATTGGTGGTATGGTCACGTTCCCCTGTTACCACCAGCCGAGAAAGCGGCTGGTGGCTGGCGTTTTTCATCCATCTAATCATCAACCAACCACTCCATATGCTCGTTCCTAGCACTATCAGCAAGAAGATTATCTCCGCCAATTGGGTTCCATTGCTGCGGCGCGAGTTGCTTCCCACTTTGCGATCGCGCGCATTTAGAGCAAATTGCGGCATATCACTTGGCCAACGCCAAAATTCTTGTTACCAATTGCGAGAAGCTTAGTCCAAACTGGCGCGCTGCCATCGGCACCAGGCTATTGTTGGTCATGCCTGGAGACGTATTTACCTCAAGCAGATAGAAGCTGCCATCGCTATCCTGCATCAGGTCTATACGACCCCAGCCACGACAGTCCAGCGCGCGGTAGGCGCGTAGCGCCAGCGCTGCTATCTCGGCTTCTTGTTCCGCGCTCAGGCCACTTGGGCAAAAGTACTGGGTATGACCAGAGATGTACTTGGCCTGGTAATCGTAGAACATACCTGCAGGCTGAATGCGGATCGACGGCAGAACTTGATCGCCTAGCATCGCCACGGTGTATTCCGGGCCGCTTAGCCACTTTTCCACTAGCACTTGGTCGTCATGACGAAAAGGCTCTTCCAGCGCTACCTCAAGTGCGCTACTTTCGCTAACCTTACTCATACCGACGCTGGAGCCTTCGCGGCTCGGTTTTACGATCAACGGAAAACCTAGCGAAGCGAGGCGATCTAGTAGCGCTGCTTTTTCATCGTCAGCGTACTGCATACGATTTAGTACCACATAAGGTACTACCGGCAACCCCATAGACTGCCACAGCATTTTGCTACGCCATTTGTCGATGCCAAGCGCTGACGCCATCACGCCGCTACCGGTATAAGGCAATTCAAGGAACTCCAGCAGCCCCTGTATGGTGCCATCCTCACCGCCACGGCCGTGCAGCGAGATAAATACTTTATTGAACCCCTGCGCTTTTAACTGGATCACTGGGAAGTCACGTGGGTCAATGCCATGGGCGTCGATACCGCTTTCTCGTAGCCCGACTAATACGGCAGCACCGGATTGCAGTGAGATTTCACGTTCAGCGGAAGTGCCCCCTAGCAGTACAGCAACTTTATCAGCCATGATATTCTTCCTCTTTTTTCTGTGGTTGCAATTTCACTTCAGCCAATTTTCTAGCGATTTTACCTACGTTCCCAGCACCCTGCACCAGCACTAAATCATCGGCCTGTAATAGTTGTGCTAAGATTTCCAGCACACTGTCGGCATCGGAAACTAAAATCGGGTCCAGCTTGCCGCGGGTGCGGATAGTGCGGCATAACGCACGACTGTCCGCACCCGGGATCGGCGTTTCACCCGCAGCGTATACCTCAAGCATCAGTAGCACATCTACCTGTGATAGAACGTTAGCAAAATCGTCGTACAAGTCACGCATACGCGTATAGCGATGAGGCTCAAAAATCATGACTAAGCGTTTGTTCGGCCAACCGGCGCGTGCTGATTGCAGAGTGGCATCAACTTCAGTGGGATGATGACCGTAATCGTCTACCAGCATTACGCTGCCTGCTTTGCCGTTGACCGTAACCAGCGGGAACTCTCCAAGGAAGTCGAAGCGACGCCCCGTTCCTTGAAAACTCGCCAACGCGCGCAAAATATCTTCGTCGTCAATGCATTCTTCAGTCGCTACCGCCGCCGCCGCCGCCGCGTTCAACGCATTGTGGCGACCCGGTGCATTGAGGGTCACCGTTATCAGTGGCTTTTTCTGCCTGCTTAGAGTAAAACACCCCTGCGCACCTAGCTGACGGTAATTTTCGATGCGCACGTCAGCATCGTCACTAAAGCCGTAAGTGGTGATGTTGCGACCTACGCATGGCAATAGCTCCCGTACTACAGGATCATCAATGCACATCACCGCCCGGCCGTAGAACGGCAAGTTGTGCAAGAAATTGATAAATGTCTGCTTCAGGTTTTCAAAATCACCCTGGTAAGTGTCCATATGGTCAGCTTCAATGTTGGTGATAATCGCCAACATCGGCTGTAGATGCAGGAAAGATGCATCACTCTCATCCGCTTCTGCAATCAGGAAACGGCTGGAGCCTAAACGCGCATGGGTTCCAGCCGCTTTCACTAAACCGCCGTTGACAAAGGTCGGATCCAGGTCTGCTTCGCCATAAATACTTGATACCATCGCCGTGGTGGTAGTCTTGCCGTGCGTGCCAGCTACAGCAATACCATGGCGAAAACGCATTAATTCTGCCAGCATCTCCGCACGACGGATCACCGGAATGCGCGCTTTACGGGCAGCGACAATCTCTGGGTTATCGGCGGAGATCGCGCTAGAAACCACCACCACGCTCGCATCCAGCACATTTTCCATGCGGTGATTAAAGTAAATCATCGCTCCGAGCGCACTCAAATGTTGGGTTACCGTGTTCGGTGCCAGGTCGGAGCCGCTGATCTGATAACCTTCGTTAGCCAAAACTTCGGCGATACCTCCCATACCAGCACCACCGATACCGACAAAGTGGATGTTTCTGACGCGTCGCATCTCAGGCACTATAGTACGTAGTTTCGCTAATTGTTGTGTATTTATCACTCTATATGATCCAGGTTCGGCTTGCCGGCCCCTTAATGACTCTTTAATTCAGATCCGTCGTACCGAACCTATGCATTTATTTGGCGGCTCGTATCAGTTCCGCCGCCACACGCTCGGTGGCGTCAGGAATAGCCACCGAGCGTGCCTTTTCAGCCATCGCTAACAACATCGGGCGATGCCAACTCGCCAACAGCTCGCACACCGTATCAACTTTAAACTGTGGCTGTTCTATAATCTTCGCCGCGCCGGCTTCTTCCAGTGGGAGAGCGTTCCAGTACTGCTGACGATCCTGATGCTGGAACGGCACAAAAATCGCCGGCAGACCCGCTACGGCAACCTCGCTGACCGTCAGCGCGCCAGAACGGCACACCACCACGTCAGCCCAAGCGTAGGCGAAGGCCATATCATCAATAAACTCAGTTACTTTATGCTGCGTCTGCCCTGCCCTCTCGTAGTCGCGCAGTCCTCTCTCCAGAGCGCCTTTACCTACCTGATGCCAGAGCGTGATACTATCGCCCAAGCGCGCCGCAATTTCAGGCACTGTCTGGTTAAGCACCTGCGCTCCCTGACTCCCACCCATCACTAGCACGCGGATGGGGCCTTCTCGTCCTTGCAGGCGTTCAGTTGGCAATGGCAGAGCCAGCAAATCACAGCGTAACGGGTTACCCACTACCTTAGCCTTCGGGAACGCACCGGGAAAAGCCTGTAATACCGTTTTAGCGATACGCGCCAGCCAGCGGTTTGTCAAACCAGCGATGCCGTTCTGCTCCTGTAGTACCACTGGGATGCCGCAAAGCCAAGCCGCCAAGCCACCGGGACCGGAAACATAACCCCCCATGCCCAGAACTACGTCCGGCTGAAAGCGGCGCATGATTATCTGTGCCTGCCGCACCGCCCGCCAGATGCGCAGTGGTGCGCTCAGTTGAGCCTTCAGCTCTTTACCACGTAGGCCGGAAATACGGATGAAATCAATCTCAATGCCATGCCTAGGCACCAGATCGGCTTCCATTCGGTCTGCGGCGCCAAGCCAACGCACCTGCCAGCCATGCGCCATCAGATGATGCGCAACCGCCAGCCCTGGGAACACATGCCCACCGGTACCGCCTGCCATCACCATTAAACGCTTAGGTTTCCCGCTCATCCTTACCTCTTAATAAACGCCTGGGCTTTGGCAAGGCGTGTTTCATAATCAATACGCAACAACAGCACGATTGCTGTCGACATAATCAGCAGGCTCGAACCGCCATAGCTAATCAGCGGCAACGTTAAACCTTTGGTCGGTAACAGGCAAGCTGCAGCACCGACGTTAACCAGTGCCTGGAAGCTGAACCACACGCCAATCGAGCAGGCCAGGAAGCCGGAAAATCGTTGATCACTCGCCAAGGCGCGGCGACCGATCGCCATCGCGCGAAAAGCGACAAAGAATACCATCAACAAGGTTGAAACCACACCGATATAGCCCAGTTCTTCACCTAAAATTGAGAAAATAAAGTCAGTGTGCGCCTCTGGCAAATATTCCAATTTATGCACCGAGTTGCCTAGCCCTTGCCCCCATAACTCGCCACGGCCAAACGCCATTAACGACTGGGTCAGTTGGTAGCCGCTGCCAAACTGATCATCCCAGGGATTCCAGAACGATGTCACACGGCGCATACGATAAGGATCGGCAATAATCAGCAGCACAACGGCGAATACGCCTGAGCCGATCATCGCCAGGAATTGCAATATCTTCGCCCCTGCCAGGAACAACATCGCCAAGGTAGTAATAAAGAGTACAACAACGGTGCCAAGATCTGGCTGTGCCAACAGCAGCACTGCTAACACCACCATCACCCCCATCGGCTTGCAGAAGCCCCAAAAGTTGCGGCGTACCTCTTTAACCTTGCGCACCAGATAGCTCGCCAGATAGCAGAATAGCGATAGCTTGGATAACTCCGCTGGCTGAATGCGCAACGGGCCTAGCGCAATCCAGCGTGATGCCCCGTTTACCGAGCGGCCGCCTACCAGCACTATCAGTAACATCACCATCGACATCAACACCATCACGCTGCTGTAACGCTGCCAAACGTCCATCGGGATACGCAAAGTAACCGTCGATAGGCCAAAAGCCAGGCCGAGATATAATGCCTCACGCTTAGCGAACAGGAAAGGATCGTCCGCCAGACGCTGGCCGATCGGCATTGAAGCCGATGTCACAATCACAAAGCCGATAATAGCCAACCCAAAGGTCAACCACACTAGTGTGCTGTCGTACATCACATTGGAAGAATCGTCGCGTGATCCCACCTCCCAGTTTTTTACCCATTCTCTCAGACCAAAGTTCGGCAGGCGTAGTCTCATCTGCCAAGCTCCTGTGCCAAGCGGACGAAACTATCACCACGCACTGCAAAATTACGGAACTGATCAAGGCTAGCGCACGCCGGTGACAACAACACCATATCACCAGGTTGTACCCGACAGGCGATGTCGCGCATCGCCTGTTCCAAGGTTTCGGTCAAGCTAGCTACTGCTGGACGCAGCTGCACCAACTGTGCGCCGTCGCGGCCAAAACAGTACAGACGCACATTGTCGCCTTGCAGATAGCACACCAGCGGGGAAAAGTCCGCAGACTTGCCGTCACCACCCAGCAGCAGATGCAGCGTACCTTTCACTTGCAAACCCTTCAGCGCTGCTTCGGTACTACCAACGTTAGTGGCTTTGGAGTCGTTGATCCAGAGCACACCATTGCATTCCCACACCCACTGAAAACGGTGCGGCAGGCCGTTGAAGGTAGTCAGTGCCTTCAGACTGGCGGCGCGCGGGATATTAACGGCATCAGCCAGCGCTAGTGCTGCCAGGGCATTGGTGTAGTTATGACGGCCAGTCAGCTTCATCTCGCGGCTATTCAGCACTTTCTCACCACGCACCCGTAACCAGGTTTCGCCTTGCTGACAGTTAATGTAGTAGTCGCCCACATCCACACCGAAGCTTACGCAGCGTGCGTCAGTACCGCGCACCGGCAGAGTCCATACGTCGTCGGTATTCACTACGCAAACACCCGCGTTCTCATAAATACGTAATTTGGCCACGCGATATTGCTGTAAACCAAACGGATAGCGATCAATATGATCTTCGGTGACATTCAGCACGGTCGCCGCTGCCGCTCGCAGGCTATGGGTGGTTTCCAGTTGGAAGCTCGATAGCTCCAGCACGTACAGTTGGCATTCCTGACGTAGCAATCTCAACATTGGCAGTCCGATATTGCCGCCAATGCCCACCGCCCAGCTAGCGGTTTTCGCCATCTCACCCACTAAGGTGGTAACGGTGCTTTTGCCATTAGATCCGGTGATCGCCACGATTGGTGCCTGTGCTTCGCGACAGAATAGTTCAACATCGCCGACAATTTCCACGCAGGCGTCTGCAGCGGCGATTAACGTCGGCGTCGCCAGCGCAACGCCTGGGCTGGCGACGATCAAATCCGCCGCCAGCAGCCAGTCCTGACGCATGCTGCCTAGGTGGCGTTCTAAGCTTCCAGGCAACGTATCCAGCCCTGGCGGTGAGACGCGGGTATCCATAACGCGTGGCATAATGCCGCGCGCCATAAAGAAATCAACACAGGCCAGCCCAGTAAGCCCCAACCCAATGATCACGACTTTTTTACCCTGATAATCTGCCATGATTACCGCACCTTCAGCGTTGACAGGCCAATCAGCACCAGCATTAGCGAAATAATCCAGAAGCGCACAATCACGCGCGGTTCCGGCCATCCTTTCAATTCATAGTGATGATGAATTGGTGCCATGCGAAAAATACGTTGCCCACGCAGCTTGAACGATCCCACCTGCAAAATGACCGACAGCGTTTCAATCACGAACACACCTCCCATAATCAATAACAGGAACTCCTGACGCAGCAGCACCGCTATAGTGCCCAATGCCCCGCCCAATGCTAACGAACCCACATCTCCCATAAATACCTGTGCTGGATAAGTATTAAACCACAGGAAGCCCAGGCCAGCACCGACGATAGCGGTACAGAAGATCACTAATTCACCGGCATGACGAAGATACGGAATATGCAGGTAGCTGGCAAAGTTCATGTTACCTGTCGCCCAGGCTACCAGCGCAAGTCCAGCGGCGACAAACACCGTTGGCATTATCGCTAAGCCATCCAGCCCGTCGGTTAGATTAACCGCGTTGCTGGTGCCGACGATCACGGTATAAGCCAGCAGCACATACAGCAGACCGAGTTGCGGCACGATGTCCTTAAAAAATGGCACTACCAGTTCGGTGGTAGGCGTGTCTTTGCCTACGGCATACATGGTGATGGCGACGGCTAAAGCTATCACTGATTGCCAGAAGTACTTCCATCGAGCGACCAGCCCCTTGGTGTCTTTACGCACCACCTTACGATAGTCATCAATAAATCCGACGATGCCATAACTTACCAGAACCAACAGCACGCACCACACATAAGGGTTGGATGGGTAAGCCCACATCAGCACTGAAATGGTGATAGAAATCAGGACCATGGTGCCACCCATGGTCGGCGTGCCGCGTTTGCTAAAGTGTGATTCAGGGCCATCGGCGCGCACCACCTGGCCGAAAGACATTTTCTGTAGATGCGTGATCACCCGAGGCCCCATCCACAGCGAAAGGAACAGTGCTGTCAGCAGGCTGACAATAGCCCTGAACGTCAGATAGGAAAAGACGTTAAATCCTGAATAATATTTGACCAAATACTCAGCCAACCAAACTAGCATGGTGTTTTCTCCTGTAGCGCACAGACCACCTGCTGCATTGAGGCACGACGTGAACCCTTGATTAACACAGTAATGACCTCATGTTCCGCCAGTAATTCTAACACGCGCGCAATCACGGCTTTTTTGTCCTGATAATGTTCGCCGTTGCCAGAAGCAACGCTCAGCACCCGGCTAAAACCGCCGGCGCTGATTACCTTGTCGATACCTGCCAGACGGGCAGCTTCACCCACCTGACGATGGCACTCTTGAGCCTCTGCCCCCAGTTCGTCCATGTCACCCACCACCATCACGCGGTAACCCGGCATATCCCCCAGCACCTGCGCGGCAATGTTCATCGACCCAACGTTTGCATTGTAACTGTCATCCAACAGTAGCTTGTTTGCTGCCAACACGATCGGAAACATACGCCCTGGCACCGCTTGCAACTGTCTCAGACCCTGGCGCACTGACTGGAGGGAAGCCCCCACCGACATTGCCAGCGCTGCCGCCGCCAAGGCATTGGCCACGTTGTGGCAGCCAGGCAGCGGCAGCAAGATCTCAGCGCTGCCAAACGGGCTGTGTAGCTGGAACTGCGTGCTGTTGCCATCGCCCCGCACTTCGCTGGCGAAGAACTCTACACCTGCGCTGGCTTGTAGCGAGAAGCACCGGACGGTCTTGCCGCTCAGCATGCTCTGCCAGTGCGGCCAGTCGTTATTGTCGGCGTTGATAATCGCTACGCCATCAGCTGGCAGGCCGGTAAAAATTTCCCCTTTCGCCTGAGCAACCCCCGACAATGAACCGAAACCTTCCAGATGGGCAGCCGCCAGGTTATTTATCAGGGCAGCCTGCGGACGCGCCAATGCGCTAGTATAGGCAATTTCGCCAATATGGTTAGCGCCCAGTTCAATTACCGCAAAATCATGCTGCGGTTGCAGACGCAACAGTGTCAGCGGCACGCCGATATCATTGTTAAAGTTACCGGCGGTGTACAGCACCTCACCGCATTCACTGAGAATGGCGGCGGTCATTTCTTTTACTGATGTTTTGCCAGAGGAGCCAGTCAGCGCCACCAAGCGCGCCGGTATCTGTTGACGCACCCAGGCGGCGAGTTGCCCCAATGCTATGCGGGTATCTGCCACCACCAACTGAGGTGCATCCAGCGCTAGACGCTGACTTACCAGTAACGCCACAGCCCCTGCTGCCAAGGCAGCGGCAGCAAAATCGTGCGCGTCGAAACGCTCGCCCTTCAAAGCCACAAATAGGCAACCGGCGGTTACTTTGCGGTTATCTGTCTTCACCTCAATAATTTGGCTATCGGCCCCGATCAACTCAGCGCTTAATATCTCAGCCAATACCAAAAGGGAGACAGGGATCATGCCAGCCTCCCCAACAGTCGAGCTACAGTGGCGCAGTCAGAGTAGTATAGACGTCTGTTACCCACTAGTTGGTAATCCTGGTGGCCTTTACCAGCCACCAGCACGACATCTTGTTCCTGCGCCTGCATGATAGCTTTGGTCACCGCTTCAGCGCGGCAAGGGATCACCATCGCTTGCCCGGCGTCCAGCAGCCCGGCAAGAATATCATTGATGATCGCCTGGGGTTCTTCGGTACGCGGATTGTCATCGGTGAGCACCACCCGATCGGCAAACTGCTCGGCGATCCCGCCCATCAATGGCCGCTTGCCCTTGTCACGATCGCCGCCGCAGCCGAAGACACACCATAGCCGCCCATGGCAATGCACGCGTGTCGCTTCCAACGTTTTTTCTAGCGCATCGGGCGTATGGGCGTAATCCACCACTACCGTTGGTTTGCCATGAGCTTTAAACACTTCCATCCGTCCGCACACCGGTTGTAGACGGCTACCGGTTTCTACAAGCTTATCCAGCGGATAGCCCAGTGCCAGCAACGTTGCCAACGCCAACAGCAAATTGTTGACGTTGAAGGCCCCCATGAGCTGGCTTACGATTTCTCCATCGCCCCAGTTGGATCTGAATCGGATGGTAGCACCGTTGTCCTGATAGCTGATCGCAGTGGTTTTCAACCAGCGGCAGTGACAGCCCGGCAGCAGGTTATCCTGCATGGTGACCGCCACTGCATCCGGCAATTTTCTTAACCACTGCTGCCCGACCTGGTCATCAGCATTGATGACTATCTGGCCGACATCATGCACAGCGAACAGTGTCCATTTAGCCGATTCATAATTAGCCATATCACCGTGGTAATCCAGGTGATCGCGGCTCAGGTTGGTGAAGACCGCAGCGGCAAATGGCAACGTCGCTACCCGGTGTTGTACCAGCCCGTGGGAGGAAACCTCCATGGCAGCGAAGGTCGCACCTTGCTCAGCCAAATCGTTTAATTGGTATTGTAGATCCACCGCAGAGCCAGTAGTATTCTCAGCCGGGCAGACATGGTTCAGCAGTCCATTGCCAACGGTCCCTAGTACCGCACTGGTTTCACCCAGCAGTTGGCTCCATTGCGCCAGCAGTTGTGTGGTCGTGGTTTTGCCATTGGTGCCAGTGACGCCAACCAGGCGCAGACGCTCGGCGGGCTGGTGGTAAAAACGCCCGGCTAGCGCGGAAAGGCGCTGGTTCAGTTGGCTCAGATAGATAATCGGCACGCCATGCATTTCAATGATGGCACCGTCTTCGGCCTCACCATCGGCTTCGGCAATCACCGCAACAGCTCCCTGGGCGATAGCCTGTGGCATATAGCGGCGTCCATCCGTTTTGTGACCCACAACAGCAACAAAGAGATCCCCAGGCACAGCAATACGGCTGTCTAAGATCATTTCCCGTAGCGCGCGGCTGGGTGCTAAAGGTACCCACAGGCCGAGCAAATCGCGCAAATTACGATCTGCCACCTGAACCCTCTTTCTTGTTGATTACTAATTCGCTTTTTTCACCAGTGGGCAATGCATCCGGCTTGACGTTCATGGTACGCAAGACGCCGCCCATAATAGCACCAAACACCGGTGCGGAAATGGCCCCGCCATAATACTTCTCACCTTGCGGGTCATTGATGACCACCACCAGGGCAAAACGTGGTTGACTTGCTGGCGCGATGCCAGCGGTATAGGCGATATAGCGGCTGATGTATTTGCCATCTGGGCCAACCTTTTTGGCCGTCCCAGTTTTAATGGCGATACGGTATCCCTTGATGGCGGCTTTCACCCCACCGCCCCCCGGCAAGGCTACGCTTTCCATCATATGCACTACGGTGCGGACTACAGATTCAGGAAAAACGCGTTCGCCAGCGACCGTAGGGTCCACCTTGGTGATCGACAATGGGCGATACACACCCATGCTACCGATCGTTGCATAGACTCGCGCCAACTGTAACGGCGTTACCATTAGCCCGTAGCCAAAAGAGAAGGTGGCCCTTTCGATGTCAGACCACCGTTGTCTTTTAGGGTATATGCCACTGCTTTCTCCAACCAACCCCAAATTGGTCGCCTTTCCTAGCCCAAAACGCAAGTAAGTATCTACTAACGCTGAGGACGGCATTGCTAACGCCAGCTTGGAAACGCCAACGTTACTCGACTTCTGCAAGATCCCGGTTATCGACAGTTCCTCATAGCGTGCTACGTCTTTGATATCATGGCCCTGAATGCGGTAAGGGAGGGTATTCATTAGGCTATTTTCTTTCACCACACCGTGCTGCAACGCGGTCATCACTACCATCGGCTTTACGGTAGAACCAGGCTCAAAAACATCGGTTATAGCACGGTTACGCATAGTGTCTTGCAGCATATCAGCCTTGTTGTTCGGATTATAGGATGGGCGGTTAGTCATCGCTAGCACTTCACCGGTGTTAACGTCAATCAGCACAGCGGTGCCGGATTGTGCCTTGTTTAAGGCCACAGCATTGTTTAGTTCACGATACACCAGCGCCTGTAGGCGCTCATCGATGCTCAACACTAGATTATGCGCCGCCTGGCTATCTACCGAGGAGATATCTTCGATCACCCGTCCATAGCGGTCTTTACGCACGGTTCTTTCGCCAGGTTGCCCGGTCAGCCAGCGGTCGAAACTCTTTTCAACACCTTCGATACCTTGGCCATCAATGTTGGTCACACCGATAATGTGCGAGGTCACCTGACCAGCCGGATAGTAACGGCGCGATTCATGGCGCAGGAAAATCCCTGGTAACTTCAGCTTTTGGATGTAATCGCTGACCTCTGGATTAACCTGGCGCGCCAAGTAGACAAAACGCCCTTTCGCGTTAGTGTTAATACGGTTTGAGAGTTGATCGAGCGTGATATTCAGCGTGTCGGACAGCGCCATCCAGCGGCTATCTAGGGTAATACCACCGCGCGCGTTCAGCTCTTTTGGATCTGCCCAAATGGCGTTGACCGGTACACTCACCGCCAATGGGCGACCAGCGCGATCGCTGATTATGCCGCGTGCAGTTGGCACTTCCTGCACCCGGATCGAACGTAGATCACCTTCTTTTACCAGGCGATCCGGGTTGATGACCTGCAAATAAGCCATGCGCAGCATCAATCCCAGCAGCACCAATAAAATACAGCCGCACAGCAACGCAAAACGCCAGCTGACAAAGCTGGCCTGATCTTCTTGGCGTTTCAACTTCAACTTACCGGAGATAGAGGCTTTCATGCGTTTCCTTCTCTACTTTATCGGTATTTTGGTTAAAATCTTCATTGTTTAATTAAAAGTTTTTCCTGTGATAGATCAACATGTTGCATCTTCAATTTTTCAGTAGCAATACGTTCAACCCGTCTGTGAGCGCCGAGAGCATTCTCTTCTAAAATCAGGTTACGCCACTCGATATCCAATGCGTCACGCTCTAACACCAACTTCTCGCGCTCGACAGTTAGCAGGCGGGTACGGTGCACAGTGGCCACCATAAAAATGGCGGAAGCCAGTACCGAAACCAGTAAAATCAGTGGGATCTTGGCATTACGCAGCAGGTCGTCGCAAATCACCTCGACCAGTCCGAGACGTTGGTTACCGATCACGACGCCAGTACCCTCTGTGCAATACGCAGCACCGAGCTACGCGCACGCCGGTTGCCAGCCACTTCATCTTTCAAAGGCATCATTTTATCCAGCGCTTTCAGCTTGCGCCCCCCCATGCTGCGTAGTTGCTCTTCGGTAAGCGGTATACCCGCTGGCACCAGCGCGCCACGGCTATGGTGGCGTATAAAACGTTTCACGATACGGTCTTCTAACGAATGAAAGCTAATAATCGACAAGCGGCCCTGGGGAGCCAATACCTCTAGTGTGCCATTAAGCGCACGTTCGATTTCTTCTAATTCGCTGTTGATATAGATGCGAATTGCCTGGAAGCTGCGCGTTGCCGGATGTTTGTGTTTCTCGCGGATTGGACTAGCACTAGCGATCAGATCAGCCAGTTGCTTGGTGCGGGTCATTGGCTCCACGCGGTTTCTTTCCACGATGGCACGCGAAATGCGCTTGGCGAAACGCTCTTCACCAAAAGTTTTCAGAGCCCAGGTGATGTCGTCGGCCTCTGCTTTCATTAACCATTCAGCGGCAGATAGCCCTGTGGATGGGTCCATACGCATATCCAGCGGCCCATCATGCTTAAAGGAAAAACCGCGTTCCGCATCGTCCAACTGCGGTGAAGAAACGCCCAGGTCAAGCAGGACGCCATCGATTTTCCCTAGCAGTTCGCGTTCCCGCACATAGTGTGATAAAGCAGAAAAGGGGCCGTGTACGATGGTAAAACGAGGATCATCAATAGATTTAGCGGCTGCAATAGCATGAGGGTCGCGGTCAATTGCCAGCAGGCGTCCTTCCTGTCCCAATTGGGACAAGATCAGACGAGAATGACCGCCACGCCCAAAAGTACCGTCGATGTATATGCCATTACGGTTAATATTGAGGCCGTTAACCGCCTCATCCAACAGTACGGCGACGTGTTTATAGTTTTTTAACATGTTTATAGCGACAAAGTCCTGTAGCCACTCAGACAAAGGTTCCTGAGGCGACTGTTTAGCATCGATATCATCCTTGACTTATTGATACAAAGTCTATTTATCCCACAGTTCAAACTTGTTCAACTGCCTGAACAGCTGCACTTCTTTAGTAAGTGCAGCTGTTCAGGCAGTGTATTAGCTAGTGGCTAACAGCAACAGACAAGCGCTATCCATCTGACACTCACTGATATGCTCCAACAGCAAAAGCTGAACACGGCGCAAGGCGGGATTCGTACTCGACAGACGGGATAGTGTTTATTTAATAACTTCCCATTCAGGTAAATGGTAAAGCTGCAAGCAGGGATGGCAGAGGTCAATGGTACACACCATTTGGCCTTGCGACTTCTCGTGTAGCGAATCCCGATATCGGGTAGGAATACAGTTTACGGAGGGTATGAAAAGCTTGTCAAGACAGAGCAGCAGCGCTTTGGAATATTTCTCTGGTTAACTCGTAAAATGAACGTTATTTATCCGGCAATTAAAAAATTAACACCATGATTAGCGGAGATAATTTACTTAGGGAAAGAATCAAATTAAACATTTGACGCATTGATGGTTAATTAATTTATTACTGCTTTCTACAATCGATATCTCTTTTTTAACTCAGCAGCGCATGGCTGTCTTCCATCGTAGCCCGCGCCAACCAAGGCTCAAGGTGGCACGTTACATGCAGCAGAATAGAACATCAGCCGCTGGATTAATAACGTTAAACAAAATGTTGTCCGCACTCTTTTACATCAGTTGTAAACCTTTATGGGCGTTGTTGAATAAATCGGATTTGGAAAGAGTCCCCTGAATGGGCATTTTTCAGGCACCGCGTACAATTTCTTGCATACCGGCTAGCGTCATCTTGCGCATCGAAATCTCGCAGCAACAGCTGACTACCAAATAGCTGTTTTTCTCTGTACACCGCTGTTTCGGCTATACGTCGGTGATAGCATGTCATACTTTTCCTCCGTGTGTTGTCTCCGGTAATGGCGCTGGTTCGCTACCGCTTGATTTCAGTCTGCATAGTCTGCCGACCAATAACGGGCTCTGCTTATGGGCGGTATTAACGCCCTTATCTTCTTGCGCCTTAACTCATCATGACTTACTCGCCTATCGAAAGCCATATCCGCCGAGGCGACTTTGATTTTACGGTACTGCTGGCGGATAAGACCTGGGAAGGCTTCCTTATCCTTGACATTGCTCAAGGAAAGGTCAGCACAGATAATTTTATGTGTTTCTGTATCTACGGCTAAATGACGTTTAAGCCAGAGCCGCCGTTTTTCCTGACCGTGTTTTGTAGCAAGGTGCGCAATTTCACCCGGCGTTGGGGTCTTAAACGGGACATTGACGGACTGCACCCGCTTACTTATGCAGGTGTAGTCCAAGCAGTTTAACGGCACTTTCATCAGTATGAAAATGGAGTTGATGAAGCCCTGGAGGGCGCGAAGTGTTAGGCCGAAAATCCATTTTAACATCAATACGCTGGTCATGGCCATGCCATATTGGAATAATGTTGTGGGCAACCATGCAGAGAAGATTTTGCCTCGCAGTACCAGGAGTAAAGTACCGTTTTATCCACCCAGAAAGTGAGTTAACCATAAGTGATAAAGGCCTTGTTGTAAGCCTTCTAGTTGATGATCTTAAACTTTTTCTTGGCTACGCAATGTCGCTGTCGATATTTTGACAGAAGGAGAGTAATTTGATCCTCTTGCCGGAAAAATGTTCGATTTATTTAACAACGCTTACTAAGCCCATCGTAGTCCAGCATCATATATTGGATAGGAATAAATGACTAATCCCCTTATGAAGCTTATAAAATCATGCTTTTCTTGTTCTGTGATCCCTTTCACGGTTATTAACCTGAGTAATAAAAAAAGGTTGTTAGTTGAAAAGGGCGGCTATACAAGCCTAATTGTATTAATTGGGCTTGTATAGCCGCCCTTTTCGCGTAGGCACCTCAGAGCGGATGTACTCTATTTATAGATAGGAGAACCAGGTGCGCTGGTTACCAACACTGTTAATATTTCTGCTGGCTTATATAGAAATAACCTTATTTATCAAAATTTCTGATGTACTTGGTGTGGCTTTTACCTTGTTGCTGGTAATTTTCACCTCTTGCATTGGCATTTCGCTGATACGCAACCAAGGTACGAGAACCTTCGTACAAATACAGCAAAACTTGTCTACTAGTGAAAGCACAGAGGTGGAAATAGTGAGAAATGTCTCGCTGATGATTGCTGGATTCTTGTTGATGATCCCAGGGTTTTTTACCGATTTTCTCGGCCTGCTATTGCTGCTGCCACCGGTACAGAAATTACTGACGCTCAGGCTGATGCCACATTTATCCGTTTACCGTTTTGTCGGTTTGGAGTCTGGTGGTAACGCCGCCACTGGCAACACCTTTGACGGCGAATTCCAGTGCAAAGACAACGAGCGTTATATGCTGGAGCAGAGGACAGATAATCAGGACAAGCATAATGATTGCTAAAAAATGCGGCTTAAACCGCGTTTTTTGTTTCAGTTGCTAAGGATGATCCTTAAAAGTGAAAATTTTTTTGATCGACCCCTTGAAGGGGGATGGAATGCCCCCATCTCAAATACTACGTTGCCGGTGATAACAATAAACCCGGTAAATAACCCTAGATCCGATAGAAACCTTCTTACTTACAGGAGAGCGTTCAATGAGTATTCGTCCATTGCATGACCGTGTTATCGTCAAGCGCAAAGAAGTTGAGTCAAAATCTGCTGGCGGCATTGTTCTGACTGGCTCTGCGGCGGGTAAATCTACTCGTGGTGAAGTGGTTGCAGTTGGGAAAGGACGTTTGCTGGAAAGTGGTAACATCCAACCATTGGATGTGAAAGTTGGCGATACTGTGATTTTCAATGATGGCTACGGCGTGAAAGTAGAAAAGATCGACAATCAAGACGTGTTAATCATGTCCGAAAGCGACATTCTGGCAATTGTTGAAGCGTAATTACGCTTTATCTTCTGAACTGAACGAGTTGAAGGAAAATACCAATGGCAGCTAAAGACGTAAAATTTGGCAATGATGCTCGCGTGAAAATGCTTCGCGGCGTAAATGTTCTCGCTGATGCAGTAAAAGTGACCCTAGGCCCGAAAGGCCGTAACGTAGTGCTGGATAAATCCTTCGGCGCTCCTACCATCACCAAAGATGGGGTATCCGTTGCTCGTGAAATCGAATTGGAAGACAAATTCGAGAACATGGGCGCGCAAATGGTGAAAGAAGTAGCTTCCAAAGCTAACGATGCTGCAGGCGACGGTACTACTACAGCAACAGTACTGGCGCAATCTATCATCACCGCAGGCCTCAAAGCTGTAGCCGCCGGCATGAACCCGATGGATCTGAAGCGTGGCATCGACAAAGCAGTTATTGCGGGGGTTAAAGAGCTTAAAAAACTGTCCGTACCTTGCTCTGACTCCAAAGCTATCGCTCAGGTAGGCACCATCTCTGCAAACTCCGACGAAACTGTTGGCAAATTGATTGCAGAAGCGATGGAAAAAGTAGGTAAAGAAGGCGTTATCACTGTTGAAGAAGGCACCGGTCTGCAAGATGAGCTGGACGTTGTAGAGGGTATGCAGTTTGACCGTGGTTACCTCTCTCCTTACTTCATCAACAAGCCAGAAACCGGTTCTGTAGAGTTGGAAAATCCGTTCATTCTTTTGGCGGACAAAAAAATCTCCAACATCCGTGAAATGTTGCCGGTACTGGAAGCTGTGGCGAAAGCTGGAAAACCACTGCTGATTATCGCTGAGGATGTTGAAGGAGAAGCACTAGCAACCCTGGTAGTTAACACGATGCGTGGCATTGTAAAAGTAGCTGCGGTTAAGGGACCTGGCTTCGGCGATCGTCGTAAAGCCATGCTGCAGGATATTGCAACCCTGACAGGCGGTACAGTTATCTCTGAAGAGATCGGTCTAGAACTGGAAAAAACTACACTGGAAGACTTGGGCCAAGCTAAACGCGTGGTGATCAACAAAGACACCACCACCATTATTGATGGTGTGGGAGATGATGCGACTATTAAAGGACGCGTTGCCCAGATTCGTAAACAGATCGAAGAAGCCACCTCTGATTATGATAGTGAAAAACTCCAGGAACGCGTAGCTAAACTGGCTGGCGGCGTTGCCGTTATCAAAGTTGGTGCAGCAACTGAAGTTGAAATGAAAGAGAAGAAAACCCGCGTTGAAGACGCGCTGCATTCAACCCGGGCTGCGGTAGAAGAAGGTGTAGTTGCTGGTGGTGGCGTTGCGCTGATCCGCGTGGCAGATAAAATTAGCAGCCTGAAAGGCGACAACGAAGATCAGAATGTTGGTATTAAAATTGCACTACGTGCGATGGAATCTCCACTGCGCCAGATAGTGATTAACGCTGGTGAAGAAGCTTCTGTAATCGCCAACAATGTGAAAGCGGGCGAAGGTGGCTACGGGTATAATGCTTACTCTGAAGAATATGGTGACATGATTGCGATGGGTATCCTAGACCCAACCAAAGTAACCCGTTCTGCTCTGCAATATGCGGCCTCTGTGGCTAGTCTGATGATTACCACTGAATGCATGGTTACCGATCTACCTAAAAGTGATGCGCCTGATTTAGGTGGTATGGGTGGTATGGGTGGTATGGGTGGTATGGGTGGTATGGGTGGTATGATGTAACTATCCACCACTCTTGCGTGTGCTATGAAACCCCGGTTAACCGTGAAACTTGCCGGGGTTAAATAAAATAGTCACCGTACCCGGTCAGCAGTATAACTGACCGGGTACTTTTCTTTCTGCGGGGCATCATACAGAAATGTTCTGCTCATTAGCTGGTAAACTAGAAACCCATAAAGGGTCACTTAAGGCGTCGGTCAAAAGTAGAGGCAACAGATGCTTAGGGCACAGCAACGTTCAAAAATTTTTATTAATTTTCAACATGAATAGCAAACCGGCGGCGTAATGCCAGTTACTTCGCGAATTGGTGACGGGGTGCTCAGAGCAATTGGCTGTTCAGCAACGGCGATGAAGGTAACTGAATGCGCGGTGCAGCTAACGATCTGCATAATAAGGAAGCGGCCATGGGGGTCAATATAATCTACGTTGCCAAAATAGCCAGATCCAAAAAACTGCTGACGAAGCCCTAGAGGGCGCGAAGTGTCAGGCCGAAAATTCGTTTCAGCATTAATACGCTGGTCATTGACCTATCGGAATAATGTTGTGGGCGACTACGCAGAGAAGGTAGAGAAGTTTTTACCTCGCATTACCAAGCGTTAATTGCTATTTCATCCACCCAGAAAGTGAGTTAACCCCAAGTGATAAAGGCCTTGTTTTAAGCAAACAAGTTGGTGATCTTAAAATTTTGCTTGGCCACGCAATGTCACTGTCGCTATTTTGACAGAAGGAGAGTGATCTGACCATCGTGCCGGCAAAATGTTCAATTTATTCAACAAGGACTCTGACGTCTTTTATGTCGGGAGATAAGTACTATGATCAGCATTACTCAGTACGGTTTTGAGGGTTTGTGATGTTTGGTAATTGATAATATCCCTCAAACCGGAGTGAGTTCCTTCAGTGAACTACTATTTAGCGCAGGTATTTATTCTATCTTCTACAGTTTTGGTTGTTGTTGGATCAGAAAATCACGAATTTCAGTAAGCAGTTTTTCTTCTGCGGTTGGTACTGGCTGGGTAACAGGTTTTTCTTCCTGCTTACGACGCGCTTTATTCATTAATTTAATCGCTACAAAAATAGCGAAAGCAACAATAACGAAATCGAAAATAGTCTGAATAAATAAACCATAGTTAATCACTAAAGCAGGAACAGTGCCTTGAGTTTCGCGTAATTCCAAATAGAATTGTTTGAAATCAACACTACCGATCAGTAAGCCCAGTAGTGGCATGATGATATCTGCCACCAAAGATGAAACGATCTTGCCAAACGCCGCACTAATAATAACACCCACCGCTAGATCAACCACATTGCCACGCATGGCAAATTCACGGAACTCTTTCAACAAACTCATAGATCACACCACTTGCAGAAATTAATAACTCAAGTTTAACAAAGTACTTCCCTTTATTCATTTATGGAGGACAGATATTCTTTCTCTTCCTTAAGCAGAGAAAGAATATCTGTTAATAGATTTGTTCTACAGGAAGAATTGACTTGGCTGAAATAGCCGCTCTACATCAGGGACGAATTTTTTGTCGGTAATAAACATAATAACGTGATCGCCATGCTTAATATTGCTGTTGCGGTTAGCGATAATAACGTCATCACCGCGCACGATGGCACCGATTGTGGTGCCTGGTGGCAGTTTAATCTCTGCCACGATCCGACCAACCACTTTCGAGGTACATTTATCACCGTAGGCGATGGCTTCAATCGCTTCGGCTACACCGCGGCGTAATGAAGAAACACTGATAATATCTGCTTTGCGTACGTGACCCAAAAATGCTGAAATCGTTGCCTGCTTTAGCGAAATAGCGATATCAATCACGCTTCCCTGTACTAGATCAACATAGGCACGGCGCTGGATTAACACAATTACTTTCTTGGCACCCATCCGCTTTGCCAGCATGGCAGACATAATATTGGCTTCATCGTTGTTGGTGATAGCGATAAATACGTCGACCTGATCGACATGTTCTTCTGCTAGTAGTTCCTGATCAGAGGCATCACCATAAAACACGGTAGTATCATGAAGCTGCTCGGCCAGTTCGGTGGCACGTTGCTGATTACGCTCAATCAGCTTTACGCTGTAAGACTTCTCTAGCCGCTGAGCCAGCCCAGCACCAACATTGCCACCACCGACGATCATGATGCGTTTATAGGGTTTTTCCAACCGTTGCAGTTCGCTCATTACGGCACGGATATGCTGCGAAGCGGCGACAAAAAACACCTCATCCTCAGCTTCAATAATAGTTGAACCTTGTGGATGAATTAGTCTTTCCTGCCGGAAAATGGCGGCGATACGGGTATCTATGTGTGGCATATGCTCGCGCATTGAGGATAACGCATTACCTACCAGCGGCCCACCATAGTAGGCTTTTACTGCCACAATGCTGATCTTGCCTTCCGCAAAGTTAACCACTTGCAGTGCGCCGGGGTATTCGATGAGCTTGTAAATGTAATCGATAACTAGCTGTTCCGGTGAAATCAGGTGGTCAATCGGCACCGCTGCCGGTTGGAATAGCTTCTCTGACTCGCAAATGTAGTCTGGCGCACGTATACGGGCAATACGATTGGGGGTATTAAACAGAGAATAGGCGATCTGGCAGGCGACCATATTAGTTTCGTCAGAGTTGGTGACGGCGACCAGCATATCTGCATCTTTGGCACCGGCTTCGCGTAGTACACGCGGATGAGAACCGTGCCCCTGCACAACTCGTAGGTCAAATTTATCCTGTAATTGCCGTAGGAGACCAGAATTAGTATCAACGACGGTGATATCGTTATTTTCGCCTACCAAGTTTTCTGCAAGCGTATCGCCAACTTGGCCTGCACCAAGAATAATTATTTTCATTTGGTTTCCTGCTTCACACTAAAAGATTTAGGGGGCTAGGGTATGCCCTGAAGAATTATATTCTAATCAGCTTAGCGTAAAAGAAGCCATCAGCATTCTTGGGATATTGAAGATTCTGTCGGCTCGGCTGATCCAGGCTACCGGTTTTGCCCACCCTGGCGTCGTAATGGTGTTGCAGGAAGGCGGCGATTTGTTCGCTATTTTCTTCAGGCAGGATCG
This sequence comes from Serratia symbiotica, assembly GCA_011754105.1. Classification (GTDB taxonomy): domain Bacteria; phylum Pseudomonadota; class Gammaproteobacteria; order Enterobacterales; family Enterobacteriaceae; genus Serratia; species Serratia symbiotica_E. The sequence continues at coordinate 55,447 of JAAKDF010000008.1, forward strand.
AGCAAGTGGCGTAGATAATCACACCGCCGGATTTCAAATATGGCCATATCGACGCCAGCATTTTCGCCTGTAGACCAGCTAACTCTGCGATATCACGGTCACGACGTAGCTATTTTATATCGGGAGGCCAACGAACAATGCCCCTGGCCTAGCAAGGAGCATCAAGTAAAATGCGATCAAACTGTTTGTTGCCGCACCACTATTGCGGTGTGCAGCCATCGCCAAGTTTTACCTCGGCATGCAAGTGCCAGGCACTGGATGTTCTCTTTGACACGAGTGAGCCGGTGATCATCGATGTCAATGGCCATCACCTGTGCCTTAGGCGCAAATTCTAGAATATGGGTGGTTTTGCCACTAGGAGCCGCGCATAGGTCTAAGATTTATTCACCTGTCTTGTGGATCGAGCAGAGCAATACAGCCCTGCTCCGAAGCATCCTGTATTGTAACCCAGCCATCGGTAAAGCCAGGCAGAGGGCTCACAGCGTACGGTGTTAGAAAACGTAGTATGTCAGTATATTGATCGTGAGGTTCGGCGACTATGCCGATCTGGATTATTAGTTGCAGGTATGCTTCGCGGGTGTGATGCAGACAGTTGAAGCGCAGCCACATTGGAGGTTTCTGGTTATTGGCATCGATAATCTTCTCCCACTACTCCTGGTAGGCGTGCTGGATACGTTTCAGCAGCCAGCTTGGGTGTAAATAGCGGCAGTTATTATCAGCAGCGTGCTGCATCAGTGCGTCTTGCTGACGCTAGAACTGGCGTAATATGCCGTTAATCAGCCCTTTAAGTGGAGGACGTTTAAGCGCTACTGCACCCCTGCACCATTTCAGCTAGCACCGCGTGCGGTGGGATGCGAGTATCGATCAGTTGGTAGATGCCAACCATCAGTTAATAGTGAAGTTATGCGCTGTTTGCAGATCCATTGGCTTAGATATCAACTGCTGAATGCACGATTCAAGTTGGGGCATCTTGCGTAAGGTACCAAAGCATAGTTCCTATAAAAATTCACGATTCTTATCATTGATGGTACTTATCATTGCTGGCAGGATAGTGCTGAGCGACTGACCTTGATCCAGTACCTGGCCGATAGCTTTGTCAGCATGACTGAGGAGATTGTAATTTTTTATGATAACGGCCAGTATTAAAAAAGAAACAGCCCGGCGATTAATGTCCGGACTATGGAGGAGCTTACAACTGTTTGCCAGGGGCAACCCATGCGCGGCGTGAATTTAGTAAATCCTGCGCTGACATCGATTTTTTCCCTGCTGGCTGCAACTGAGTTAGGTTAAGAATGCCGTTGGCAGTCGCCACCTGAATGCCATGCTTGTCGGCATGGACAATGGTGCCTGGTTTTGCGTCTGCGGTTTCCACTAGCACACTGGCTTGCCAAACTTTCACCGGCTGTTCATCCACGGTTAAATAACTAACCGGCCATGGGTTCAGGGCGCGAATGCAACGTTCTAAATGCGCAGCGGATAGGCTCCAATCCAGGCGCGCTTCTTCTTTGCTCAGTTTTTCAGCGTAGGTCACCTGCGCCTCATTCTGCACTTCACGTTTAACCGCGCCATCTGCTAACAGTTGTAACGTTGTCAGAAGCCCCTTCGGGCTAAATTTGGCCAGTTTGTCATATAGGCTGGCGCTGGTATCCGTTACCTCGATAGGACACACGATCTTGTGTATCATGTCGCCGGTATCTAACCCCATATCCATCTGCATGATGGTCACCCCGGTTTCTTTGTCGCCTGCCCACAAAGAACGCTGGATTGGTGCCGCACCACGCCAGCGTGGTAGCAGTGAACCGTGCACGTTAATGCAGCCTAAATGGGGCATATCCAATACTGTTTTCGGCAAAAGCAGTCCATAAGCTACAACAACCATTATATCGGCGTTAAGGTTGTCAACCAATTGCTGATTCTCTTCAGGCCGTAATGATTTCGGCTGAAATACTGGCAGTTGATGTCGTTCCGCCAGCACCTTGACTGCACTTGGTGTTAGCCTATTGCCACGTCCAGCCGGACGATCAGGCTGGGTGAATACACCGACGATCTGGTGCTTAGATGATAGCAGCGCGTCAAGGTGACGCGCTGCGAAGTCAGGTGTTCCGGCGAAAATAATCCGTAAAGAGTCAGACACGCTGATTTCCTTATCGGTTAGGCGCGGGCATTAAGCTTGGCTATTTTTTCCAGTTTCTGGCGGATGCGCCAGCGCTTGAGTGGCGACAGGTAATCTACGAACATTTTGCCTACCAGGTGTTCCATCTCGTGTTGGATGCAGATCGCCAACAGATCGTCCGCTTCCAGCTCGAAAGGTTTGCCGTCGAAGTCGAGCGCGCGGATCTTTACGTTAGCTGCGCGCGTTACCAGAGCGCGTTGCTCAGGTAACGAAAGGCAGCCTTCTTCGATGCCGGTTTCGCCGCTTTTTTCCAGCATTTCCGGGTTGATTAGCACCAGGCGCTGATCGCATTTATTGGAAATATCAATAACGATAATGCGCTCGTGGATATCCACCTGAGTTGCAGCCAAGCCAATGCCTTCCTCTGCGTACATGGTTGCAAACATGTCATTCACAATGCGCTGGATATCTGCATTGACTTCTTTTACCGGCGCTGCGATTTTGCGCAGCCGATCGTCTGGGAAATGTAATACCTGCAAGACTGACATATATCTTTAGATCTGTATCCGAGTGCTAAAAAAGGTTTATCTTTTATTATAGACATTTCCATGCCTGATTGACAGCCTTTTGCATCAATTACTCGAATGGGTAATAACAGTACTTTCTGCGAGAGAAAGTGTGAATTGCAGCCAGAAGAAATTAGCCTACAGATGAGTAGAGCCAAGGGGATGGACACGTCATTAGCTAGCCAAATTATACGGCAGTTGATAACAGCCGGTACTGAACCTTGCAAGTTGTTGCGGGAGATAGGACTGAATTACCGGCAGCAAGCTAAATTTCAGCAGGCTGATTCCCGCTATTTGGCCTCTAAACTACGCTGGTTAAAGTAGGTAGGCTGCCAGATGCTGCTCTATGGTGAGGTCGGATACCCCAGAGTGCTTAAAGCATATTAATGATGCGCAGTTTTTGTTAGTGTAGGGCAAACCGCAAGTACTGCAACAGCCACAAATTGCTATGGTCGGCAGTCGGTAATTTAGCCACTACGGTAAGCATTGGGGGCGATACTTCGCTAGTGAATTAACGTATTGTGGGGCTTACCATTACAAGCGGCTTGGCTATTGGCATTAATAGTATCTAACATCGCGCTGCAATGGCAGCCAGTGGTTGCATTGTGGCGGTTTTGGGCAGCTGGGTAACCAACGTCTATCAGCGCCTGCATCTGCTGCTTGCTTAGCAGATTGTTAAAAAGGGAGATGCGGTAGTTTCTGACCATCTGATCACCGATTTGCCGTTGGCCGCACACTTTCCACGGCGTAACCTTATTATCAGCGGCCTGAGCTTCGGCGTGCTAGTGATTGAAGCCTCGTTGCGCAGTGGTACACTGATCACCGCCCACTATTCATTAGAGCCGGGGCGCAAGGTGTTCGCTCTTCCTGGCGCGCTAGGGAACCCGATGAGCGAAAGAACGCATTGGCTAATCCAGCAAGGCGATTATCTCGTCACTAGCCCGAAAGACATCTCTGAATAGTTGGGAAGGGAAGTAGTATGCATTGGCTATCAATAAACTAAAATAAACTTATTTGTGTATCTGAGGCAGAAGTTGAATTGCCATTTGCTGATGTGTTAGCTAACGTAGGAGATGAGGTGACTCCTGTTTATTTCGTCGCTGAACGTGCTGGCCAACCCGTGACAGAAGTAGTGATCAAGTTATTGGATTTGTAGTTAGCAGGCTCTAAATCTCAGCGGTACCTGGTGTTTATGTCCAAATAAGGAAGGCAAGTCATGTTCGACGTAGTTATGTACTTGTTTAAAACTTATCTTCATAATGGACTAAAGTTGCATGTCGATCATGGTTAACTGACCGACGATCTCACTTAGGTGAGATTTCATCTAGATTATTTCTGCAAATATCCATTACTGATGGAGAAGCGTACGGCAAAGGGGTTTAGATCCTCTGCTGTGCTAATAAACTTTGTAAAAAACCTGTAGCAACCACCGAATAATTAAATAATGAACTCAGAACCTACTTCTAACCTCGCGTTTATTATCGACGCGCTGCATAATCAGCAGGTTATCGCCTATCCTACCGAAGCTGTATTCGGTCTAGGATGTGACCCCGATAGCGAACAGGCGGTTAATACGTTGCTATCTCTGAAACAGCGGTCGTGGGAGAAGGGATTGATCCTTATCGCCGCCGACTACCAGCAGTTAATCCCGTATATTAATGACAGCGCGTTGAGTAAGCCGCAACGTGCTGCTATATTCGCTAGTTGGCCGGGGCCGGTAAGTTGGGCGATCCCTGCCCGGCCTGAAACTCCGCGCTTTCTGACTGGCCGCTTCAACTCTCTGGCGGTGCGCGTCACTGCCCATCCGCTGGTGCAGCAACTATGTCGGCAGTATGGCAAACCATTGATATCTACCAGCGCTAACTTTAGCGAGCGTGAACCCTGCCGTAATACAAATGATGTGACACAGCAGTTCGGTACTGCGTTCCTGGTGTTGACTGGTAACGTTGGCGGTTACCTCAACCCTTCAGACATCAGAGATGCTTTGAGCGGCGAACAAATCCGCCAGGGTTAGACAAAGGTAATGTGCATGGAGAAATTTGCGGTATTAGGCAACCCTATCAGTCACAGCAAATCACCGTTGATTCATGAGTTCTTCGCCAAACAGACAGGAATTGATCACCAGTATGGCACCGTGCTGGCATCCTTAGAGAGTTTTGAGGCTAGCCTGCAAGCGTTTATCAGTGCTGGTGGTCAGGGGGCGAACGTCACGGTACCTTTTAAGGAGCGTGCCTTTCAAGCTGCGTCTGAGATGAGTGAGCTCGCCGCGCTGGCTGGTGCTGTGAATACGCTTAAGGTGTTACCAGAAGGCGGTTTGCTGGGAGATAACACGGATGGCATTGGTCTATTAACCGATCTTGAACGCCAACAACTGATCTGGCCGCAGGATCACATTTTGCTGGTGGGGGCAGGTGGTGCGGCGCGTGGTGTGATCTTGCCGCTGTTATCCTTTTGCTGTAAACTAACAATCACCAACCGAACTTTTAGCCGTGCGCAGGAACTGGCTCAGCTCTTTCAATACCATGGTGAGATCTCGGCGCAACCGATGGATCAGCTTGATCAGCACCAGCAATTCAATCTAGTGATCAATGCCACGGCTTCCGGCATCAGCGGTAAGATACCGGAGTTTCCCGTTGGTGTAGTCAACTGCCAAACCCGGTGTTATGACATGTTCTATCAGTTGGGAAAGACACCGTTCCTCGCTTGGGCGCAGCAACAGGGAGCAACGGAGTTTGCCGATGGTCTGGGGATGCTGGTGGGGCAGGCTGCTCATGCGTTCTTGCTGTGGCACGGTGTAATGCCTGAGATTGAACCGGTATTGCGCTGTGTGCGTAGTAGTTGGCGGCATAAGAGAAGCACCTATTCCAGATCAGGTAATAGGTGCTAGTCAGATAGATTTCGGCAGGTATTCGTTATTCCAGCGCACATAGTTGTTGGCAGAGTAGAGTAAATCCTTCCAACTCGGCGGCAGTCAGAGGGCTAACCCCTGTCGCGCTGGGCTACCCATATAGAGATAAACCGCTGACCAGCCGCTGACCTGGTATTACCAGGCTGACAGCACCAATCATTACATCATCTTCTATTACTACACCGTCAAGCAGGATCGCACCCATACCTACCAGTACCCGATTGCCGATGGTGCAGCCGTGCTGTATGGCCTTATAGCCAACAAAAACATTATCGCTAATAAATAATGGGTAACCTTTGGGGTTATGTTTCGATCTATTAGTCACGTATAGCACACATCCCTTTTGAATGTTACTGCGTGCGCCAATCTTAATAGCATTAACTTTACCATGAGTGGCGACCAAAGGCCAAATATTGACATCGTTGGGCTTTGTTGAATAAATCGAACATTTCGGCCAGCCTAGAGTCAGATTACTCTCCTTCTGTCAAAATAGGGACATTAGCGTGGCTAAGCAAAAGTTTAAGATCACCAACTGGAAAGTTTACAACAACGCCATTATCACACTCGGGTTTCACTCACTTTCTGGGTGGATGAAACGGCACTTCACCCCTGGGACTGCGAGGTAAAACCTTCTCTGCGTGGTCGCCCACAACATTATTCCAATATGGCATGTCAATGACCAGCATATTGATGCAGAAACGGATTTTCTGTCTGATACTTCGCGCCCTCCAGGGCTTCGTCGACTCCATTGTCATACTGATGAAAGTGCCGTTGAACTGCCCGGACTACATCTGTATCAGTAATCGGGCGAAGTCCATCAATGTCCCGTTTAAAATCCCAATGCCGGATGAAATTGCCCACCTGGTTTTAAAACACGGTCAGGGGAAACAGCGGCTCTGGAGAAAACTGCATTTAGCCGTAGATACAGAAACACATGATGTCATCTGTGCTGACCTTTCCTTGAGCAAGGTCACGGATACGGAAACCTTCCCAGGTAGTCATCCGCCAGACGATACCGTAAAATCAAAGTCACCATCGGCGGATGGGGGTTACGATAGGCGAGTGTGTCATGATGAGTTAAGTCGCAAGAAGATCAGGGCGTTAATACCGCCCAGAAAATGCGTTGATAAACACCTCCAAGTCTACACCTGCCTGCGTGTAGAAACTTGACTACTTGAGTATCGGCCAGCAATGCGATAAATGGCTGCCATTGCTTTATTCGCAGCGGATCGATCAGGGAAAGATGCTCGCCATCGTAGAGTTGGATTAAATCTAGTTGTGGATAATACGTGTTCTAACAAACTCGGTGTCCAGCACAATCTGTGATTGCGTGCGCGCTTACATCGCAGACCTGCTGCAATGAGGTATCGGTAGTAATCAACTTATAATTCAAAATATCATTTTCTTGTAGGATCCCAACGCAACAACAATAGGCGAACCGTGGATTTTTTTGTGTACTAAATCAGCTGCGCGTCACCTAGGTTGAGCATAGTTGGCCTCTGTCCTTCGGGTCTAGCACTCCACGGTTAACTACCGGACACAATCAAACGATCACCATCGTTATGGAACAGTAAGGTGTAAAGGTATAAAGGATAGGAGACTTTTTCCCCAAACTATTGAGCACGTCCGACGCACTACAAAAAATCGTTTCGAGCGCGGTATTAAACGCCGTAACTTTAATGCCTGACCAGGGCAACCGCCCATCATTCAGATAATCAACTTATGACTTTTTTAACCTCGCCAACGCGGCTATGCCATGTCGGTCATTACCAAGATTACCCATAAATCATCCCGCAGAGTATGCAGTTGCACGCAGGTACTTTTTGTCATGGGCAACCACAAATTGATTGTTTTTTATATACCTATCCTAATTCAAGTTGACTGTGCATTATCTTTCTTGGCACCCCAGTTACTGCTGGGTGCCAGCGCTTGGGAATTAATAGATCTTACCACCCCTAAGGTTCAGTCTGATGCCCAGCGCAAGCGTTGATCAAACCGGTTCCTGACCGATTTGATCAGCGCTTTACTGCCTTCCCTACAACTCGAATTATTTAGGGTATATACTTGCTTTTAAAATCAGCCGGTTCATGTAACCCTTGTACCGTGGCCAAAAAACGGCTACTTGATGTTTCACCTAAAATAGGACGCGCCGACTAGTCTAGCGGCACATTGGCAATTTCCAACACTGTCTGCCCTTGCTCATTAAAGCGTGCCTCTGCTCCGGTCAATAGATTCGGCGCATACAGCACCGAGGACAACTCAATGAAAGGTGTAGCCGTTTAACCTTTGATGGCATACGGCACCGTGACACAAACAGACAATACCAGTAAACAACAGGCGATGTTTAGCGGCACTAAACTTTTTGTATGACAGGTTAACATTATCACAATCTCCTTGAAATAACAGTAACCTTGACCATTGAGTTAGGCATGATTACCTCTGCAAGTCTCACAGCACAATACGCTGTAACTATGGGCGAACAGGCCGTTTCTTCCAGGTAGATTCATTACGCAAGTAGGTTGGTTCAGCGTTTTCCACTGCTACCGCCAGACCCTGTCGCCAAGCAAGTAACGCTAGCGGCAGCATGTCTTCTGCCTGGGGCAACAGAATTTGTCCATCACGCACGCTCAACGCAGACCCGCTGACCAAATCCGGATATGTTTGCCAGCCAGTGCCAACATAAACCCAGTTGCCATGCAGTCCGTGAGCGCGCTCCAATGCCTTAGTGGGTGAAAGGATCCCTTCTCCTTCGCTTTCATGCCAACGGCCATCCTGCTGACGCTCGAATTGCCCCCAGTACACTTCCCCCATCCGGGCGTCGATCGCTGCTAGTACACGATCAGCATGGCTAACTCGCCAAGCACCCTGTGCCATGGTTTGCAAGGTAGAAATAGCCAGCATTGGCAGAACGGCACCCAGCGCCAGCCCCTGAGCGATACCAATGCCGATACGTACACCGGTAAAACTACCCGGGCCGCGGCCAAAAGCCAATACATCAAGCTGGCTAAGCACCAGGCCGCTATCCGCTAGTACCTGCTGCACCATAGGTAAAATACGTTGCGTATGCTCTCGTGGGCGTAACTCAAACAAGGATAGGATTTCACCTTGATTCCAGATGGCGACGGAACAGGCTTCCGTCGATGTATCGATGGCTAAAATTCGCGTGTTCATACTAGCCTCTGGTGAGGATAAAGCAGGGTTTTCATACAAAACCCATATTATAACACAGCTACCTTTTATCTTTCATGTTACTAACGGCGGAGTGTCCCTGTAGGAATGCGATCGCCTGGGTGAGATCACTGGTGCGTAGCGTCGGTAGCAGGCTGTTGAGGAACACTTCGCCCGTAAGGACGCATCATTAGCCGATGATCGCAGATCACCAACACACCGCGATAATAGGTGTCACGGATCAGACGCTTGATACCCTGCTTTAACGTGATGACTGCATCCGGTAATTGCACATCATTGAAAGGGTTACCACCAGTAGTCTATTGCCGACCTTAACAAACTGTGTCAGCAGTTGGCCTTTACTAATTTTACCCTGCAACAATACAGGCAGCCATAGGGTGGCGCGAAATTCTTCATCAAATTCGCGCATCATCTGACTGCTGCTTCAACCGTTCTAACCACAAGTAGTTGTAATGCCCCTTCAGCAGCGCCATTTTACCTTTGTAATTTAATGCCTTGGCAAGGGTAGGCAGATCACGCACATAAAGTTGATCCTGCAAAGCTTTCGATCCGGTGGAAATAATCACTTTACGATCGGCGCGCAGTGCCGATACCAAGTAGGCGAAGGTTTTGCCGGTGCTAGTTCCCGCCTCCACCACCAGTTCTTGCTTGAAATTGATTACTTCGGTAACCTCTTGCGCCATCATCCGTTGTGCTTCGCACAGTTTGAATCCCTTGATTGCCTGCGCCAGAGAGCTATTTGTTGCAAAATCGTCTGTTACACTATTTCTCTGTCGATATCATTCAACGTTGATTAAACTAAGCCGGCCACGCCGGCTACCATCAACTTTATCACTACCTATTTCCACATCTGGCTGTGGGACTCTCAGCGGGAATAGGCATGGAAATAACCCAATGAACATCAAATAAATTGATACCGATCATCGCTGGTCCGAATACGTAGTACAAAATTATACCCTCTACTACACCAGCGTACCGTAAAATCTGGATGAAGACGCCAATGTGCAAACCGCTAGCACGCTGACCACCATAGACCTACTGTTAGTACCCGTACACTACCATTTTCCTGGTCGATGCTGCTGATTTTGCCGCCATGCACACCTCCTGAGATGCATGGGTAGTCGCCGGCAGTGCGCCGGTGCGCTGCACCACCGTGCAGGCAAAATTAATATATCCAAAGTACAAGGTTGAAATCAAGATTATCGCGGCACTGTGATGCGGTCAAAACACCGCATGCACAACAGCCGCAGGATAGTGCCGCGCACTAAAAGCTGTGTGTTATTCAAACTCATTCCAGGAACGGCCATCGCGGGTAATCATCGCCACCGAGGCCACAGGACCCCAAGTGCCAGCCTGATATGGCTTCGGTTCCTCGTTGTCCGACTTCCAGGCTTTCATGATAGAGTCAACCCACTTCCAAGCTTCTTCCACTTCGTCACGGCGTACAAACAGCGCTTGAATGCCGCGCATGCTTTCTAGCAGCAAGCGCTCATAGGCATCCGATACGTGTTCATGATTGAATGTCTCAGAGAAGCTCAAATCCAACTTGCTAGTTTGCAGACGGTGCTTATGATCCAGCCCCGGTAATTTATTTAGCACCTGGATCTCAATGCCTTCATCCGGTTGAAGGCGAATTGTTAGCTTGTTTTGCGGCAGTTGCTGATAAGAATCGCGGAATAAGTTGAGAGGTTGATTTTTGAAGTACACTACCACTTCTGAACATTTGGTTGGCAGGCGTTTACCGGTACGTAGGTAGAACGGTACCCCAGCCCACCGCCAGTTATCGATATCCACGCGGATTGATACGAAGGTTTCAGTGTGGCTGTTTTTGTTCGCCCCCTCCTCTTCTAGATAGCCCGGTACTTTTTTGCCCTGAACAAAGCCAGCAGTGTACTGCCCGCGCACACTGGTTTCATGCACATTGGTCTGATCAATACGGCGCAGCGAGCGCAGTACCTTCACCTTCTCATCGCGGATACGGTCAGCCGATAAATCTACCGGGGGCGACATAGCGATCATAGTTAAGATTTGCAGCAAGTGGTTCTGGATCATGTCCCGCATTTGGCCAGCCTGGTCAAAGTAGCCCCATCGACCTTCAATACCTACCTCTTCCGCCACATTGATTTGCACGGAATCGATAGTGCGGTTGTCCCAGTTAGAAGCGAACAACGAGTTAGCAAACCGCAATGCTAGCAGGTTCAATACTGTTTCTTTGCCAAGATAGTGGTCGATACGATAGACTTGTGATTCATTAAAGTACTCTGCAACTTGATCGTTAATCATGCGACAGGACGCCAGGTCGGTGCCCAGTGGCTTTTCCATCACCACACGCGCCGACTCCTGATTCAGGTTAGTTTTACCTAACCCTTGGCAAATCGCACCGAAAGTGCTTGGTGGCATAGCAAAATAGTTGATGGTAGTACGATGCTTTTGATCCAGCATGTGACCTAGCTTGGTAAAATTATTGCAGTCGTTCACATCAAGGTTGCAGAAATCCAAGCGCGCGCTCAGCGCGGCCCAGATTTTATCATCTAGTTTTTCCTGCATAAAGGTATCAAGGGCTTCTTTCACCACCTCAGTGTAGGCTTTTCTATCCCAATCGGCACGGCCAACGCCGATAATCCTTGTATCCTGGTGGATGTACCCAGCTTTCTCTAACTGGTATAGGGAAGGTAGTAGCTTACGACGCGCTAAATCGCCTTTCGCGCCAAAAGTAACCAAGTCACAGGCTTGGGATGTAGAAGTTACCGCCATGTTGCTCTCCTTATTGCAGGATATTTGTAATTTTCTTACATTACTATGCTGTGTCCGGTCATTGATAATGGCAGCGTTGTAGATCCAAAAGCCAGTAATCAAGGCAGCGGAAATAGAACCTATTTTCAGGCGCTAAAATGTTGAGTACCGGCTTTTGGATACGCACCCAGCAGGGGCTGGGCCATTTGAAACATTCCCCTACTTAGTTGGCCACCTAGCAAAGCTCACGCGCATCTTTGATGCGCGTTTAAATGACCGCCAGCAGAGCTTACCTGCCATTACCGGATACAGCATAATGTACTATTTTTAACTACGACCAGTAAACTTGGATTAAGAATCCTTAAGATTATCGTGTTAGCGTTCGCCACGGCGGGAGGAATGCCGAAGAAGGCTCAGAAAATGGTGACTTTCTTTCTTTTTCTCCATCAATCCCCTTATGAAAGCTATATAAAACTCATATTATGACCGATCATAGGTATATATAAATATGCTGGAAAGCATCCATCTCCATCTAGCGCTACTGATCCAATCAGACATTTCCGCGCGTGATTCTCCTTTGTCTTATGCGGCTACACCGGCTTTACTACAGTATCAATCATCGCGCAATTAACGCTTATTGACTTATTGGCTACCAATTTTACCCTGCTTAGAGGGGCTAAATTCAGAGATAACTTGCAACGGTTAAAGGAAGCGTAAACGCTCCAAGAATCATCTTTTGATTAAGGCAAGGGTTCACTTGGAAAACGGAACCTAGCTATCCTGAGCCTTCTGGAAACAGCCAAACTCAATGGTCACGACCTGTAGATCTGTTTGCGCGATGTGTTGACCCGCTTACCGGAGTTGTTGAATAAATCTAATATTTAGCCGGCACGAGGATTAGATGACTCTCCTGCTGTCAAAATAGCGACATTGCGGGGCCAAGTAAAAGTTCAATATCACCAACTGGAATGCTTACAACAATGCCCTTATCATACTCTGTGTTCACTCACTTTCTAGGTGGATGAAACAGCATTTCACGCCTGTTACTGCGAGGCAAAACCTTCTCTGCGTCGTCGCACACAACATTATTCTAATATGGCAATGACCAGCGTATTGATGCTGAAACGGATTTATCGGCCTGACACTTCGCGCTCTATAGGGCTTCGTCGACTTCATTTTTACACTGATAAAAGTGCCGTTGAACAGCCCAGACTATACCTGCATCAGTAAGCAGGCGAAATCCGTCAATATCACGTTTAAAACCACAAATCTGGGTGAAATTGCGCACCTCGTTATAAAATACGGTCAGGAAAAACGGCGGATCTGGCGAAAACTGCATTTGGCCGTAGATACAGAAACACATGAGGTCATCTGTGCTGACTTTTCCTTGAGCAACATCACCG
>JAAKDF010000009.1 GCA_011754105.1 Serratia symbiotica
CCCAGAGAGCAGGCTCTCTTGTGCTACCGCTCGACTTGCATGTGTTAGGCCTGCCGCCAGCGTTCAATCTGAGCCATGATCAAACTCTTCAATTGAAAGCTTGATTTGCTTCAACGTGTGAAGCGCTGCTTAAAGATTTACTGCATGAATGTTACTTCAGTTAGTCACTCTTCAAGACTTGATATTTTTTGTCCTATAATAAGGACGGGATATCGTCTTGTGGAGTGCCCACATAGATTGTCTGATAAATTGTTAAAGAGCTATAGGTAAGCCGCACCAAGGCTGCAGGCTTAAGGTGGCATAGACTACGCTTTCTCTCTGAAGAGTCAAGCCATTATTTTGGCTTTTCCCTTGGTGATCTGGCCACGTAGCTGCCAGAATACCGGGTCTATTAGGGCGCACTATAGAGCGTTCTCGGCAGGCTGCAGCACCTAAATGCAAAAAATTTTTAAGCGCTTAAATAACGACCAAAAACAAATAATAAATAAAAGAAAGATAGCGGTTACCAGTTTCCTTTTAACTTTTTTAGGGGTAAATCACCGTGACTGACGGACAACGATATGTTCATTTTCAACATCCAACGTCACCAGTTTGCCTGGAATCAATACGCCAGAGAGAATTTCTTGCGCCAGCGGATTTTCAATCTCCTGCTGGATAGCGCGTTTCAATGGACGTGCACCATACACAGGATCGCAACCTATTTTACCCAACAACTCCAACGCCGGTTCGGTCGTGGTGACTTCGTAACCGCGTTCTTCCAAACGTTTGTAAAGACTCGCCATTTGAATCTTAGCTATTTTGGCAATGTGCTTTTGGCTAAGTGGATGAAATACAACTACTTCATCTATGCGGTTAATAAACTCTGGGCGGAAGTGGTGGCTCACCATTTCCATTACAGATTCTTTCATCTGCTCGTAGCTCATTTGACCGAAATGCTCCTGGATCAGATCAGAACCCAAGTTGGAAGTCATAATTACCACCGTATTGCGGAAGTTAACGGTACGACCATGACCATCAGTCAAACGCCCATCATCCAATAGCTGCAAAAGAATGTTGAACACATCTGGGTGCGCTTTCTCTACTTCATCCAGCAGGATCACTGAATAGGGCCTGCGGCGCACCGCTTCAGTCAGGTAACCGCCTTCTTCGTAGCCAACATAGCCTGGAGGAGCACCCACTAGCCGAGATACAGAATGTTTCTCCATAAACTCGGACATGTCGATGCGCACAATTGTTTCGTCGCTGTCGAACAGAAAAGAACCCAGCGCTTTGCAGAGTTCGGTTTTACCCACCCCAGTCGGACCAAGGAATAGGAATGAACCGATCGGGCGATTAGGATCGGAAAGTCCGGCACGGCTGCGCCGAATTGCGTTAGAAACTGCACTGACTGCTTCATCCTGGCCGATTACCCGTGAATGCAATTCCTGCTCCAGACGTAGCAGCTTGTCGCGTTCGCCTTCCAACATTCTAGCTACTGGAATACCGGTAGCACGCGCCAACACTTCGGCAATTTCCGCATCGGTTACCCGATGGCGCAATAGCTTCATGGTGTTGCCTTCAGCCTGCATCGCAGCGGCGAGCTGCTTTTCTAGCTCAGGGAGCTTACCGTACTGCAATTCAGACATTCGTCCTAAGTCACCGACGCGGCGTGCCTGCTCTAAGGTTATCTTGGCTTGCTCCAGTTCGGTTTTGATGTTCTGGGTACCGGAGAGCGAGGCTTTCTCAGCTTTCCACTCTTCTTCCAGCTCAGAATATTCACTCTCTTTTTGCTTCAGTTCACTACTGAACATCTCCAGGCGTTTTTTACTAGCGTCATCAGATTCTTTATTCAGCGCCTGCTGTTCCAGTTTCAATTGAATAATGCGGCGCTCCAGCCGATCGAGCGACTCTGGCTTGGAGTCCATCTGCATGCGGATGCTAGACGCCGCTTCATCGATCAAATCGATGGCCTTGTCCGGCAGTTGACGATCAGAGATATAGCGGTGGGACAGCGTTGCCGCCGCCACGATCGCCGGGTCGGTGACCTGCACATGGTGATGTAGCTCATAACGTTCTTTCAAGCCACGAAGAATAGCAATAGTATCTTCAACGGACGGTTCTGCAATATAGACTTTTTGGAAGCGACGCTCAAGCGCCGCGTCTTTCTCTATATACTGGCGATATTCATCCAGTGTAGTCGCGCCAACGCAATGCAGTTCCCCACGCGCTAAAGCTGGTTTCAGCATGTTGCCAGCATCCATCGCACCATCGGATTTCCCTGCACCAACCATAATGTGAAGTTCGTCAATAAACAGGATCACGCTACCTTCCTGTTTAGCCAAATCTTTTAATACTCCTTTTAGACGTTCTTCAAACTCGCCGCGATACTTAGCACCAGCGATCAGCGCCCCCATGTCGAGCGACAGCACATGCTTGTGCTTCATTCCTTCGGGTACTTCTCCATTTATGATGCGCTGCGCCAGCCCTTCAGCGATGGCAGTTTTACCCACGCCAGGTTCACCGATCAGCACAGGGTTATTTTTGGTACGACGTTGCAACACTTGAATAGTGCGGCGGATTTCTTCGTCACGGCCAATAACCGGATCAAGTTTACCTTGCTCAGCACATTCTGTCAGGTCAATAGTATATTTCTTCAATGCCTGACGCTGGTCTTCAGCACCCTGATCTTCCACGTTGTCACCACCTCTTATTTGTTCAATGGCTTTGCTGATTTTATATGCTGTCACACCAGCTTTTTTTAACAGGTCGGTCATATTTCCGCGATCTTCAAGCACCGCAAGGACAAACATCTCAGAAGAAATGAATTTGTCTGCACGCTTCTGCGCCAGCTTATCGCACAGATTTAGCACGCGTACCAACTCTTTGGACGGTTGCACATCACCACCGGTACCTTTGACCTGAGGTAAGCGGAACAATGCCTGTTCAATTTCGATGCATACACGCCCTGCATCAATATTAGCGGAAGTTAACAGAGGGCGCACCGTACCCCCTTCCTGATTGAGCAAAGCACTCATCAAATGTAACGGCTCAATAAACTGGTTTTCGTGTCCAAGGGCTAAAGATTGAGCATCGGCGAGAGCAAGTTGGAATTTGTTGGTAAGACGATCTAGACGCATAGCACCTCCAAAGTTGGTTGAAATTGCTAATGGAGATTAAAATTAGGTTACACCTCAAATTTTCAAGGTTATTTCGACTCCATATTTTTAGTACTACGCTATGCGTCGTTGGATCGCCATAATTTAATTGGTTATATCAGCCAGATTAAACTTGCCAGAGATCCCATTCTCCTATAGCGCCGATAGAAGAAAAAATGACTTATTTCTCTAAAAATACAGCGGCCACTGCCGCAAACAGCCTGTATGCCAGCACGCAGAAGGCGTTGACGCGCCAATAAATTAATATCTGCCAAAAATTTGTCGCCATGAGGAGCAAAAGCAGCAACTGCGGCACTGTCTCCCTCGATAAAGGCGGCGCGGCCCTCGAAACCAACTACAAACTGCTTTGGGTCTATCGTTGACCACAGCCAAGCACTAATATTGCCCGGCTGTGCGGGAAAAGCCGCAACGGTCTGTTCCAGCACCCCGTTGCATAACCCGAGCCAGCAAGAGTGTGCGGCGGCAACTTCATATCCCGCCTGCGAGCAAAACAATATCGCTAGGCAATCTGCCGTCATCACCGCACACACCGCCCCCGGAACACAGCTGTAATCCGCGTTGGAGCGCAGATCGGCCAGGGGTTGCCCCTCCAGCCGCAACACGTGGGTGCCATGCACTTGATCCAGCCAGACTGGCATCTTTAGCAGGCCTGCATTACCACCCTCAATAGCGGGTGGTGGTGCAGGATTTAACCCCTACTGGCAATGGCCAATCGGGTATAATGAGTGACGCCATTACCAGTCCATTTTATCTTTAAATTCTTCGGTATCGGCCTTCAGTACAGTGATCAAATCGACCATATCCTGAGGTAGCGGCGCATGCCACTCCATTTGGATGCTGCTGATCGGGTGGTACAAGCGCAGCATGGTAGCATGCAGTGCCTGGCGATCAAAACCACGCAGTGTGCTAATAAGGGCTTCTGATGCACCTTTTAGCGAACGTGGGCGGCCGCCGCCGTACAGCGGATCCCCCAGCAATGGGTGGTTGATGTGCGACATATGCACGCGGATCTGGTGGGTACGGCCAGTTTCCAAACGCAGACGCAGGCGGGTATGGGCGCGGAAATGTTCCACGATGCGATAATGGGTCACCGATGGTTTACCCATCGGGTACACCGCCATATGAGTGCGTTTGGTGGAATGGCGCGAAATAGGTTCATCCACAGTGCCGCCAGCAGTCATGGTACCTATCGCCACCGCTTCGTATTCCCGGGTAATTTCACGCTCCTGTAGCGCTTCTACCAGTCGAGTTTGCGCAGGTACAGTTTTCGCTACCACCATCAGGCCGGTAGTGTCTTTATCCAGACGATGTGCGATGCCCGCACGGGGCACATCAGCAATTTTCGGATAATAGTGCAACAATGCATTGAGCATAGTGCCGTCTGGGTTGCCTGCGCCTGGATGCACTACCCGATCGCGCGGCTTGTTGATCACCAGAATATCACTGTCTTCGTAGACGACATCCAAGGCGATATCCTGTGGTTTCCATCGGGGGGCTTCTTCTATCTGTGCAGCAATAGCGACTATCTCCCCACCCAACACTTTCTCTTTTGGCTTGTTTGCCTTTTTACCATTGAGTTGCACCCGATCATCCAAAATCCACTCTTTAATGCGAGATCGTGAATAATCATGGAACAATTCGGCCATAGTTTGATCTAAACGTTGTCCGATTTGAGATTCGGCCACCGTTGCGGTGAGTTGTACTTGTTGTACCATATGCAGCTTATTCGTTAACGTTGAGGTTTCACGGCGATGCCGTTTAATATAGTGTGCTATTATACATAGTCTTTGTCGGGAGCTTAACGGATAATTTTCCGGAATAGCACCCTAAGGGTAATCAAAACGTCATGACGCGTATAAAATATCTGGTGGCGGTAGTCACGTTTAGCTTGGTGCTGGCAGGTTGTTCCACCTCCAAGGATGCAGTTCCCGATAAACCACCTTCGGAAATCTATGCTACTGCCCAGCAAAAAATTCAGGAAGGTAATTTTAAGGACGCAATTACACAACTCGAAGCGTTAGATAACCGATATCCTTTCGGGCCGTATTCCCAGCAGGTTCAGCTAGATCTGATTTATGCCTACTATAAATCTGCCGATTTGCCGCTGGCTCAGGCGTATATAGATCGCTTTATACGCCTGAATCCAACGCACCAGAACATCGATTATGTGATGTACATGCGTGGTTTAGCCGATATGGCTCTGGGTGACAGTACGTTGCAAGGCTTCTTGGGGATCGATCGTTCAGATCGTGATCCACAGTACGCTCGTGCCGCGTTCCGTGACTTTAGCCAACTCATTCAGCGTTCCCCTAACAGTAAGTATGTCACTGATGCCAGAAAGCGTTTGGTCTATCTGAAAAACCTTCTGGCCAAGTATGAACTTTCAGTGGTGGAATACTACACTAAACGAGGTGCTTACGTCGCGGCCATTAATCGTATCGAACAGATGTTGCGTGAATACCCGGATACCAAGGCAACACGGGATGCATTACCATTGATGGAGCGTGCTTATAAGCGGCTACAACTGAACAGTGAGGCCGAAAAAGTAGCCAAAGTGATCGCCGCCAACCCACGATAGGTGAGCAAGAATAGTTCCAATGCGCCTGCGGGCGCGTTTTTTGTTAACGGGGTAAAAACTAGCGGTTAATTTGAAAAACGTTTATGCCATACCCAAGAGGGTAACAAATGATCCGCACGCATTTTTTCTCCTCATTCTTTTTTACCCTCCCCTGATTAGAAGGCGTTCCATCGTGTAATAAAGAATGCGAAGATGAACAGTAAAGCCTCCTAAAATGCAGTTAACCTAGAAAGTTAAACATCCAACGATTAAGGGTTTTGCATTTCAATAGACAGAAACAATGATCTTTTGAATTCAAGCAGAAAGTTGTTCATCACTAGGGCGTTGTTTAATACCGAGGTTGCCATCTTGGCAGCCCGCTGAACGTATGGATCGAACGGGAGAAGAGTAAAAGAATGAGAATCTTCGAATATTATAACCCTTTGAAAGTATCGAAATATATTAAGAATCTATTTGATGGTCGGCTGTATATTAAGGATATAAGCGGATTTAAATTCGAAAAATGGAAAATTCTGATGCCAAAAATCCACGATAATCGCCACTTTAGCATGATGTTAAAGGTCAATCGCCAGGTATTACTGCTGCAATCAGAGATTGGGTGATGGGGATCTAAGCCTGGATAAAAATTGCGGCTTTGTTTTAGGGCCGCTGATGTTTCTGCGGTGAATCCACTAAGCCAGTGGGGTTTCATCAGTTACCTTTTGTAATGTTGCTATCGGTTTGTCGCTTAGCGGTGTGACCAACAGCTGATCAATCTTATAGCTGACGATATCCACCACTTCAAACTTGTAACCAGCGTATTTGACGAAGTCGGTGCGCTTAGGGATCTTGCGCAGCATATACATCATAAAGCCGCCCATGGTCTCGTAGTTGCCTGCCTGTGGGAACTGATCGATATCCAGCACACGCATTACGTCTTCGATCGGCGTACCACCCTCGATCAACCATGAATTTTCATCTCGAGCTACGATCTGCTCTTCCTGGCCCTGACCAACCAGATCGCCCATCAGCGTGGTCATCACATCGCTGAGCGTGATGATGCCGACAACCAACGCATATTCATTTAGGATAACTGCAAAGTCTTCGTCGGCAGTTTTAAAGCTTTCCAATGCTTCTGACAACGTCAGCGTATCCGGCACGATTAGCGCCGAACGGATCTGCATACCGCTGCTCAGTACTAGGCTTTGATTACCCAGCACACGGTTCAGCAGATCTTTGGAATCGACATAGCCGATCACTTTATCGATATGGCCATCGCATACCAGGAATTTGGAATGTGGATGAGTAGATACCTTCTCGATAATGCTAGTTTCACTCTCGTGCAGGTCGAAGTACACCACGCTTTCGCGCGAAGTCATTGAAGAAGGTACCGTACGCGATTCTAACTCAAAGACGTTTTCAATCAGTTCATGTTCCTGCTTACGCAGCACGCCTGCCAAGGCGCCAGCTTCCACCACAGCATAGATATCGTCAGAGGTGATGTCATCCTTGCGCACCATAGGCAGTTTGAAAAAGCGGAAGATTAGATTGGCCATGCCGTTGAAGAACCAAACCAGTGGCCGAAAAATCATAATCGAGAAACGCATCGGGTTAATGATCCGGACGGCGACCCTCTCTGGCGCAATCATACCGATGCGCTTCGGGGTCAAATCTGCTAACAAAATAAACAGGCTGGTCACCAGCACGAAGGAGCAGATAAAGCTGACTTGTTCCGCCATTTCTGGCGACAGAAAGCGATCGAATATCAGTTTAAAGTAAGGAGAAAAGGCTGCATCTCCGATAATACCACCAAGAATAGCCACGGCATTCAGGCCAATTTGTACCACAGTGAAGAAGAGGCCTGGGGTTTCTTGCAGTTTAAGCACTTTACTGGCATTGATATTACCTTCGTCAGCCATCAATTTTAGTTTGATTTTGCGTGATGCAGCTAGAGATATTTCTGACAGTGAGAAAAATGCACTCGCCGCGATAAGTAAAAGGATCAGTAATATACTGCTTAACATAATCTATCCATAGGTACCTACAGCGCTTTTGGGGAAGGGGTGTGCATTGTAAAAATTAGTGATAACAACCAGGAAGTAAGCTACCAAGCCACAGGTGCGTCCCGCATAGTATAGCAGTTGCGTCACAGGGGTCGCTAGTGGTTAAAAAATTACAACTGGCCAGTGGTTAGCCCTGTGGTGGCAGGCATATGCCTATGACGCCAAAACCGCAATAACCTTTAGGATTTTTGTACAGGTACTATTGGTGCTCATTCCCGGCATAGTAGAACGGCAACTCTGGCACCACATCAGGGCGTTATTAAATAAATCGGATTTAGAATAAAGAGTCCCCTAAATGGGCATCTTTCATGCACCGCTTTACACTTTCTGACATACCTGCTAGCGTCAACTTGTTTAATGCACAGATCATGGCCATAGCATCTGCAACTTGCGCATTATAATCTCGCAGCGACAGGTAACTACCAAATAGCTGTTTTACTCTGTACATTGCTGTTTCTGCTATCAAACGTCGGTGGTAGCCTGTCATACTTGCCCTCCGTGTGTTGTCTCCGGTAAGGCTCTGGTTTGCCACCGCTTGATTTCGGTCTGCATACTCTGCTGACCAATAACTGGCTCCACTTCTGGGGGGTATTAACGCCCTTATCTTCTTATGCCTTAACTCATCATAACTTATTCGCTTATCGTAATCCCCATCTGCTGAGGCGACTTTGATTTTACGGTACTTCTGGCGGATGAGACCTGGGAAGGCTTCCGTATCGGTGACATTGCTCAAGGAAAGGTCAGCACAGATGACCTCATGTGTTTTTGTATCTACGGCTAAATGCAGTTTTCGCCAGATCCGCCGTTTTTCCTGACCGTATTTTATAACGAGGTGCGCAATTTCACCCGGCGTGGGGGTTTTAAACGGGATATTGACGGACTTCGCCAGCTTACTACTGATGCAGGTTGTAGTCCGGGCGGTTCAACAGCACTTTTATCAGTGTTAAAATTGAGTCGAGGAAGCCATAGAGGGTGCGAAGTATCAGGCAGAAAATCTGTTTCAGCATCAATACGCTGTTCATTGCCATATCGGAATAATGTTGTTGGCGACTACTGCAGAGAAGGTTTTGCCTCGCAGTACCAGGCAGTGAAGTGTCGTTTCATCCACCTAGAAAGTGAGTGAACCCCGAGGGATAAGGGCGTTGTTGTAAGCCTTCCAGTTGGTGATATTGAACTTTTGCTTGGTCACGCCATGTCGCTATTTTGACAGAAGGAGAGTCATTTGATCCTTGTGCCGGCAAAATGTTCGATTTATTCAACAACGTAAAACGCTGGCCAAATTAACTGATGTTGCGTAGTAGCCAATCCATGCAGCGGCTCGGCAGGATGCGGCGCAGCACGCTTAGCGTGTGTGATAGCAGGGTTACCGGATAACGCAGTTTGGCTCTGGGGCTTTCCAGCGCGTGATGCAGCTTAGGCAGAATGGCCTGTGGGGGGCGCCTCAGGAGTTTGACGATGCGGGAGCTGTGCACTGGCTGGTCGCTCTGTGCCTGATTGGTATTCTGGGTAAAATTGGTGGAGATCGGCCCTGGCTCAATCAAACTCACCTGAATGCCGCTGCTATGCAACTCCATGCGTAGCGCATCGGACCAGGCTTCCAGCGCAAACTTGCTGGCAGCGTAGGCACCACGTCCGATGCCAGATACCAGCCCCATAACGGAACTGGTATGGATAATGCGTCCTTTGCCGTGTGGCAGCATCGCTGGCAGCAGCAACTGGGTCAACTGGTGGGTACCGAACAGGTTGGTGGCGAACTGCTGCTCCATTTGACGGCGCGAAATGCTGCTCAGTGTGCCATACATCCCGAAACCGCCGTTATTGAACAGGGCGTACAGCTTGCCACCGGTTAGGGTGATCACTTGTGCTGCGGCACGTTCGACGCTGGCACTATCGTCTAGATCCAACTCAATGCCTTCCAACCCAAGCTGGTGCATGTTATCCACGTCCTGCAGTTTGCGGCAGGCGGCCAACACCCGGTAGCCCCGGTTGTGCAGATCCTGCGCAGCAATCAGTCCAATCCCGCTGGAACATCCGGTTATTAATACCGCTTTGGACATAAAGTTACCCCCCATTGATGTGGCATATACCGCAGGCCAGTTTTTTCTGTGCCCAATCCAGGCTGCTCTGGTATTCAGTTGGCAGCAGCGATGCCAGCTTCTGCAACGCTTCCCGTAGCGCTAATGCTTCTGGATCATTTAGATTCAGATGGCCAACCTTGCGGCCAGCACGCACTTCTTTCTGGTACCAGTGCAGATGAACTAGCGGCAGTGCCAGCCACTGATGATTTAATGCAGTGCCGATCAGGTTAACCATCACTGCCATGGTATTCACCACCGGCTTTGGCAGTGGCAGGCTAAGAATGGCGCGCAGATGCAACTCAAACTGGCTGATGGAAGCCCCGTTTTGCGTCCAGTGGCCGCTGTTGTGCACACGGGGTGCTAACTCGTTAATCAGCAACTGCTTGCCGACGATAAAACACTCCATCGCCATCACACCAACATAGTTTAATGCGTTCATGATTGCTACCAGCATTTGCTCGGCTTGTTGCTGCTGCGCCGGGTTGGGTTGCGGCAGTACTACGCTAGTGCGCAAAATGCCGTCTTCATGCAAATTGTGGGTGAGTGGGTAGAACACCGATTGGCCATCGTGGCCACGCGCGCCGACCAGCGATACTTCACCGCAGAAGTTGATACCCTGTTCAACGATACATTCGCCATAGACATCAGTTGGCAAAGCATGCTGTTGGCCTGGGCGCAGACACCACTGACCACGGCCATCGTAACCGCCGACGCGGCTCTTGACGATCGCCAGTTCACCCAGAGTTGAAAATACCTGTGGCCACTCGGCGGCATTTGCCAGCAACTGCCAAGGTACGGTGGGCAAGCCAAGTTGATCAATTAGCTGTTTTTGCGCCAGACGATCGGCTAGGAGTGGGAAGAGGTCGCGGTTAATGAAACTGTTGTGGATCGCCAACTCGCGTGTGAGTGCGTTTTCCGACCAGAGCTCGATTTCAGCGGTGACAACGCTGTTCTGATAGGGTACGGCTTCCGGTGTGGCATCGATGCCGATGGGATAAACGTTAATGCCCAGTGGTTCGCCTGCCTGGCGCAGCATGCGCCCCAGTTGGCCATTGCCCAGTACGCAAACCGGCTTCATGCTTTCTCCCGGGGATCTGGGTTGTTTAGCACTTCTTCGGTCTGCGCGCGACGCCAGTCTACCAAACGCTGTGCCAACGGCGCATCATGGAGGGACAGGATCTGCGCTGCCAGCAATCCAGCATTGGCGGCACCGGCTTTGCCGATCGCCAAAGTACCGACTGGAATACCGCGCGGCATTTGCACGATGGAATACAAGCTGTCAATGCCGCTTAACGCGGCGCTTTGCACTGGAACCCCAAGAACTGGAACCAGGGTTTTCGCTGCTAACATGCCCGGCAAGTGCGCAGCACCCCCTGCGCCAGCGATAATCACCTCAAGCCCTTTGGCGCAGGCTTGTTCGGCGAAACTAAACAATTTGTCTGGTGTGCGATGAGCGGAAACGACTTCAGTGTGGAACAGGACATCAAGCATGGTCAGCACTTCGGCTGCAAATTGCATGGTAGCCCAGTCAATTTTCGATCCCATTACAATTGCGATTTTCACTTCAGCGTGACCAGCTGAAGCAGTGTTGGCTCCCATGGGAAAGGCTCCTGTGATGATACAAGCGCGGCCGCATGGGCCGAACAATGATGACATAAAGTATACCATGGGTGCACAGTAAGGAGAAAGGTTGCGTCTCTGGTTTTCGCCGACAACAGCGAGTATTTTTACTTTCGCGGTTACTATGAAATTTAGAATGGGAATGGGATCAGTTCGACGGCGTTGGCGCTGACTTTGATCATTGATCCTTCTACGTGCCAGGCACCCAGCACCACACGGTGGGCCTGGCTATTGTTTAGATCCAGCCGATGCATTGCCGGGCGATGGGTGTGGCCGTGGATCATCCAGTGTACGCCGTGATGCAGCATCGCCTGTTTAACCGCTTGTGGGTTGACGTCCATGATAGCTTCCGGCTTACATTGGTTGGACTGTTGGCTACAAACGCGTATTTTAGTGGCGATTTTCAGCCGCCAATGCAATGGCAGAGCCAGGAACAGTTTTTGGATTAGCGGATTGCGCACCTTGTGGCGGAATTGTTGGTAGGTTTGATCGTCGGTACATAGTGTATCGCCGTGCAGGATCAGAATGTGGCGACCATACAGTTCCAGCACTGTCTCTTCTGGCAGTAGCTGCATGCCGCTGCCGCGGGCGAAACGTTCGCCCAGCAAAAAATCACGGTTACCATGGATGAAATAACATGGTACGCCAGCTTGTTGCAGCGCCTTTAGCGCTGAGGCGATCTCATTGTGCAATGGTTCGAGATCATCATCACCGTTCCAGGATTCAAACAAATCTCCGAGGATATACAGTGCATCTGAGTGGATTGCATCGCGCTGTAAAAAATCTAGAAAACCGGCAGTAATTTCCGATTCTTGTGGACACAAGTGCAGATCTGCGATGAACAGCGTACTCATACAGTGGCGATTATTCGTTGACGGTAACGCTTTTGATTACCACATCTTCTAACGGTACATTCTGGTGCATGCCACTATGGCAGGTTTTCACGCCTTTGATCTTGTCAACCACATCCATGCCTGCAAAAACTTCACCGAATACGCAGTAACCCCAATCCTGGGTGTTTTTACTACGAAAGTTCAGGAAGTCGTTGTCTGCCACATTAATAAAGAACTGCTCGGTAGCGGAGTGTGGATCGTTGGTGCGTGCCATAGCCAAGGTGCTGATGGTGTTTTTTAACCCGTTGTTGGCTTCTTTCTTGATGGCTGCTTGGGTAGATTTCTGGTTCATGCCAGGCTTAATTCTGTCACCATAAATCATGAAACTATTGATAACAAGATGGAAGATGGTTTTTTCGTAAAACCCTGCGCGGCAGTAGTTCAAGAAACTTTCAACGGTAACCGGCGCTTTGTCAGCAAAAATTTTGCTGATAATTTCGCAGTAATTAGTGTGGAAAGTAACCATAGATGTAGTCCTAACAAAATGAAGTGAGACGTCATATAGCGAATGAAAATTCAGACTAATCTTATAACATATCTCCCAGATTGAGTCAGCAGCCGCTAAATGGCGTCCTGCCAGTGGCAAAATAAATTTATTATAACATCGCTTTCTATAGTTTATTTTTATCGTTTTCTGTGGAGTAGGTAGGGGAAACATGCATGATCTTGCATTAAATCAGGCTTCAGGTTTCAATATGCTACTGGGTTATAGCCCCTAAACCTAGTTATTATTTTTGTTATCACGCACATCATGGAATATCCCGATGCTAAAGATTTTTAATACCCTGAGTCGTCAAAAAGAGGAATTCAAACCGATTGATGCTGGAAAAGTTGGCATGTACGTGTGCGGGGTAACCCTCTATGATCTGTGTCATATCGGCCATGGCCGTACATTTGTTGCTTTTGATGTGGTAGCGCGTTACCTGCGTTATCTCGGCTATTCACTGAACTATGTGCGCAATGTTACCGATATCGACGACAAAATTATCCGCCGCTCGGCGGAAAATGCTGAAACCTGCGATCAACTGACCGAGCGTATGCTGGCAGAGATGCATGCCGACTTCGATTCATTGTTAATTGAGCGCCCGAATCAAGAACCACGCGCTACCCAGCATATCGATGAAATCATCGCGATCACTCAGCGTCTGATCGATCGTAATCATGCCTATGTAGCCAGCAATGGCGATGTTCTGTTCTCCATCGACAGCGATCCACAATACGGTTTGCTATCGCACCAGGCTTTGGAACAACTGCAAGCGGGAGCGCGAATTGAGATTGACGATATAAAGCGCAATCCAATGGATTTTGTGCTGTGGAAGATGTCTAAACCGGGTGGGCCGAGCTGGCAATCACCATGGGGGGAAGGCCGCCCTGGTTGGCACATTGAATGCTCCGCCATGAACTGCAAGCAGCTCGGCCCCCACTTTGATATCCACGGCGGCGGTTCTGATCTGATGTTTCCGCACCACGAGAATGAGATCGCCCAGTCCAGTTGCTCACACGATGGCGGCTACGTCAACTACTGGATGCACTCCGGCATGGTGATGATTGACAAAGAGAAGATGTCCAAATCACTAGATAACTTTTTCACCATCCGCGATGTGCTCAGCCACTACGATGCTGAGACGGTACGTTACTTCCTGATGTCTGGCCACTATCGCAGCCAACTGAACTATAGCGAAGAGAACCTGAAGCAGGCGTGCACTGCGCTGGAGAGGTTATATACCTCGCTGCGTGGTGCTGATGCTGATGCTCAACCAACGGAGGGAGACGCGTTCGAAGCTCGCTTTCGCCAGGCGATGGACGACGACTTCAACACCCCGGGAGCCTACTCAGTGCTGTTTGAGATGGCGCGTGAAGTTAACCGCCTAAAGAACGAGGACAGTGTGGCGGCTAACGGCATGGCGGCGCTGCTACGCAAGTTGGCGAAGGTGCTCGGGCTGTTGCAGCAACAGCCCGAACAGTTCCTGCAAAACGGGGCGCAGGTTAACGGCGGTGAAGGAGCGGAAATCGAAGCGCTGATTAAACAGCGTAATGAGGCGCGCGAAACCAAAAGCTGGGCGCTGGCGGATGCCGCGCGTGATCGACTAAAAGAGATGAATATCGTGCTAGAGGATGGCCTCCAAGGCACCACCTGGCGTCGCAAGTAAATGCGGCTTGACACGAAAAGGCGCTCATATCTGCGTCTTTCCCTATGGGCAGAGATTAGGGTTTGACCACAACTATCACTTGGTCGGCGACTATTTTGCAGCGCTGGCGGGTCTAGACCTAACCAGCCATCTTCACCCGCCCTATAGCAATCACTGGTTTGGATGAACCACCTCTTTCACACAAGACCTGAAACTTCAGCAGGTCGCACAGTGCGACGTAGGGGTGATGACCCAGGTTGAAAATTTCCATATTGCCTTACTTAGCTTGAACATCGTGATGGACCTCACAGGCTTGCAACGTATTTTGGATTAGTGTGGCAACGGTCATTGGGCCAACGCCACCCGGCACGGGCGTAATATAAGCAGCGCGTTCGCTGGCGGCGTCGAAATCCACATCACCGACTACTTTGCCAGTGTCCAGACGATTGATGCCAACATCTACCACAATGGCACCCGGTTTGATCCAGTTCCCCGGAATAAACCCCGGTTTGCCGACCGCTACCACCAGTAGATCGGCGTTTTCAACATGATGACGCAAATTTTTGGTAAAGCGGTGGGTTATGGTAGTGGTACAACCGGCCAGCAGCAACTCCATGCTCATCGGACGGCCAACAATGTTGGAGGAACCGACTACTACGGCATTTAAGCCATAAGTATCAATGTTATAACGCTCTAGCAGGGTGACGATACCCCTTGGAGTACAAGGGCGCATTGTAGGCGCACGCTGGCACAGACGGCCAACATTGTACGGATGGAAGCCATCAATGTCTTTATCGGGATGTATGCGATCTAGCACTTTGACATTATCGATCCAGACGGGCAGCGGCAGTTGTACCAGAATGCCGTCGATTGCCGAATCGGTGTTCAATTGGTCAATAAAAGCTAGTAGTTCAGTTTCACTGGTAGTGGCGGGCAGATCGTAGGAGCGGGAAAGAAAACCCACTTCATCACAGGCTCGGCGCTTGCTGACAACGTAAATCTGTGAAGCTGGGTTCTCGCCGACTAACACCACCGCCAGACCTGGAGCGCGTTTACCGGCCACCAGTCGTTGTTTAACTTGCTCAGCTACTTCATTTCTAACTTGCTGCGCAATCGTTTTACCATCAATAATATTTGCTGCCATCAGTGAGTAAATCCATCATTTGAAAAAAGCGGGGATGGTGCCTATTTTGTCAGAAGCTGAGCGCGCTGTCAGGTGCTGAATTATCCTAATCATGATTTACGCTTTTTTATATCAACGGCATGATTCCCTCTGCCTTTTTTTACCATCGACTGAGCAAGTTTAAAGCCTATCTCAGTAGGCGTATATTGCAGCAGCCAGTTTGGACAGGGACAGTGGGCAACAACTGGCGCGTACAGGGAACACGTTATTAGGGTGAGAACTGCCCAGGTACAAAATGGCAGAATAAATAGCCTAATAGGATCGGCCCTTAGTTCTAATCCAAGCTAGATGGCTGTGTTTACCTACCTACGCACTGACCGATAGCACAAAATCAGCATAATGCATGGTTGCATACGTAACGGTATGAAAAGGAATTGACTCAATAAACGCTGGCCGTATAATCCAACCGCGCCACCCAGCTAGCGCGCCCTTAGCTCAGTTGGATAGAGCAACGGCCTTCTAAGCCGTAGGTCATAGGTTCGAATCCTATAGGGCGTACCAGTAAAATAAATATTTTATGCTATTCAACAACTGCTACATTTGCCAAAAGTACCAGACTAGTGACATCGCCAGCCAATAATTCGTCAATTTTTCTGGCATGTTCGGTCAAGTAAATCGATGAAACGGCACTTTACGCCTGGTACTGCGAGGCAAAACCTTCTCTGCGTAGTCGCCCACAACATTATTCCAATATGGCATGGCCATGACCAGCGTATTGATGCGAAAACAGATTTTCGGCCTGACACTTCGCTCCCTCCAGGGCTTCTTCGACTCCATTTTCACACTGATGAAAATGCTGTTGAACTGCCCGGACTACACCTGCATCAATAAGCGGGAGAAGTCTGTCAATGTCCCGTTTAAAACCCCAACGCCGGGTGAAATTGTGCACCGTGTTATAAAACACGGTCAGGGGAAACGGCGGATCTGGCAAAACTGCATTTGGCCGTAAATACAGAAACACATAAGGTCATCTATGCTGACCTTTCCTTGAGCAAGGTCATTGATAAGGAAGCCTTCCCAGGTCTCATCCGCCACACGTACCGTAAAATTAAAGTCTCCTCTGCGGATGAGGCTTACGATAGGTGAGTGAGTCATGATAAGTTAAGGCGCAAGAAGATCAGTGCTTTAATACTGCCCAGAAGTGGAGCCCGTTATTGGTCGGCAGACTATGCAGACCGAAATCAAGCGGTGGCAAACCAGCGGCTTAAAGGAGACAATAGCCGTAGGGAAAGTATGACAGGCTACCACCGACTTGGTGGTTACCTGTCCGCTGCGAGATTATGATGAGCAAGTTGCAGAGGCTATGGCCATGCTGTACATTAAACAAGATGACGCTCGCCGGTATGCTAGAAAGTGCACTCGTTGCCTGAAATATGCACATTCAGGGGACTCTTTATTCCAAATCAAATTTATTTAACAACGCCGGTGCCTAGTCACAGCACACTTACTTCTAACGAACTATAGGGAATACGTTAGTATTGCATTAACAGTCTTTCGCATTAACAGTCTTTCTTTTCTGGTTAGCGTTTATGTTTTATTCAGTAAGGTGAAATAGGAGCCAGGTATCAGGTGACGACGAAAGATCCACTATAATAAATGCTAAGATAGTGGGAAAGGCGGTTCGGTGCGGCGTGGCTCGTGTAAGGGAATATCATTTAGAAACGCCTACATTTTTACTGCGCATTAAGTTGAGTTTCTCGACCGCCATCGAGAAGAACATGGCGAAGTAAATATAACCTTTTGGTATATGCACCTGGAAGATTTCTAGTATTATGGTAAACCCTACCAGGATCAAAAACGCTAGCGCCAACACTTTCACCGATCGGTGGCAGTTAACAAACTCGCCGATTGGCCTGGCGGCATACATCATCACGCCAACGGCGGACACCACCGCTGCCATCATGATAAACAAGTAATCGGATAGTCCCACTGCGGTGATCACCGAGTCCAGGCTAAAAATGATGTCCAGTAGCATGATTTGCATGATCGCTCCGAAGAAGCTGGGCACCCGAGTATGCTGCTCTTCTCGCAGATCCTCGATGGTTTCATGGATTTCTTTGCTGGCTTTCCAAATCAGGAACAGCCCGCCCAACAGCAAGATTATATCGCGGAAGGAAACGCTATTAGCCATGATGCTGAACAGCGGATGCGTCAGGCGGATCACCCAAGTGATGGAGCCAAGCAAAGCCAAACGCATTAGCATGGCAGCGGCCAGGCCCAGACGGCGTGCTTTGTTCTGCTGGTTTTTCGGCAGCTTGGCCACCACCAGGGAAATGAAAATGATGTTATCAATACCCAATATGATTTCAAGAATGGTCAACGTCCCTAAGGCTAACCAAGCATTGAGATCTACAATCCATTCAAACATCGCCCTACATACCTTAATAAATACAAGAGGTTAATTATACGCGTTTATTTTAGTATCTACAGGGCTTGCTAAATGCGTGCTAAACAAAGAAATTTAAATTAAGAAATATCTTGCTAACAGTGCACCGGTGAAATTCTTTTTGAGATAGAAGCCGCGTGGCAACGTTAAAATTGGCTGTCCCTGTTCACCTATGGCATCAGTTAACGCTTTGCCGTTGGCCGCCTTGGGGCGTAGCTGAAGTACTGCACCGTGACTGGCGGTGATGCGTTCCACATGACCCAGAACGATGAGATCCATCAGTTCTTCCCAATCTCGGCGCAGCATCTCTTCCTCTGCGGCGTTTGGACTCCACACCATCGGCGAGCTGATGCGCCGATGTGTTAGTGGGATTTTCTTTTCGCCTTCCACCGCTATCCACAGCACCCTAGCCAGCTTATGGCGAACATGGCTACTAGCCCAGGTGACACCGCTATTGCCAGTTAGTGGTGCCACACAGACGAAGGTGGTTTCTAACGGTTTTCCAGCGGCGTCGATCGGAATAGTTTTCAGCTCGATACCTAATTCAGGAAAATCTTGTTTAGCCTTGCTCCTAGCCATGGCACCGAGGAACCGCTCCAGCAGTATACCAACCCAGCCTTTATCGCGCTTTAGATCTTTAGGGATAGGCACTTGCGCGTGTATCGCTAGTTCACCCAGGCTGAACCCAGCCAATGCCTGGGCGCGCTCGAACAATTGTTGTTCATTTTCTGGTGGAAGAAGTAATGGAGATAAAAATGTCATAAATCAAGCCTGTTTGGTTTGTTTGAAAAACATACTTTATCTACCTACCGCCAGTATCAGTTAGTTTAGTTTAGGGGAAATAGCGATAGTAGCATGATCTTACATGACTTTTTATTTTACCCTGAGCAATAAAAGTCATTCCGCGCGCTACTTGTGCCACTGAAGCCACCGAGAATAAATAGGCTCTTACCCTTCTTTATCCATAGATTTACGGGATAACTTGAACTTTTGTCGATCACTGGTTCGATTTACAGCTTTGATGCCGATAATCTTTTACGAATTTGTTCTATTTGTGGGTAACTTCCCAGGATAATCTGTGGATAAAAATAACGCTGGTGAATCTTTCGCCAAAGCAGGTTATTAACCATGTAAGGATCATATTCCTGACCTATTAATAGCCGCCTTGATCGATTTATCTTTTTGTATTATAAATATTAATATTAAATTCATTTTGATGGTGCTTTTATGACTGTAAGATTTTTCCCTACTTTCCCTTGAGTTTTACACATACCTATCCACAGAAAAAGTGAATAAATTAGCCGACAATGCGCAGGCGTGTTTATAACTTCGCCATTATCTGTGAATTACATCCCTGTTATTAGGTATAGTGTGCTGCAAATGCAGTGGTTTACCACCTGTAGCTTGTTTGAAACAATCAGGGCATATATTGAATATGAGAATTTAAGCTTATAGAGGTAGTCCGGTGATCGATGATAATGGCTACCGCCCGAATGTTGGTATCGTAATCTGTAATCGTCAGGGGCAGGTTCTATGGGCCCGCCGTTACGGTCAGCACTCCTGGCAGTTTCCCCAAGGGGGGATTAACCGTGGGGAAACTGCGGAACAGGCAATGTACCGTGAGCTGTTCGAAGAAGTGGGTCTGAGCAAAAAGGATGTACGTATCCTGGGTTTAACCCGCAACTGGTTGCGCTATAAATTGCCAAAACGTTTGGTGCGTTGGGACACAAAGCCGGTATGTATCGGCCAAAAACAGAAATGGTTTTTGTTGCAGTTGATGTGCAACGACTCTGATATCAATATGCAACGTAGCAGCACGCCGGAGTTAGATGGTTGGCGCTGGGTGAGCTTTTGGTATCCGGTGCGACAGGTAGTGTCGTTCAAACGGGATGTTTACCGCTGGGTGATGAAAGAATTCGCCGCAACCGTGTTGCCGGTACCGGCAACACAACGGCAGATTCCCGCTTACCGACGAAAGAGAGGTTAAGTTAAGCAGACTATGCTCACGCGCGGGCGAGAAATTGTTAAGAAGGTGGTGGCCGCAGCTGCCAACCTAACGTTTGTGCTGGATATCTTGGTCAATGAAACCCGCCGAGCGATGAATACGGAAGTGTGATCTGTTTATCTGGCAGACAATAACCGCCGCTGCCATTACCTGATTGCGACACGTGGCTTACAAAAACCGCGTGGGCGGCACACTATATCATTAGCTTTTAATGAAGGCGTAGTAGTTTTGGTCAGGAGCCGGGTAGAGCTAATTAACTTAGCTGATGTGCAGAATCAACCTAGTTTTAAATATGTTTCCCAAGTGAAGGAGGAACGTTTCCGATCTTTCCTTGGCGTACCAATCATCTATCGTCAACCACTATTGTGCGTGCTAGTGGTGACGCAGCGTGAGCTACGCCAGTTCTATAAAATAGATAAATCTTTTATGGTGACCCTGTGCCACACAGATGGTTGAGATCCTATCACACTCGCCGCTCAACGCCATTTTTAATTAATATCGGCAGACGCGCATCTGCGCGCTGGCAGCATCGCCTAGTGTGGCGGTGGTAGTAGGGTGGCAAAGACAGCGGACAACCTTCGCTCGAACAGATGTATACTGTACCTCGAGTTAGGACACCGTTAGCGATCGTGAACGCATAAATCAGGCACTAAAAAAAGCAAGCACGAAGTTTAGCCGATTCAGCAAACTCTTTGCCGCCAGCTTGCAAAAAGAAAGTGCCGCGATTTTTACCCTATACTCAGACCGGTTAAACGATGCACGGCTCAAGAGTGAACTGTTTGCCGAAATTGACTGTGGTTTAGGCGATGAGTGTACGGTAAAGCTGGTGATCGAGGCGTTTACCGAACAGTAGGGCGGTAATCCGTGGTGCCAGATAAGCCCAATAGCGGACTAATTTGTACATATTTTCCACATCCGCCAACTTAAACACCGTTAATCCTATGCTATGATCAATCATCGCCGCGGGCGGAGCATGCCTATCGTCTTTCAAGTTGTAGTATTATTGGAGACATTCTCTTACCCCAGTGAGTGACTTAGCGCTAATCCCATTAGGCTATTTTATTTACTATTTTGTATCTGGGCAGCGATCACCATCCTTGCGTACGCTATGTATGCTGCGGTTATTGCGCACTGTCGGTATCCAAACTGGTTACAAGTTGAAATCCATTTAGTAACCTTCAGCGCGTTTGGCACCTGTTGTCCCCTGATGGGTAAGAATCATAGACATATTATGGTGATAGATGAGCAATAACTATCTGGCATTTCCTAAATTTGACCCAATCATTTTCTCTATCGGCCCGTTTTCCCTACATTGGTACGGTCTAATGTACTTGGTTGGCTTCGTTTTTGCTATGTGGTTGGCGGTGCGCCGAGCCAGCAAGCCGGACAGCGGCTGGATTAAAGATGAAGTGGAAAACTTGCTTTATGCCTGCTTTCTGGGCGTTTTTGTCGGTGGCCGCGTAGGCTACGTGGTATTCTACAGCCTACCGTTGTTCTTGGATAATCCTTTATACCTGTTCAAAGTTTGGGATGGTGGTATGTCTTTCCATGGTGGGTTGATAGGGGTGATCCTGGTGATGGCCTGGTTTGCTGATCGCACTCAGCATTTCTTCTTTCAAGTATCTGATTTTATTGCTCCTCTGATCCCATTTGGCCTGGGAGCCGGGCGTCTCGGTAACTTTATTAACGGCGAATTATGGGGGCGTGTGACCACAGACATCCCTTGGGCGATGTTGTTCCCAGGCTCGCGCAGCAAAGATATAGCAATTGCTACCGCTACCTCAGATGCTAAATTGTTGCCGTTATTGAATCAATATGGTTTGCTGCCGCGTCACCCATCACAATTATATGAACTGCTGCTCGAAGGCGTGGTGTTGTTTATCATACTGAACCTGTTTATCCGCAAACAGCGCCCTATGGGGGCTGTATCCGGCCTGTTCCTACTCAGCTATGGCACCTTCCGCATTATCGTTGAAACTTTTCGCCAGCCAGATGATCAGCTTGGCCTGTTTAACGGCATGATCAGCATGGGGCAAATCCTCTCTATCCCGATGGTAGTAGCCGGTATTATAATGATAGTTTGGGCATACCGTCATCGCCCACAGCAACAATTGCCATGAGTAATTAATGAAACAGTATCTGTATTTAATTAACAAGGTGCTCGCTGAGGGTACTTCCAAATCCGACCGTACCGGCACTGGCACGCTATCGATTTTTGGCCACCAGATGCGTTTTAATTTACAGGAAGGTTTCCCGCTGGTAACCACTAAGAAATGTCACCTACGTTCCATTATTTATGAGTTATTGTGGTTCCTGAAGGGTGACACCAACGTCGCCTACCTGCGTGAAAACAACGTCACTATCTGGGGTGAGTGGGCCGATGAAAACGGCGATCTTGGCCCGGTTTATGGCAAACAGTGGCGTGCTTGGGAGTCGACGGATGGCAGCCAGATCGACCAATTGAGCAATGTGCTCCAACAGTTGAAACAGGAACCAGACTCACGGCGTATCATCGTATCTGCATGGAATGTAGGAGAATTGGGTCAAATGGCGTTGGCACCGTGCCACGCGTTCTTCCAGTTTTACGTAGCCGGGGGGAAATTGTCCTGCCAGCTATATCAGCGCTCCTGTGATGTATTCCTAGGTCTACCGTTCAACATCGCCAGCTATGCGATATTGGTGCATATGATAGCGCAGCAGTGCGATCTGGAGGTGGGCTATTTTGTCTGGATCGGTGGCGATGTCCACCTGTACAGCAACCATATGAAACAGACGCAGCTACAGTTGACCCGGGAGCCACGCCCACTACCAAAGCTAGTGATCAAGCGTAAACCGGCTACTTTGTTTGATTATTGCTTCGAAGACCTTACTATTGAAGGCTATGACCCGCATCCGGCAATCAAGGCATCGGTAGCGATCTAATGCCTATCGCATGTGTTTAGGGGCGCCGCCACGCCCTTATTTTTGACCTGAATTTGCATGTCGGAGCGACATGATATTATTATGCGTCTTTAGGTAGCGAAAAAACAATGCACGGCACGCCTAAATGCCAGATTATGCTACTTTATCGCTTTCCTCAGACCATTTTTATCGCTTTCCTCAGACCATTACACTGGTCATTATAACCAGTAACTCAGATCTAAACATCGACAATTGCCAACTCGGCATGACGCTAATTGAGCTACTGGTGGTAATTCTGATCGCCGGAATACTCACTGGTTAGGGGGTTAGCACAATGCAACCTATATCAGCATACTCTACGGCTTGAGCATACCGCCCAACAGCTGCTGGCATTTCTCATCTGCCTACAGGCGGATGCCAACTGGCATAATCGCACCGCGCCGTTGTGGTTCAAAACAGGTGATTCCTGGTGCATAGGCAGCGTTGTGCCGCCGCCCGACTGCGCTTAGGCAGAAAGAGATCGGTATCTTCCTTATTACTGCGACGTAATGTTGAGCGCCTATACCGACAAAGAGATCGGCTTTTGCGGGGTGAGCGACAACGCCCAGGTTTGGGATTATTGTCCTTAGCAAAGGTGCGGGTAAGCCAGCGTTGGTGCTGTCTGCCAAAGGGCGATTACGGGTATACAGCGAGCAGAAAAATGTGCGGGAAATAGTCCTATGTCAACTTTATAGCGCAGTTTTACCCTGCCGGAAGTGATGTTGGCCTTAACGTTTGGTAGCTTGATTGCGCTGGCAGCTGCCAAAACCTAGCCATTTCTGTGCTAACAAAGTTTGGCAGTCGAGCAGCACTATCGGCTGGAGTTGTTGTTGCGGCAACTGGCGTTCGCCATGGAGAAATATATGCGCCATGCCGGGTTTTGCGCTGGGCAGTACGCAGGGCTGGCGCTGCTGAGATCCTGGGTATTTAGGCTACCGGCTGCAGCATGGTAGCCTAAAGGGGCAGCGCGGCGTTAGCCATTGCAATAAAACCGGTTGGGAAAGGCTGTTAGATCATCACAAAGTGCGCATAGAATTATGCGACGTGGTTGTTAGCAAAGGGAACCTCGTCAGCTTAGTGCTCGATGGCTGATAGCAGCATCAGACACCGCCTGAGCATGGCAATTGATATAGCTGCATTGCCATGAACGCGCCTTCACAGCAGGGTAGTAAGCACGCTGGCTGCGGTAATGCAGCTTCTGGTAATAGGATTGATGTTGCTGAATGCCAAGCATCCCCAGTTGGCTCATGCCATATTGCTAGCGGGTGACCAACAGCTCTATCTGCTGGCTTATAATCAGCACGCCTCTGCACTAAGTTAA
Source organism: Serratia symbiotica (assembly GCA_011754105.1). Classification (GTDB taxonomy): domain Bacteria; phylum Pseudomonadota; class Gammaproteobacteria; order Enterobacterales; family Enterobacteriaceae; genus Serratia; species Serratia symbiotica_E. The sequence continues at coordinate 24,331 of JAAKDF010000009.1, forward strand.
GGAATGGCGCAACGGTGGTGGTCGCGCGAGATCAGTTGAATATCAACTAACCGCCTGCTTCAGGTTGTCCGCCAAGAGGGGCTCCTGATAGTGCGTGGTGCGGGGGGGATACGTAGCAGCGATCCGCGCTGTGGCTTTATCAACTAAGCAAGCTCGAAAGCGTAGATCGTGACTTAGGGTTAATTGCCGAATCTGGTGGCTGGTGGACTTTTGCTCGGATCAGAACTGCCCGTACGGAATAGCACTCAGGAGAACGGCGTGACTCACGTGGCTGCAGCCTACCCGAAGTGTTAGTAGCTGCATCTTTATTCGCAGTGTTGTTGCGGGGATTGTTACAGTATCATCAAGTGTTGCTATAGTCGTTCAAACTTCAATGGCAATATCATCATGCATAGTCGCTAGCGCACCGGCAATTAGAGGTTTTTGCTGTCACCGGGCAGCATGATATTGAGCTACTGGATGGCTGGGCGGCGCGAGCTACAGTTCTACCGTACAGATGCCTTGGGCAGAACTGAGCCGTTGGTATTAAACACGCTGGTAATATTGCGCAGATTTGTTTTAAAGGGAACTACCATGTTCACGGTTTATCATTCCAATCAACTGGATGTATTAAAAACGCTGACCAGCGCGTTGATAGCCAGAGAGCCGTTGGCCGATCCTTTTCAACAGGAAGTGGTAATGGTAAAAAGCCCCGGTATGGCGCAATGGTTGCAGATGCAATTAGCGGAGCAGTTTGGTATCGCCGCCAATATCACCTTTCCCCTGCCGGCGACTTTCATCTGGGAGATGTTTACCCAAGTGTTGCCGGATATTCCGAAAGAGAGCGAGAGCTCCTTCAGTAAAGATGCTATGACTTGGAAGCTGATGTGGATGTTGCCAGAGTTGCTAACTTTGTCGGCGTTTACGCCGCTGAAAAACTATCTCACCTCCGATAGCGACAAACGTAAAATTCATCAGTTGGCTGGCCGGGTGGCCGACCTGTTTGACCAATACTTGGTGTATCGCCCGAAGTGGCTGGAGAGCTGGCAACGAGGCGAACGCATCGACGGCCTGGCGGAGGCTCAGCAGTGGCAGGCTCCGCTGTGGGCACGTTTAGTTGAGTACACGCGTGAATTAGGGCAACCGGAATGGCATCGCGCCAACTTGTACAGCCGCTTTATTAGTATTCTGGATAATGCTGAATATTGCCCGCCTGGCTTGCCACAGCGAGTGTTCATCTGCGGTATTTCGGCGCTGCCGCCAGCATATCTGGACGCCTTGCAGGCGCTGAGTCGTCACATAGACATTCACCTAATGTTCACCAATCCCTGCCGCTACTATTGGGGTGATATTCAGGACTATGCGTTTTTAGCTCGGTTGCAAAGCCGCAAACGCCGTCATTACCACCAGACACGGGAACAAAACTTGTTTCGTGAGCCGAACCAGGCAGTACACTTGTTTAACAGTGAAGGGCAACAACAGCTTAGTAATCCTCTGTTAGCTTCCTGGGGAAAGTTGGGACGTGACTATCTGTATTTATTGTCGCAATTAGAAGGAGCACAGGAGATCGATGCCTTTGTGTATATCCCCGCTGATAATATGCTGCACGCAATTCAGCGAGACATGCTGGAAATGGAAGATCATGCGGTGATCGGCATAACACCAGAAACATCGGAGAACAGCGTTACCAAGCGCCGTCTGGACCCTGAAGACCGTTCCATCAGCCTTCACCTCTGTCACAGCCCGCAGCGTGAAGTAGAAGTGCTGCATGACCAATTGCTGACTATGCTGGCAGAAGATCCAGAACTGACACCGCGCGATATTATTGTGATGGTAGCTGACATAGACAGCTATACGCCCTACATTCAGGCCGTGTTCGGCAATGCTGTCGCCGAGTGTTACCTACCATTTGCCATTTCTGATCGTAAAGCGCGCCAAGCGCATCCGGCGCTACAAGCGTTTATTTTATTGCTCGACCTACCACAAAGCCGGTTTACCGCTGAACAGGTGCTGGCCTTGCTAGAAGTGCCTGCACTGGCGGCGCGTTTTGCCATCGGTGAAGAAGGGCTACGCCTGTTGCGTTATTGGGTCGGTGAATCCGGCGTGCGCTGGGGATTGGACGATGACAACGTACGCGAGCTGGATCTGCCAGCCACTGGCCAGCATACCTGGCGCTTCGGTATTACTCGGATGATGCTTGGCTATGCGATGGATAGCAACGCTGGCGATTGGCAGCGCATTTTGCCGTATGATGAATCGAGCGGGTTGGCTGCCGGGTTGGCCGGACAACTGGCGGATCTGTTGAACAGTCTCGGCCGCTGGCGACAGTGGCTAAGCGAAATGCGGTCGCTGGAAGAATGGCTTCCGTTGTGCCGCCAACTCCTAGATACCTTCTTTGTGCAGGATGGTGAAACCGAAATGGTTCTGGCACTGATCGAACAGCAGTGGCAGCAAGTTATCAGCTTTGGCTTGGCGGCGCGTTACCCGGATGCGGTACCGTTGAGAATTCTGCGAGATAATCTGGTCTTGCATATCGATCAGGCGCGCATTAGCCAGCGCTTTTTGGCCGGGAAAATTAATTTCTGCACACTTATGCCGATGCGTTCCATTCCGTTTAAGGTGGTTTGCCTCCTGGGTATGAATGACGGGGTTTACCCCCGCGCCATGCCAATGCTTGGGTTTGACCTGATGGCGCAGAAACCTAAGTGTGGTGACCGCAGCCGACGAGATGATGACCGTTATTTGTTCCTTGAGGCTATTCTGTCGGCGCAGCAGCGGCTATATATCAGCTTTATCGGTCGTTCTATCCAGGATAATCGAGAGCGTTATCCTTCAGTGCTGGTCACCGAGTTACTGGAATATCTGGAGCAAAGCTATTGCTTGCCCGGCGATGAGAATTTAGACGCTGACGGCAGCGCCCAGCAGGTTGGTGAGTACTTGCTGAAGTGGCATGCGCGCATGCCGTTCGCCGTCGAAAATTTCCTGCCTGGTTCCGAGCAACAAAGCTACGCCGCTGAATGGTTGCCCGCCGCCGATGGGCGCGGCACTGCACCCCCGCCCTTCAATCAGCCTCTGCTTCCCGCAGGCGAACAGCAAATTTTACTGGATGATCTGCGGCGATTTTACTATCACCCGATCCGCGCTTTCTTCCAGTTGCGCCTCGGAGTCACCTTTACTATGGAAGAAACCGAACTGCCGAATGAAGAACCCTTTACACTGGATAATCTCAGCCGCTATGAGTTAAACAGCCAGCTACTAAATACCTTAATCGAAGGTGATAGCCCAAGCTATCTGTTCCAGCGAGTATGCGCTGCTGGTAAGTTACCATTCGGCGCTTTTGGCGAAATCTATTGGCAAAAGCAGCAGAAAGAGATGATCGAATTGGCCAAAAAAGTGCGAGCCGAGCGCGGCGTAGATCACAGCTTGGAGCTGGATATTAAGATTGACGGCGTGCGTATCAGCGGCTGGCTGCATCAGGTGCAACGTGATGGCTTGCTGCGCTGGCGGCCTGCTGCCCTGTCAGCAGTTGATGGCATTCTTTTGTGGCTGGAACACCTGGTATACTGCTGCGCTGGTGGTACAGGAATAAGCCGTCTCTATGGACGCAAAAATACCGCTTGGCGCTTCGTGGCGCTCACGCAGGAGGGTGCCCGCAAACATCTAGAGGAACTGATAGCAGGTTATCAGCGTGGTCTGTGCCAACCGCTGTTGCTGCTAAACAAAAGCGGCTGGGCGTGGCTGAACCAATGTTATCAGCCGGAAACACAGCGGATTGACTGGCAGGAAGAGACGCAAACCAAAGCACAGGCTAAACTGTTGCAGGCTTTGCAGGGTGATCAGCGCATCACAGGTGAAGGAGAAGATCCTTATGTGCAGCGAGTATTCCGTAAGTTGGATTTGGATAATGACGATTTAGCTCAGATTTTGGCCGAAACAGAACGCTACTTGCTACCGGTAGCGCGGCATAATACCAGTTGACCTTGTCACTTTACCCTGGGTAATCCTATCCCGGTAGTGCTAGGTTGTGTCCGGCTATTAAACGTGGCGGGCGTCACCGTCATAGACCCAAAATCTCGTTATCAAGGCGGCAGGGGGATATAAGGGGGGACTATGCTTAAGCCCGACAACGCAGAGTACTGGCTTTTTAGCGCGAACCAAAGGGTCGAGGCCATTGTCGATAGCGGGGCTCACGGATAATTTTGGGATACAGCCTGGGTGCCTTGGATGCGGTAAAATAATTGAGGTGATATGTAACCATTGGGCTACTCAAATCTTACATAACGTACAGGCGTATATTCCCATCGTTTTTTAAGTTGCATCTTGAAATCCCATCGGGTAAAAATTTTAATTATATGGATTTGACGAATACTATCAACATCAAGGCATTGGCGAAATGGTGTCAAAATAGATGGTTTGGCTATGCGTAGACAGTTGGCCCGTATCACCAGGCTAGTATTCTTGGCAATATGTTGGGTGCCTTTCATCTCAGGGGCACAGGGATAGCAACCGCTGGCAGAAAAGATCAACAAAAACTAAAAGATGCGCGACACTATAAGGGATCAAACTGCTAAACGGCATCATGGTGATGCTGGTTTCCAATGCTTAGGCACCAAAATTGCTGGTGGCATTGGTGCTGAAGGTCGGTTTGCTGGAAGATCCGAATAGCCAGCTAGGATTAGATCACTACCTGGAATACATGGTAATGATGGGGTCTAAGCGTTATACGCAGCCAAAAATCTGTCGGAATTTTTGAAAAAACACGGTGGAGGCCATAATGCCAGTATAGCCTCCACCGCATCGCGTTCTATTTGAGCGTGGAGAATAACGCGCTGGAGCCTACGGCTGATCGCTTTGCGGGATGCCCCATTGCAAAACCACTGATAGAGCCGGGCAAAACCGATCGAGAGCGCTATGCGGTTAACGCCAAGCTAACGATGGCGCGTTCACGCAACGGCATGCGTATGGCGCAGGTTAGGGCAGAAACGCTGAATCCAGCGAATCCCACGTCACGTCGGAGTAAAAGAGTATCATTATTTACTATGTGCTTGCCCAACCGCGCAAACGAATGAAAGTTGAATTCCCTATCAGCAAAAAAAGCGCGGCGTTACGCAGCAAAACTAATACCTACAATCAGCTGCCTAATTGGCAACCGTAGCAAAAATACCCTGTCAGATTGGTTTCAGAAACAGAGGCTAGCGGATGCCATCCACGCTGGTGCCGATCCGATGCTGGCATCGCGTTGAATCAACTGAGCTATCAGGCATCGGTGGGCGGTTTAAGCTTCTCTACCTCGCTGAAAAACGGCCTAAGGATTAACGCCAATGGTTTTAACCAGCGTCTGCCGCAATTGTTAAGCTCGCTGATTGAAGACTACGTCAGTTTTATCCCGACAGAGGAGCAACTGGCGCAAGCTAAATTCTGGTATCTGGAACAGTTAGATTCTACCGAGAAGGGCAAATCCTTTGGGTTGGTAATCCAGCCAGTGAAGATGATTTCTAGCATGCCATACTCGGAGCGCATTGAGCTCCGTGATATGCTTGAAAAAACTGACTCTAAAAGATGTCTTGGCTTACCGCGAAAGCCTATTGGTGGCCGCTAGGCTCGAACTGCTGATGGTGGAAAATATGAGCGAATAGCAGGTTTCTACTCTGGCCTCAGCACTTAAGCAGCGCCTGGGTTGCAGTGGTGTTTTATGGTGGCAATGACAAAGAGGTGTGGTGGACAAGCAATAATTGGCCAACTTACAACAAGCGGCCAGTAGTACTGACTCGGCACTGGCAGTGGTTTATGTATCGACCGGCTAAGACGAAGTATTCAGCATGACCTATAGCGCGTTGTTGGGGTAGATTATCTAGCCGTGGATCTATAGCTAATTGCACACTAAGGAACAATTAGGCTATATGCAATTCGCCTTACCGATATTGGTAAGTCGCCAATGGTGCGCCGCCTTTTACTATTACAGAGCAATAGTAAAAGGCCAGCGTATTTGTATCAGCGTTACGAAGATTTCTACTTAAAAACGGAAAAACGCCTGCGTGAAATGAGTGATGTGGACTTCCAACAGTACCAGCAAGCGCTGATCAACGAACTGAAGCAGCGGCCACAAACCATTGGGGAAGAAGCCAGCCGCTTTGCCGACGATTTTGATCGCAGTAATTTTGCTTTTGATACGTGTCAGCAGCTGATTGACCAAGTTATGCAACTGACGCCAGCCACGTTGGAGGGCTACTTCCATCAGGCAGTGATCCAACTGCAGTGGTTGGCACTGTTGTCACAGTTCAGTGGTAGCGCCCAGGATAAAGCAGACTATGCTGAGCCGAAGGGTTGGGTTACTTATCCTAATGCCTACGCATTGCAGAATGTTCAACCGCGCAAGGTGGCGACACCATGAACGAGAAGGTTCCACAGATACTTGATCCGTTGACGTTGCCACTGTTTGGTGAGCGGCTGATTGAAGCATCGGCGGGAACGGGCAAAACCTTCACTATTGGCGCGCTTTACCTGCGGTTACTACTAGGGCTTGGTCAGGACACGGCATTCTACCGGCCGTTGACGGTCGAAGAAATCCTGGTAGTGACCTTTACCGAGGCTGCCACCGAGGAATTGCGCGGGCGTATTCGCAATAATATTCACGAGCTACGCCTTGCTTGCGTGCGTGGGAAAAGCCAAGAACCGTTGTTTTCAGCGCTGTTGGATAAGATTGATGATCTGTCCGATGCAGCTGCGCAATTGCTCTCTGCCGAGCGTCAGATGGACGAAGCGGCAATTTATACTATCCATGGCTTTTGCCAGCGCATACTGACCCACAATGCTTTCGAATCCGGCATGCTGTTTGAACAAACTCTGGTGCGGGACGAACTACCGCTACGTCGGCAAGCGTGTGCCGACTTCTGGCGTCGCTACTGCTACCCGCTACCGTTGGGCATTGCTCGCGTAGTTAGCCAAGAGTGGAACGGCCCAGAGGCGCTGCTAGCCGATATTTCCGACTATTTGCATGGTGAAGCGCCAACACTGCGCCAGCCGCCTAAGGATGAAGAAACAGTGCTAATGCGCCATGAGCAAATCGTGGCGCGCATAGACGCCATCAAGGCGCATTGGCAGAAGGTTGCAGGTGATCTGGAGACATTAATCTGCCAATCCGGTGCCGATAAGCGCAGCTACAGCAGCAAACACCTACCGAATTGGTTAGCCAAAGTCGGTGAGTGGGCGATGAAGGAAACCTTGGATTACCAGTTACCTAAAGAACTGGATAAATTTCGCCAGTCGGTATTGTTAAAAAAAACCAAGCAGGGCGAAGCGCCGCGTCATACATTGTTTACTGCTATTGATGAACTTTTTGCCGCTCCCTTGACGCTGCGTGACCTGATCATAGCGCGAGCGCTCAGCGAAATACGTCGCTCGATTCAGCAGGAGAAACGCCAGCGCTCCGAGCTGGGTTTTGACGATCTGCTTAGCCGGATAGACAGTGCATTGCAAAACGTAGGGGGGGAGCAATTGGCAAAGGCGATCCGTCAATGCTATCCGGTAGTGATGATCGACGAATTCCAGGATGCTGACCCGCAGCAATACCGCATCTTCCAGAAACTTTATGTCGGCCAGCAGGACTGTGGCTTGCTGCTGATTGGCGATCCAAAACAGGCTATTTACACCTTCCGAGGTGCTGATATTTTCACCTATATGCGTGCCCGTTCTGAGGTGAGCGCACACTATACCCTTGAAACAAACTGGCGCTCGTCTCCTGCTATGGTAGCCAGCGTTAACACGCTGTTTTGCCAATTGGAAAAATCCTTCCTGTTTAGTCAAATTCCCTTTATTGAGGTCAGCGCGGCGGAAAAGAATCAAGGGCTGGTGTTTGAACTGTACAAACAGTCACAGCCAGCGATGCAGTTCTGGTTGCAACAGGGAGAAAGTGTTAGTGTAAGTGATTACCAACACCTGATGGCACGGCTATGCGCTACGCAAATCCGTCACTGGCTCAGTACCGGGCAGCAAGGGCAGGCTTGGCTGGATAACGGTAAATGTCGCAGGCCGGTGCAAGCGTCGAATATCACGGTGCTGGTACGTAGCCGCAATGAAGCAGCGATAGTGCGTGAGGCGCTCAGTGCGCTGTCGATTCCCTCAGTTTATCTTTCCAACCGCGACAGCATATTCGACACGCAAGAAGCCAAAGATATGCTATTACTGTTGCAGGCGGTGCTGGTGCCGGAGCAGGAATGCACGTTGCGTAGTGCTATGGCAACCGGGCTGATGGGGCTGGATGCGCCAACTTTGGTTGGCTTGATCAGCGACGAACTCGCCTGGGATGCATTGGTGGACGAGTTCGATAAATACCGCACGCTCTGGCGGTATCGCGGTGTATTGCCGATGCTGAGAGAAGTGATGAAAACACGCTATCTGGCGGAAAACCTGCTAGCTAGCCCTGATGGGGAACGGCGTCTAACTGACGTGCTGCACTTGGGTGAACTGTTGCAGGAGGCCGCTGTGCAGCTTGACAGCGAGCATGCATTGGTTCGCTGGCTGGCACAGCAAATCGCACAGCCTAACCGCCAATCCGATAACCAGCAATTGAGGCTGGAGAGCGATCGTCATCTTGTGCAGGTGATCACTATACACAAATCCAAAGGGCTGGAGTTCGATCTCGTATGGCTGCCATTTGTTGGCAATTTCCGCCAGCAGAAGCAGGCACTGTATCACGATCGCAATAGCTTCCAGGTGCTGTTGGATCTTAACGTTAATAAAGATAGCCTGGCTTGGGCAGAAGAAGAACGCTTGGCGGAAGATCTGCGTTTGCTGTACGTGGCGTTGACTCGCTCAGTATATCACAGTAGCATCTGCATTGCGCCGTTGATCCATGGCGCACGCAAGAATCAGGGTATCACAGATGTGCATCGTAGCGCATTGGGCTATTTGGTGCAGGCTGGGCAAGCGGGTGATGCTGCTTACTTGCATAAATGTTTGCAGCAGTTGGCTGGCGGCGGTGTTGTGGTTTCTCGGGTCGAGACGCTAAACGAGCAGCCCTGGCAACAGCAAGTAGCTATCTCGACAAAGCTAGCAGCAAAAGATTTCACCCGCCAGATCCAAGATTTCTGGCGGGTGACCAGCTATACCGGCCTGCGGCAGCACGGTGGAAATCTGATGCAGGATCTGCTGCCACAGTTGGATATCGATGCTGCTGGGGAGCAAGCAGAAAAAAAAGAGACAGCACTTACACCGCATACATTCCCGCGTGGTGCGGCACCCGGCACCTTTCTGCACAGTGTGTTCGAGACACTGGACTTTACTCAGCCGCTGGACGAACAGTGGCTGTTGAAACAGTTGCAACAGCAGGGTTTTGCCGATCACTGGCAGCCTATTTTGCTAGCATGGGTGCAGGTGCTGCTAACTACCCCGCTGAATAACCACGGAGTGACCTTGGCAGCATTATCACCGCAGCACAAGCAGGCTGAGTTGCAGTTCTATCTGCCGATTAACCGGGTATTACAGGCAAACGAGCTTGATAAACTGGTAAAACGCTACGATCCGCTTTCTGCTCGCTGTCCGGTGCTGGATTTCCAGAAGGTTCAAGGCATGATCAAAGGCTTTATCGATTTAGTGTTCTGCTGGCAGAACAAATACTATTTGCTGGACTACAAATCCAACTGGCTGGGCGAGGACAGCAGTGCTTATACCCGGACAGCGATGGAACGTGCGATGGCGGAACATCGCTATGACCTGCAATATCAGCTCTATACTCTGGCGTTGCATCGCTATCTGCGCCATCGGCTGGCGGACTACGACTACCAGCGCTATTTTGGCGGGGTCATTTACCTATTCTTACGCGGTGTTGATGCGCTGCATCCGGGCAATGGCATTTTTGCGTGCCGCCCGGAACAAAAATTGGTGGAAAGCATGGATTTATTGTTCAGCAGCGGCGCTGCTGCGGGGAAGCATGAATGATGATTGCGCTGCTGGATCAGGCGGTAGCGCTTGGTGTGCTGAGGCCACTGGATGTGCAGTTCGCTGGTGTGGTAGCGGCCAAAGATGAACCCGATATTCTGCTGGCGGCCGCCTGCCTGAGCGCAGAGGCAGGGGTCGGCCATGTTTGCATGATGTTGGATCAGCTACAGATGGGACAATTGTTTGCAGGGCGGCAGCCAGAACTAGCACAGGCCGTATGGTTGACCGCCGGGAAACCAGATATTGCCCGCTGGCAGCAGCGTCTGATGGCCTGCGCCGCAGTTGGTGATGGCAGCGATGCTACGCCGCTAGTATTGCATGGACAACGCCTGTACTTACAGCGCATGTGGCAGAGCGAAGGTGAGGTGGCGGTATTTATCAGTAGCGATAACGAACATCAGGTAGTAGATGAATCTCATTTGCGCGCTATTCTCGATCGGCTGTTTGGTGCGGCTACTGATAAACAGGACTGGCAGAAAATTGCCGCTGCGGTGGCTGTGACCCGGCGAATTGCGGTGATTTCCGGTGGGCCAGGCACCGGTAAAACTACCACCGTAGCCAAATTACTGGCGGCACTAGTGCAGCTCGATGATCGCGGGCGGCTACGTATTCAATTGACGGCACCGACTGGCAAAGCAGCAGCGCGGCTGACTGAGTCGCTTAGCAGCGCCAGCCGTAAGCTGGCGTTAACTCCGGCGCAGCATGCGCTATTCCCGACTGAAGCTGCAACGTTGCATCGGCTGTTGGGCGTGCAACCCAACAGCCAACGCATGCTCTATCATCGCGGTAATCCGCTGCATCTGGATGTGCTGGTAGTGGATGAGGCGTCAATGGTCGATTTGCCGATGATGGCTCGTTTAATTGCCGCCTTACCAAAACGGGCGCGGTTGATTTTACTCGGTGACCGCGATCAATTGGCCTCGGTAGAAGCGGGGGCGGTGCTGGGTGATATTTGTCGTTTTGCCGAACAGGGGTACAGCGAGGCACGTGCCGCAGAGCTAAGCCGTTTGACTGGCTGCCTATTGCGGGGGGGGCAGCAAGCGCGGGCAGAAGCAGCTGTACGCGACAGCATATGTTTACTGCGCAAGAGCTATCGCTTTGACGCCAAATCTGGCATCGGCCAACTGGCGCAGGCGGTCAATGTTGGTGATCTTGCACGGGCGCGGGCAGTGATTAACGGTGGTTTCAGCGATGTTGCTGGTTATTCGCTGGCGACCACTGAAGAATATCAGGCGCTGTTGGCGGTGTGTGTGGAGGGATACCGCGATTACTTGATACAGGTGATAGCTGGGGCCGATGCCGTGACGGTGCTGGCAGCATTCGGTTATTTTCAAGTTTTGTGCGCGCTGCGTATAGGGCCATTCGGGGTTGCCGGGTTGAACCAGCGGATCGAGTCCGGGTTGCAGCATGCCGGGTTGATCCAACGCTCAGCAGGACACTGGTATCTGGGGAGACCAGTGATGATCGGGCGTAGTGACAGTACGTTGGGATTGTATAACGGCGATATCGGTATTGCCTTGCGGGATGGGCGCGGTGATTTGCGCGTGCATTTCCTTCTGCCAGACGGTAGTGTCAAATCGGTGCAGCCAAGCCGTTTGCCCGCGCATGAAACTGCCTACGCAATGACTATGCATAAATCCCAGGGTTCTGAGTTTTATCATACTGTGTTGGTGCTGCCGACACATTTTCTGCCGCTTCTAACCCGTGAGTTGGTCTATACCGCCATCACTCGTGCACGTACTCGGCTATCGCTGTACGCCGACGATAGGGTATTAATGAAGGCGATTTGCACGCCAACCAAGCGGCGTAGCGGTTTGGCTGAACGCTTGCGGAAGGGGGAGTAGACGGCAGAAGAGCACAGCAGTGGTTACAGCTCTGCCAGCATAATTTTGGAGCGTTGCTTGTAGTTGTATTGCGACGTTTTTTATATCAGAAGTACCTGGACTGCTGCCGGAGTAAAGCCGCGCTCTTGGAACCAATGGATGCTGCGGGTGGTTAGTACGAAAAGTTTTTGCATGCCCATTTGTCGCGCTTGACTTTCCACCCGTTGCAGCTAAATTTCGCCGCGCGAGGAACTACGGTAGTCTGGATGTACTTCTAGGAAAGCCATTTCGCTGATTGTCTCTTCTGTAAACGGGGACCGCGAGCGCTGCGCAGGCAATGGGTAGATTATCGCGTTCGATAATGCTGAACTTGTCGATTTTTATATCCAGTTGTTTACGTGAACGGCTTACTAAAATATCCTGCTGCTACGGCGGGAGGATCCCAACTCCAAGATGCATCCGATATCGTCGATAGTCGCACGGCGCATCTTTTCGCTTACTCTTGAAAACGATTTATCTGCGGATGCCTATCGCGCGAGAACAGATTTTATACCAACGCGCCATCCTCCTATAATAACTGATTAAGTAGCTGCGAAGCAACTCCGCTGCGGCAGGATTTCACTGCGCAGCGCCAGGAAGAGTACAGTAACGGAATGATAGTCACCGTGCTCTTCCTGGGGAGAGTTCGGGAATGATGTTGCCTTGTGGATCGGTCATCCCCTTTGAGGAATAGAAACCGATCATTTTCTTCGCCTTTTAAATCCTGGCTATGGGGGTGAGGATTCCGGCGATATTGTTATGCTCAAGACGTGCGAAATGACGATGTGTTTATTCCGCTCAAGGTGCGTGTTTCAAAGGCGCGTAAACAGCGTGCTGATTTATTCGTTTCCATTCACGCTGATGCCTTTGCACGCCGAGGAGCACGCGGTTCATAGATATTCGCACTATTGACTAAAGGAGCCACGAGATCGGTAACCAAGTTCTTAGCACAGACCCAAAACACCTCGGACCAAATTGTTGGCGTCAGTAAAAGCGGTGACTGTTATCTCGCTTATACCTTGTTTGATCTGGTGCAGACGGCGACCATTAATGACAGCCCGAAATTCGGCAATGAAGTTCTGATCCGGATAAAAAAATTAACCGGTTGCTTAAAAATTGTCTGGATATTCCTTCGATTCTGGTTAAAACAACGTTTCTCAGCAGTATGGAAGAAGAAGATAGCAGGGCTGCGCACCCATCATTTACAGCAAACAGGCGGCGGAGTCTGATTCTGGCGGTAATCAGGGCATAACTTGCTAACAGAGGTGCATCGGCGAGTTGATAATGGCGGTATTGGTTGCGGATTGGGCCGGTCTTAACATGCTCTTAGCGCTAAAAGGCACACTGCAGTGTATTTTGCTGTTGTTATTAACATTGGTTGCGGGGGTCGGATTTGAACCGACGACCTTCGGGTTATGAGCCCGACGAGCTACCGGGCTGCTCCACCCCGCGTCTGATTGATGCGCACTATACTCTCCGTGCATTTTGTTGCAAACTTTTTTTGCAATTTATTGGGAGAAAATCGTTTTTATGCTGAATTTAACCGCAAATTGCATTCTTTTTCATCATTATCTTGCTATCTGGTTTTTTTATTTGCAGAGATTCCTTTATCGATAGGCGTTTGTTATCGTTCAGCCGATATATTATTAAGTGTGAGAGTGTACGATGAAATGGCATTGGGATAAATATCTACTGGGTGGGTTAGTGGTGGTGCTGGTGGGATGTGCGTCTAAGCCGACTGATCGTGGGCAGCAATATAAGGATGGTCGTTTTGATCATGCTCTGAAACGAGTCAATCAGCCTAACGCCAAGGGAGTACCGGTCAACGCCCAGGATTACTTGAATCAGTTGCTGGAGATAAAGTATGCCGCCCCTGCGCTCTTTGATCGCCAAAATACGACTTACCAGGCGGTGCAAAATTGGATATCAGCGGGTGCCGATACACGTCAATTGAACCAATATGGACTTAGTGCTGACCAGATGAAAGGTGTCGATAACTATGGCAATGTGCAGTTTACTAGCTACTATACACCAGTGTTGCAGGCGCGCTACACCCAACAGGGACCGTTCTGCTACCCGCTCTACCGCATGCCTCCGAAAGGTAAAAAACCTTTGCCTAACCGTGCAAGCATTTATTCCGGAGCACTGGACGACCGCTATATCATCGCTTATACCAACTCGCTGATAGATAACTTTATGATGGAAGTTCAGGGTAGCGGCTATGTGGATTATGGCAATGGTCAGCCACTGGTCTTCTTCGGCTATGGTGGCAAAAATGGCCATGCCTACCGTAGCATTGGCAAGGTGCTGATAGATCGCGGTGCAGTGGCTAAGGCGGATATGTCGTTGCAGGCGATCCATCAGTGGGCCGCTAGCCATAGCGCGGCGGAATTGCGCGAACTGCTGGAGCATAATCACTCTTTCGTATTTTTCCGTCCAGAAGCTTTCACATCGGTAAAAGGTGCTAGCGCAGTACCATTGATCGCTAAAGCTTCAGTGGCTTCTGATCGCTCGCTGATCTCCACTGGCACCACATTGCTGGCTGAAGTGCCACTGCTAGACAATAAAGGTCAATTCACGGGAAAATATAAAATGCGCCTGATGGTTGCACTTGATGTCGGTGGTGCCATCAAGGGGCAGCATTTTGACCTCTATCAGGGCATTGGGTCTGCGGCCGGTCACTCGGCAGGTTACTATAACCACTATGGCCGCGTTTGGGTGTTGAACGGCACCCGCAGCGCACTGCTATCTAGTCCTAACCCGCACAGCGGTGGTAGATCACTGCTTAACCGCTAAGCGCATATTAAACGGCTAAGGGATGCGGACTGTCCGCTTGCACTTATAAAGGTAATTAAATCGTTATGAGTACAACCTATTCAGCAGCTTATTTACAACGTTTTGGCGGTACGGCACGTCTATACGGCCACCCAGCATTGGCGTTGTTTGCTCAGGCACACATCTGCGTGATTGGCATTGGTGGCGTGGGTTCCTGGGTGGCTGAGGCGCTGTCACGCACTGGCATCGGTGCCATTACCTTAATCGACATGGATGATGTCTGTATCACCAATACCAACCGTCAGATCCATGCGTTGCGCCAGCATTTCGGCCAGTCGAAAACTGAAGTGATGGCGGAGCGTATTCTGGCAATCAACCCAGAATGCCAGGTAACCTGTATCGACGATTTTATTACCGCATATAATGTCGCTGAGTTATTGGATCAAAATTTCAGCTATGTAATCGATGCCATCGATAGCGTGCGCCCCAAGGCAGCGCTGCTATCTTATTGCCGTCGCTACCAGATCCCGGTAGTGACTACTGGTGGTGCCGGCGGGCAAATTGACCCGACCAAGATAGAAGTGGCCGATCTGGCGAAAACAATCCAAGACCCGCTAGCAGCCAAGCTGCGTGCGCGGCTAAAGCATGATTTCAACGTAGTGAAAAATAGCAATGGTAAGTTGGGTATCGACTGCGTATTCTCCAGCGAACCTTTGGTCTACCCACAGCCGGACGGTTCAGTATGCGCATCGCGTAGCACAGCCGATGGGCCAAAAAGAATGGATTGCAGCGCGGGTTTTGGCGCAGTGACTATGGTTACCGCTACTTTTGGTTTTTTTGCTGTATCCCACGTGTTGAAAAAAATGCTGGCAAAAGCGGCGCGTTAGAGGTAGCGGACAGCGATTGCCTGCACCCCAGCAGCCAACGCCGCTAACCCGCTAACGCGTGTGGCGCCTAACTGATTGCATAAAGCCAGATGATCAAACAACGCCAGTGGTTCCAGTAAGGCGATTTGTTGCGGCGTTTTGCCCTCTACGGCGGTTAGCAATACTGCCAGCAGACCGCGCACTATGCGGCCTTCGCTGTCACCATAAAAATGCAGAGTGCCATCGGACAACCGCTGATGGCCCAGCCAAACTCGGTTTTCACAGCCGCTAAACGCTATTTCCTTTTCTCGTAGCGCTTCCGGCAGTGGCGGAAGCTGTTTCGCTAGAGTGATCAACTGCCGATAGCGATCCTCCCACTGGTTTAGCGTGCTGAAGATCTCGATCAACGCTACGCTAGTAATCTCACTACCAAATGGATGGGGAGCGAGCATAGTGTCTCTGGTGGTCAATTTAGTTGGCCAACAGATCGATAGTGTTAAACAATGCGGCCACCAGTGCATCGACATCCTGCTGAGAATTATAGGGCGCAAAGGAAGCGCGCAAAGTGCCGCTGACGCCTAACGCCGCCATCATCGGCTGGGCGCAGTGTTGGCCGTTGCGCAGTGCGATGCCATGTTCAGCCAACAGCGTAACAATGTCGCTGTGATGGATGTCCGCAATATCAAACGCCAGCAAGCTGGAACCAGAACAGCGGAAACTGCGAAATCCTGGCAATTGTGCCATACGTTGCTCAGCTTGGTCAGCCAAAGCGCAGCTGTAACGTTCTGCCGCCGACCAATCCTGTTTGTCCAGCCAGTTCAGTGTGGCCGCCATCCCCAGTACACCGGCAATATTCGGTGTACCCGCTTCAAAGCAATGCGGCGGTTTTTTAGGCGTGAAGCCGCCAAAAGATGCCTGGGCCAGCATTTTCCCGCCACCTTGCCAAGGCGGCATCTGCGCCAGCAGTTCGCTTTTACCATATAGTGCGCCGATGCCAGTCGGGCCATATAGTTTGTGGCCAGAGAAGGCGTAAAAATCGATATCAAGCTTCTGAACGTCGGCGGGGCAATGCACGATGCCTTGGGCACCGTCGATCGTCACTCGTGCGCCTGCACCATGCGCCAGGGTGATGGCTTGCGCAAGATCTGGGCAGCCACCGGTCACGTTGGACATTTGCCCCAGTGCCAACAGGCGGGTTTTGTCGTTAAGCAAGGAAGGCAAGCGCGCCAGCTCTGGCAGACGATTGGTGCCGATAGGAAGCTTGATAACCTGAGCACCCGTTTGTTCCGCCACTATTAGCCAGGGGATCAGGTTGGCATGGTGCTCAGCTTCACTCACCAAAATTTCGTCACCAGGCTGCAAGCGCGGCCGGGCGTAGCTTTGTGCCACCAGGTTGATCGCCTCAGTGGTGCCGCGGGTCCAGATGATATCGTCGGCAGAAGGTGCGTTGATCAGCGCTGCCACCAGACTACGCGCCTGTTCAAAACGGGTGGTCAGATCTTGTGCTACGCGGTGCTGGCTGCGGTGCACGGTGGCAGTATCTTCACAGTAACATTGATTCGTGGCTTCGATCACCACCAGCGGTTTTAACGCGGTGGTGGCGGTGTCCAGATAAATTCGGCCCTGAGTGATGGCGGGAAACTGCTGACGAAATAGTATGGGGTTAAAAGGTATCATACTCTGATTATCATTGGTTTGAGTCAGTGCCTGATCCTGTCCTATTTTGCCAGTGTAAACAAGTTATCAAAACCAACGGCGAATACCACACTAGCATGGGGCAGCGATTCCTCCATGACGTTAAGCAACGGATCAATCCTATTGAGCCGAAAGAAAAGGGATAAATGTGACCCGTAAATTTTAGGAAAAAGCTCCGTAAATCAAGCGATGCTTCATAAAATCACTGTGTAAGGACAGTATAAATATACAGAAAATGAAAAAAATTACATAAGCTACCCCGACCAGTTTACCGGTCATAAGGCAAACACAATATCATAACCACAAGCCAAAAGTTTATCGATGTTATTAACATCAAATCCCTTTTTGTTTCGGCTTAGGTAGTACCATCACTGTAGTTATTTGCTAGAGTACCCTCAACGGAAAAGTATAATGGATCGAAAAAAAATAATGTTAGTGGTTTGTTAGGCTCAACCTATGGAATCCTACACAGGGCTTTCCGATTTACGACGCCGCATTATTCAACTGATTGTTACATGAAGGTATCTAATTAATGCCAAAGTGTTTACCCCTCCCTTCAATGCGTTGAGGGAGTTCAATGCGGCTGCTCGCCATCTGAATTTTACCAAGATGCCAGAAGCGCGGTTTATGACTCAAGCCACAGTGAGCCACCAGATAAAGTCGCTGGAAGATTTTCTTGGCCTAAAGCTGTTCCGGCAGCGTTAACGCTTGTTGCTGCTGACGGAGTAAGGGCAGAGCTATTACCTTGACATCAAGGTAGTCTTCTCTTTGATCAATGAAGCTGCACTTAAGTTGCAGGCTAGGGACACTAGCCGTCAGTCTGCCTCCCAGTTTTGCTATTCAGTGGTTGGTTCTGCGTATTTTCTGCTTTAACTCTGCTTACCTTGGTATCGATGTGCGCATTCAGGCGGTGGATCGTGAAGTAGACAAGCTAGCAGATGCTATCGATATAGCGATTTTTTGTGGCCTGTGTACTTGCCGGGGAGCTAGGTGCTGAATTTCAGCATGCGGAATATCTACTGTCTGTATGTTAACCGAGTATGCTGAGTGATAACCATCCACTCGGTTTATTATAACCTTGCTACACGGTACTTCACGCTTACGACTGGTTAGTCGATACCTGCCAGGTAGAGTTGCAACACATCAATGTGCAGCAGGAGCCGATCTTTAGTCATAGTGCCATGGTGATACAGGCTGCGGTGCATGGGTAGGGGATGGTACTAGTGAATAAAGTGATAGTGTAAATCGAGATTGAGGCTAGACATTTAGTTTTTCCATTCAATGATGTATTAGTCAGTAAAAATGCTTTTTATCTGGTATGTCATGCCAGCCAGGTAAAAGTGGGTAAAATAGCAGCCTTTCGTTGATGGCTATTGGCACGCGCGGGGTAGCCAGTGAGCAGTAGAAATTCCACTTTTGCTAAGAACAATAAGGTCGGTTAGTGCTACATAAAGCTGTCTGATTTTCTTTATTAGGGTAAATGACGATTAGCAATCGTTTAATGCTGGTTTTTCCCGCTATCAGCGGCTTGGTGTTTGTCGCACTGGGAGCTCTCGGCGGACATGTATTGAGTAATACGCTCAGCGCTAATGAAATGGCTTGGGTTCGCACAGCTATGGAATATCAGGGCTTCCACACGCTGAACATTACTGGTGTGGGGAGGGAGCTCTGTTGGCGCTCGGCACTTTTTTTATTCAGCGGCAGCCTGTACTTTTTGGTGCTGTTACACCTACAAATTTGTGTCTACATCACGCCGGTTGGCGGCGTGTGCTTCCTGATTGTCTAGGTATTGATGTTGATTGGCGCTTTGCGCCTGAGAACAGAGGCTCGATGCCATGAATAAGATCGTGTTGTATTGCCGCCCAGGCTTCGAGAAAGAGTGTGCCGCTGAAATAACCGATAAGGCGGTTCGGTTAGAAGTTTTCGGCTTCTCCCGGCTAAAAAAACAGTGGCTATGTATTGTTCGAATGCTATCAGCCGGATGATGCCGATCGTTTGGCGCGGGAAATCCCGTTACGCGAGCTAATTTCGTCCGTAAAATGGTAGTATAATAACTGCTACGTAATTTGCCGCGGGAAGATCGGGTGTCGCCAATCGTTGGCATGCTGATCGGCATGATCGATCGCGGTGGTGAACTACCGGTAAAAGTTTCTGACACTAACGAAAGAAAAAAACTGATGAAGTTTTGCCGCAAGTTGACGGTGCCGCTGAGCACCGCCATGCGTGAGCAAAAAGTGCTGATAGCGCGTGAAAATGCGCCGCGTCCGGTGGTGCATGTATTCTTTATCGCCCCAGGTTGCTGCTATGTCGGCTATTCTTTCAGTCACAATAACTCGCATTTTTATATGTGTATTCCGCGCCTGCGCTTCCCAGCCGATGCACCAAGCCGCTCTAGGCTGAAGTTGGAAGAGGCGTTCCATGTCTTCATCTCCGCCGATGAGTGGGAAGAACGTCTAGCCAGAGGCATGCATGCGGTTGATCTGAGTGATATAGCCTAGTTGGCTAGAGCTATCAGTTGGTGGAGCTCAGCATACTGGTGCATTCGTTGGATAACGGCCTGATGGCCGCAATCCTGATGGAAATAGGTCAGGTTACTCATCATAGCGTTAGCATGTTTTCCGGCATCGGTGATGCGCCCAGCCTTGTAATTGGGTAGGATTTGGTGCCGCTAGATTGTACTACGGTCATATTCATCGAACACGGCTAACGCGTGCGTTGGACGACTGTGCTGGATAAGCTGTTGCAGAGCGAATCGGAAGGCGTAGATGCGGCGAATCAGGTTAAGAGCGTCAATAATCAATAGGTGTATAAGCATGTCTCATCGCCTTTCAGGCTATAGCGTTGTCTTATTTGCCCTATTTCCAGGAGCTTGATACCTTTGGTCTTAGCCCTACACAGGTTTTTAGCTGCAACTTGCAATGCATAGCGTGGGCAAAGGTAACAAAGTTAAAAATCGCGGGTCAGGCTATGATTTCATAGCAGGGCACATAGGCACTGTACGGTAGTTTCATGCGCTGCTGGGTGATAAAACTTTGCAACAGGCTATCCATGTATTTCATCACTTTTGGTTCGCCGTGCAGTTTGTAAGGCCCGAACTGTTCAATGTCATCGATGCCATTTTCCTTCACGTTGCCAGATACGATGCCAGAGAATGCGCGGCGCATCGCGGCGGTTAACTGCTCAGCGGATTGGTTCTGAGACAGGTTAAGGTGCGCCATGTTTTCATGGGTCGGCTCGAAGGGTAACTGCAAATCCGGTGCAATGCGGATCGACCAGTTAAAGCTGTAAGCATCGCCAGTGTTGCGGCGGTTTTCCTTCACTAATGGCATGGCTTTCTTCATTTGTCGCGCGACTTCTACCGGGTCATCAATAATGATGCTGTAGTGCTGGCGTGCTTCGTCTCCCAAGGTGTTCATGATGAACGCATCCAACACTCGGAAGTAGTCAGCGCTCTCTTTCGGCCCGGTCAGGATCAGCGGCAATACCTGCTCATTATTCTCAGGGTTTATCAGTATCCCCAGCAGATATAGTAGCTCTTCGGCCGTGCCGACACCGCCTGGGAAGATGATGATGCCGTGGGCAATACGCACGAAGGCTTCCAGGCGTTTTTCGATATCTGGCATGATTACCAGTTCGTTGAGCAACTGGTTAGGTGGCTCGGCCGCAATGATCGAAGGTTCGGTTATGCCGATAAAGCGGCTGTTACGGTAGCGCTGTTGCGCATGCCCCACCGCTGCACCTTTCATCGGTGCTTCCATAGCGCCAGGCCCGCAGCCGGTACAGATATTCAACTCGCGCAAACCCAGTTGGCTGCCGACCTTTCGTGCGTAGAGGTATTCATTCTTCTTGATCGAATGGCCGCCCCAACACACCACCATATTAGGATCTTCATCCAGATGCAGCGTATGTGCATTGCGCAGAATGGAGAATACCAAGTTGGTGATAAGAGCCGGGTTTTCCAGATTCAGGTGCTGAGAATGCCAAGCGCTGGCGATTTGACCGTATACGAACAGGATGTCGCGTAGCACGGCGAATAGGTTAGCCTGTAGTGAGCGGATAATACGACCATCGACAAAGGCTTCTTCTGGCGGGTTGACTAGTTCCACTTTTACTCCGCGTTTTTGGCTTAGTACATTGATATCAAAGGTTTCATAGCGGGATAGGAGCTGTTTACTGTTGTAAGTCTGCCTACCTGAATTCAATACGGCCAGCGAACAGTTGCGGAACAAGCGGTACAGGTTGCTGCTGGCGGTACGCTTTAGAATATCTACTTCCAACTGCGACAATAAATCCATAGAGCCAAGCGGGCTGATGTGTGTAATCAAGGTTACTCCTTTTTCATCCAGTACGGGGCAGTAGTAGTCCATGCGCTAGCAGAATAGCATTTCGTTAGGGTTGATGTTCTGGCACTCCTGCATTCAACATTACCGCTTCCTCTACATTTTACCAACCCAAACTATTCTTTAGCTCATTTGTTGAGCAATGCTTAGCACTGTTGGTTGCTAGATTGCTGTGTAAAGATACGTTGTCAACGCTGTTGTGCCCTCAGTGAATAGGTACAATAATCCCCTAGTCTAACCTATGTGAAAAAAGTATGGATCATGATGTATCAAAACATGCCCTGCGTAGATTCACTCAACGCTATGTCGAGTTGTGGCGCATGATCGTGATCATGCGCCAGTCAGGCGCTATTTGGTGTGCTGTCACCCTGTATCGTGTGGCACCGTGATGATGCAATGCTGTGGCTACTTCAATCTTTCATTCAAGCAGCAACTCTAAAGAAAGTGGAAACTGCTCTGGGTTTACGGCTACAGCCAGATGATCAGTGTTTCTACACGAAGCAGTACCCGGGCGACTTACACGTTCAATTCGGTGTACATCGCCTAAGCCTGCTACAAGCATGGAGTGATGATGACTGTATTGGCCTACAGGAAACTCTAATCGGTTATTTGGTAGCCTAAAAACGTCTGAAGCTGTTACCAATGCTGTTCCTAGCGACCACTAAATCCGAAATAACTCTTGTCTCGCTTTTCAACGGCAGCGGTAATGTAATGTCGGAGCAGATCGTCAGTCACAAACGTTTGCTGCTAGCGGCAACGCTGGAAAATTTTATCCATGCTTTGCGCCCAACACTGGGGAAACAATAGAATCGTTTTCTTTCGTGTGAAAGATTTCTTACACAATCAGTGAGAGATAGCTTTTAATTTTCTCAAGAATAATCCCTTGTGATCATGTAGGAATTAGGTGATCTTATGTTTACTAGAATGGAGCCGGTAAACATCAGGATAATGCAGCTTCAGGATGAAGATAAAAATGCAGCTTAGAGAAGATCGATGGAGGGCCTCAGGATATGCTTAGGATTTTTTAGGATTGAAATCAAGGATAACTCCAATAACTGAGACTGAGATCTGCCAAAGGACTGTCAGTGTGTTATGAAGACTGAGAAACCGCATTAGGATGCTGATATAGAAAAATGCAAGGATCACTCGCCTAGGATAAATCACAGTAAAAATTTTCAGGGATTGAGCAGGGAGGATCCATACTGTGTATGTAGCAGGATAACTATAAAACAAACAGATAGCATTGCTTCAAACTTTACGTATCTGTGCAGTCAAATGCCTATAACTGTGGGCATTGTGGCCTGGGCAGTATTTGGGCTATAAGATGCTACGCTTTGCTGTTAGCCATATGGCTGAGACATCTAATTAAAATAGATCGAGAATGCAGACGAGTATACATAATCAAGTTCGCGACAATTTGCAGACGATTGAACAGTCAATACGTGATTTGGCCTTATGGCAGGCCGCTCCTCCGGATACTAACCATTTGACAGCACCAAACCTTTATGGTGCTTGACCGCATGCAGGCATAAGAGTGTGGTTACATTGAATGTTTCTGCCTCGTCTGTATGCTTTGCTGGAAGCCTATGCGCCGTTGCCCACGCCATTCGCTGTCACACCGTATTTAGAACTGGCGTTGAAGGACAGAGAACCCAATTGCCTGCTGATATTGATGGTCTAAAGCCTGGACAAACATGTTGAATAAATGGCCATAAGTAGCCATGTGGCTGATTTTATTCGATGGGCATAGGTTATGAATTCAGGGTATATGGATTTCCTTAGTTTTCTGGGGTTGAGTTTATGGCGGATAACAGTCAGGATAGCTGACAATTTTCAAAAGTAGGAAAGGAGTGGGCGTGATGGCTCAGGTTGGCATCTTCTTGGGAACTGTCTACGGTAATTCTCTGCTGGTGGCGGAAAAGGCGCAAAATATCCTCAATGAGCAAGGTCATGAGGTCAAAGTATTCGAAGAGGGCATTTTGGATGCCTGGCTGATATACCGCCAGTATTATGTGCTGGTGATCACCTCTACCACTGGGCAAGGCGATCTACCGGCCAGCATTTCACCGCTGTTCTATACTATCCGCGACCAGTTAGGCAATCAGCCGGAGCTGCGCTACGGGCTGATTGCCTTGGGCGACAGCAGTTACGATAATTTCTGCGGGGCCGGGCGCGCGTTCGACGCACTGTTACAGGAACAAGGGGCTACCCGCATAGGTAAAATGTTAGAAATCGACGCGATACAACATCCAGAACCGGAAGTGATTTCCTGCCCGTGGGTCGAGCAATGGGGGAGGCTGGTGGAGCAGGAGTATTGATCCAAATTCTGCAATAATTTGAAATTAATAAAGTAAAAAAGTAAAAGCGTGTGAGCTGGGTGAACCGGCTCAAGACTATTTACCACGATTCAGTTTTTCCAGATCGGATTCGATTTCAGCAATCTTGTGTGATACCACGTCTTTCAGATGATGCAGGTCATCAAGAATTTTACGTTTCAGTTCCATTTCTATTTGATCGCGTTGGCACAGTTGATCCAGTTCGTCGATGACGTAACGTAAGTTTGAATTGATTTCGTGTATTTCCTATACCCTATTCTAAAGTTATCTGCCACCACAGTTTTTCGCTGGCACGGATATTTGAACTTCACGCTTTTGGCAAAGAACTAGCCTTTATCTTTGTGAAAATAAATCTTGAGAATGTCGTTATTGGTCTCCTGATGCAGGATATAGCGTGCAATATCCTCCAGTTGATTGGTTCCCAAGCTTTTCAAGTTATCGTACATATTGTGCACCCTCTGTTAGGTGATCACCACTGAGATTGTGGCGCAAAGCATGCCATGAGACTGTGATTGCCAACGAAAAGCAAATAAAAAATAGTGGGTTTATCACCCACTATTTTCGATTTTAGTCGACGGTGCGCAATAGTTCGTTAATGCCGATTTTACCGCGTGTCTTGGCGTCAACTTTCTTGACGATCACCGCACAGTATAGGCTGTAAGAGCCATCTTTCGAAGGCAGGTTACCAGACACCACTACCGAACCGGCCGGTACGCGGCCGTAGTGCACTTTACCGTTTTCGCGTTCATAGATGCGGGTGCTTTGGCCGAGGTAAACGCCCATGGAAATCACCGAGCCTTCTTCCACCACCACGCCTTCAACCACTTCGGAACGTGCACCAATGAAGCAGTCATCTTCAATGATGGTTGGGTTGGCCTGTATCGGCTCCAGTACACCGCCGATGCCGACGCCGCCGGACAGATGAACGTTCTTGCCGATCTGCGCACATGAACCGACAGTGGCCCAGGTATCGACCATGGTACCTTCGTCAACGTAGGCACCGATGTTAATATAAGATGGCATCAGTACGGCGTTACGGGCAATAAATGCCCCTTGGCGCACGCTGGCTGGTGGCACAACGCGGAACCCCTCTTTCTGGAAGCGTGCTTCGTCATAGCCAGCGAACTTTATCGGCACCTTGTCGTAATAGCAAGTTTCCGCGCCCTCCATTACCTTGTTGCTGTTGATGCGGAAAGAGAGTAGCACAGCCTTTTTCAGCCATTGATGTGTTAACCACTGACGGTCTCTCTTCTCGGCAATGCGCAGGGTACCGTTGTCCAAGAGGCCGATTACTTGGTTTACTGCTTCTCGCGTTACGGTATCTACGTTCGCTGGGGTCATCTCTGCACGGCGTTCAAAGGCGCTTTCAATAACGTTTTGTAATTGCTGCATGCTGTTCTGTGTCCTGATGTTGTCGGTCAAAAAATCATTTGCCTTGTTATACTGGAATCTATATCTGTATTAGCTCATCCCAGTCACTGACCTTAAGTCAAATATTGGAGACTGCCGCCCTGGCTACCTTGATACAATTGCAATTATTTAGGATATATTAAATTTTACCGTTTGGATTGAGGGCTGCTGTCAACCGTTGTTCCAATTTTCTGCGTGTTCCCTGATCGAGGGCGCGGCGATCGCTGTCAGCCAGAATAAATAAATCTTCGACCCGTTCGCCGATAGTAGAAATACGTGCGCTGTGTAGCGATAGACCGAGTTCGGTGAACACCTCACCCACTTGTGTTAGCAGGCCCGGCTGGTCGAGCGCGATCAGTTCGAGATAGCTGCGGTGGTCAGTATGGGCCGATAGGAAGCTAACCTTGGTTGGCACGCTGAAATTGCGCAGTTTACGTGAGGGTTGTCGTCCCTGTGGTGGTTGGTATTCCTGCTGGGTGATGGCCTGCAATAGCGCGTGACGGATCGCCGCTTGACGATCTTGAGCCAGCGGGCTGCCGTCCGACTCCAGCACGATAAAGGTATCCATTGCCATGCCATCGCGGTTGGTAATGATCTGCGCATCGTGCACGCTCAGGTTGCGGCGATCCATCTCACCAGCCACTGTAGCGAACAGGTAAGCGCGATCCTGGCACCAGATAAATATCTCGGTGCCGCCGCGTATCGTCTGTCTGCTGACCAGCACCAATGGATGGGTTAAGTTGTGTGCCAGCAGGTGGCGAGCGTGCCAAGCCAACTGGCTCGGTGAATGGCGCAGGAAATAATCGGCGCGGCAACGGCTCCAGATGCGGTGTATCGCATATTCGTCGATATTATCCATGCGCAACAACGCTAACGCTTGCAAACGGTGGTAGCACACACGCTCACGCAGATCTGGGATATGCTGCATGCCATGGCGTAGCTGTTTTTCGGTGGCGAAGTACAGCTCGTGCAGTAGGCTCTGCTTCCAGCTATTCCATATGGTTTCGTTGGTGGCGCAGATGTCCGCTACTTTCAGGCACACCAGATAGCGCAAACGCGCTTCGTTCTGCACTTCGGTGCTAAACTGCTGGATCACCGTTGGATCATGAATGTCGTGGCGCTGGGCGGTGATGGACATCAGTAGGTGGTAGCGCACCAGCCAGGCCACCAGTTGCGCCTCGCTAGAATTGAGGCGGTGCTGCTCGGCGAACGCCAGCGCATCCCGTGCGCCAAGGATCGAGTGATCACCGCCACGGCCTTTGGCGATATCGTGGAATAGCGCTGCTAATAGCAGCAGTTCCGGGTTAGGCAGACGTGGATACAGCGCTACGCACAACGGATGGTGTGTGCACGTCTGCGAATCAGCAAAGCTCTCTAGCTTTTGCAGCACGCGGATGCTGTGTTCGTCGACAGTGTAATAGTGGAACAGATCGAACTGCATCTGGCCGACGATTGTGCCCCATTGTGGCATATAAGCTGACAGCACACTGTGGCGGTGCATAGGCACCAAAGCGTGCGCGACTGCACCAGGGTAACGCAGAATAGCCATAAACAGATCGCGTGCTGTCGGGATGGCGCACAATGCCTTTTTTAGGTGACGACGCGCATGGCGCAGTTGGCGCACGGTTGTGGAATAAATGCCTGTGATTTCGCGGTTGCATGCCATCAGGTAGAACATCTGTATGATGGCTTCTGGCTGGCGGATGAATAGCGTTTCGTTACGCAGGTCTATCAGATCGCCGCGCAGTTGGAAATCGTCATTCAGTTGGCGTGGTCTCTCGGTGGTGTCCAGTGCCAATATTGCTTCTTTAAACAGCTGCAACAGCATGTGATTCAGTTCGCTGATGCGCTGGGTGATGCGGTAGAAATCTTTCATCATGCGTTCGACTGGTTCGTTTCCTTTTCCTTCGTAACGCAGCAAGAGCGCAACGTTAAGTTGGTGATCGAACAGCAACCGGTTGTCGTAGCGTGGCAGAACTAGGTGCAATGTGAACCGAATGCGCCATAAAAAGCTTTGGCAATCGTTCAACTCATCGCGTTCCGCTTGAGTAAGAAAGCCGAAGCTAACCATTTCATCCAGCGAGGTAGCGCCGAAGTGGCGACGTGCTACCCACAGTAGGCTGTGGATATCGCGTAGGCCACCTGGGCTGCTCTTGATATCCGGTTCCAGGTTATAGCTGGTGCCATGATAGCGTTGATGGCGTTCCTGTTGCTCGTTTAGCTTAGCGTGAAAAAATTGGGGCGAGTGCCAGAAGCTGTCGCTAAAGATGTGTTTTTGCATCTGTAGGAACAGTGCTACATTGCCGCAGATCATCCGAGATTCAATCAGGTTGGTTGCCACGGTCAGATTCGCCAGCCCTTCTAATAAACACTCTTCCAGTGTGCGCACGCTGTGACCTACCTTCAGCTTGAGATCCCATAGCAGGGTGATGAATTCGCCAATCTGCTGTGATTGCTTTTGATCCAACCTATGCTGACTGAGCACCAGCACGTCGATATCCGATAGCGGGTGCAGCTCTCTGCGCCCATAGCCACCGACTGCAACCAGCGCGCTTTCCTGTATCCCTTCAAAACCGTAGAAATCCCACAGGCGGCACAGCAGTTGATCGATAAAGTCGCTGCGCGCCGCTATCAGGCTCTCGACATTGGAGCCAGCGTTGAACGCCGCAGCCAACCATTTTTGGAACTGCTCTAGATGCTTCTTCAATGCAGGGCAATTAAGTTCTTCATCGCTATAGGTGTGGGGATCTTTAAGCTGCTCCAGTAAGATGAGTGGGGTATCCTGCTGACGAAAATTTTTAAGCATTATATACTGCTTATCAATAAAAAGGCCGACGAAAGCCTGACCTAATATATATGCATTGCGGTAGGTGAGCTACAACACTTATACCTTGTGCGTAATGATCTTGGGGATGGTGTCATCTTTGCTCCATGTCATTATCTCACAGCCGTTATCCGTGATCACAATAGTATGCTCATACTGTGCCGACAAGCTGCGATCCTTGGTCTTTACCGTCCATCCGTCTTTCATGATGCGGATACGGTAATCACCAGCGTTGACCATTGGCTCGATGGTAAATGCCATGCCTGCTTGCAGTGTTACGCCAGCGTCGTCGGCATCATAGTGCAGCACCTGAGGCTCTTCGTGGAATCTCTCGCCGATGCCGTGGCCGCAGTATTCGCGTACTACAGAGAATTTTTCGGCTTCGACAAATTTTTGGATCTCTTTGCCCAAGGTGCGCAGGAGGATGCCTGGCTTCACCATTTTCAGCGCCAGATACAGGCTTTCCTTAGTGATACGACATAGACGCTCGCCCAGGATGGTCGGTTTCCCAACGATGAACATTTTTGAAGTATCGCCGTGGAAGCCGTCTTTAATCAACGCCACGTCGATATTGACGATATCACCATCTTTTAGCACTTTGTCATCGCTTGGAATGCCATGGCACACCACTTCATTCACCGAGATACACACAGATTTCGGGAAGCCATGGTAGCCGAGGCAGGCGGAGATGGCATGCTGCTCGTGGGTGATATGCGCGTGACAAATACGATCCAGCTCGCCGGTGGTCACGCCAGGTTTGATATTTGGCTCGATGATCTCCAGCACTTCGGCAGCCATATGGCCGGCCAAGCGCATTTTTTGGATGTCATGAGGTGTTTTGATTGAAATTGCCATAAAATACGTCCGCAGATGTCGTTGTCGTCGACAAAAAAATAAGAAGCTGTGGCTTATGGTATCAGCCAGGCTGGGGGCTGCCAAATTTCATTTCCCGGCTATCGGTCACATGCGGCGTTTTTGAATAAATTAATATTTGGCCGGCCAGAAAATTAAATGACTCTCCTTCTATCAAAATAGTGATATGGCGTGGCCAAGCAAAAGTTCAAGATCACCAACTGGAAGGCTTACAACAAAGCCCTTATTACTCAGAGTTCACTCACTTTCTGGGTGGATGAAACAGCTATCCAGGCCTGGTAATGCGAGGCAAAACCTTCTCTGCGTGGTCGCCAACAACATTATTCCGATATGGCAATGAACAGCGTATTTATGCTGAAATGGATTTTTGGCTTGACACTTTGCGCCCTCCAGGGCTTCGTCGACTCCATTATCACACTGATAAAAGTGCCGTTGAACTTCCCGGACTACACCTGCATCAGTGAGCGGGCGCAATACGTCAATCTCCCATTTAAACTCCCAACGCCGGGTGAAATTGCGCACCTCGTTATAAAACACGGTCAGGGGAAAAGGCGAATCTAGCGAAAACTGCATTTGTCCGTAGATACAGAAAAACATGAAGTCATCTGTAATGACCTTTCCTTGAGCAATGTCACCAATCCGGAAGCCTTCCCAGGTCTCATCCGCCAGAAGTACCGTAAAATCAAAGTCGCCTTGGTGGATAGGGCTTACGATCGGCGAGTGAGTGATACGCGAGTATGTCATGATAAGTTAAGGCGCAAGAAGATCAGGGCATTAATATCGCCCAGAAGCGGAGCCCGTTATTAGTCTGCAGACTATGCAGTCCGAAATCAAGCGATGGCGAACTAGCTCCTTACCGGAGACAAAATACGGAAGAAAAGTATAAAAGGATACCACCGTCGTTCTATAGCCGAAATAGCTATGTACAGAGTACAACAGCTATTTAGTAATTACCTGTCGCTGCGATACTATGGTGCGCAAGTTGCAGAGGCTATAGCCATGAGCTATGTATTAAACAAGATGACGCTGGCCGGTATAGCAAAAACTGTACGCGTTGCCTAAAAGATGCTCATTCAGGGGACTCTTTATTCCAAACCCGATTTATTCAACAAAGCACATCAGGGTATCCTTTCAGGCCGTCAACGCCGGCGATGAGAATATCGTTCAGCCCGCAGTTTTTAGCTCTGTCAGCACGTTCAGCCAGAACTTCGCGCCTTCATTTTAGGATAGCCAAATACCAAGAAACTCTTTCTGACCTTCAAGATTGATGCCAAGCGCCAATAACACGGATTTTTTGATGACACGGCTATCCTGCCGGACTTTCAGTACGATACAGTTAAGATAAACAATCGGATAGACTGCATATAGTGGTCGGTTTTGCCATTCGATAAATGGCTCTATGAAGACATCGGTGAGGCTTTTCTTCACCAGCTGCGGTTCACAGGAACCGTCACTATCGCGCAGACTACGCAGCTCTAGCGGTGCCCCATCGCCAGTGGTAATGGTTTTCGTGGAATAGCCGTTGCGGGCATAAGAGCCGATCTTGGGCTGATTTTTCAGCAACCGATCGAACTGGTTGAGTTCCTCAGGGGTTTTGAGGTTTTTAGCCAATTCGTTATCCAGAGCCTGCAACTTTTTTCGTCCATAAACTAACCTGTTTTTTATGTTGTATTAAACAGATCAAATCAGGCAGATACAAAAATTTCTAAACAGGCTCGTCTACGGCTTGCCGTTTTAGGCTTGGCAACGATGAGTACAATAGTTCTGTGGTTAATGGGATATTATATTAAAAATAAAGGATTAAATCTACGATATCAGGCAAATAGCACAAAGCATCGGCGTGTTATTTCCTCGCTGGCATTAGCGGATAATGTCTTACGACACTCTCCGCTATTAGTAAGGAAGATAGATCTGATAGCTATCTTAATCCATCTATCTAAAACATACCGAAGTATGGTGCTGATCCATAGCTAAGGGATTTCTAGGGATCCTCATCCTCAGTCCTAAATGTGCGGCTTATTAGTCAGCCGGTGCCATGCATGCGGCTGCTACTCGGTATTGCCGCCGCTTAGATTGCCTGCATTGAGTAGTTCAGCCAGGTTGGCTGTTGCTTCTTCCGCGCTGACCTGCGGAACAATCGGTGTTTCATCCTGCGCACGACGACGCATACGATCCTGATGATAAGCATAACCCGTGCCGGCTGGGATCAGCCGGCCCACGATGACGTTCTCTTTCAGACCACGCAGTTCATCACTCTTGCCAGCAACCGCCGCTTCGGTAAGAACGCGCGTTGTTTCCTGAAACGATGCTGCAGAAATGAAGGATTCGGTCGCCAGGGAAGCTTTGGTGATACCCAACAAGTCACGTGAGAAGGTTGCCGAGATCTTACCTTCAGCTTCAAGCTGACTGTTGGCAATCTTAACGCGTGAAACTTCAGCTTGCTCGCCTTCCAGGAATTCACTCCCCCCCGTACTGACAATGGTGCCTTTACGCAGCATCTGACGAACGATAACTTCGATATGCTTATCATTAATCTTAACACCTTGTAGACGGTAAACTTCCTGCACTTCATTGGTGATATATCGGGTAACAGCATTCACACCACGCAAACGCAGAATATCGTGCGGAGACTCTGGCCCGTCAGAAACAACGTCACCACGTTCTACAATTTCCCCTTCAAATACGTTGAGCTGACGCCA
The DNA here is from genome assembly GCA_011754105.1 of Serratia symbiotica. Classification (GTDB taxonomy): domain Bacteria; phylum Pseudomonadota; class Gammaproteobacteria; order Enterobacterales; family Enterobacteriaceae; genus Serratia; species Serratia symbiotica_E. The sequence goes on from JAAKDF010000009.1 coordinate 55,926, forward strand.
TTTCGGGATCATCTCTTCGTAAGCGTCGCTGCCGTCCAGCGGAGAAATTACCAGCCGACGTTTGCCTTTGGTCTCTTTACCGAACGAGATAATCCCGCTTATTTCAGCCAGTATTGCCGACTCTTTCGGACGACGTGCTTCAAATAAGTCCGCAACGCGTGGCAGACCACCGGTGATATCCTTAGTACCGCCCGATTCTTGAGGAATACGCGCCAAGGTATCACCCGCACCGATCTGAATGCCGTCTTCTAGTTGTACAATCGCTTTGCCTGGCAGGAAGTATTGAGCAGGCATATCAGTACCTGGAATCAACATGTCTTCGCCTTTGGAATCAACAATTTTTAGCGCCGGACGCAAATCTTTACCGCTACCGGTACGCTCTGAGCTATCCAACACCACCAGGGAAGATAAACCGGTTAGTTCGTCTGTCTGGCGAGTAATGGTCTGGCCGTCAACCATGTCAGCGAAACAAATGAAACCACTCACTTCACTAATAACGGGCATAGTGTGTGGATCCCAGTTAGCCACCGTTTCGCCGCCGTTAACTTCTGCATCATCACCTTTGCCCATCACGGCGCCGTAAGGCACTTTGTAGCTTTCTTTGGTACGGCCAAACTTGTCGATCAGCTTCAACTCGGTATTACGAGAAGTAATTACCAGCTTGCCCGCTGCATTCATAACAAACTTAACATTATTCAGCTTCAGACTACCTCTATTCTTAACCTGAATGCTGGACTCTGCTGCCGCACGCGATGCCGCACCACCGATGTGGAAAGTACGCATCGTCAACTGGGTACCCGGCTCACCGATTGATTGTGCCGCGATAACGCCGATGGCTTCGCCTTTGTTTATGATGTGACCACGCGCCAAGTCACGACCATAGCAGTTGGCACACACACCAAAGTCAGTTTCACAGCTCACTACTGAACGAACTTTAACGCTATCGACAGAGCTCTCTTCCAATAGGTCACAAGTCTTCTCATTCAACAGAGTATTGCGTGGCACCAAAATATAAGCCGTACCCGGCTTAATGATATCTTCTGCTGTTACACGACCCAGAACGCGTTCACGCAGTGGCTCTTTAACATCGCCACCTTCAATAACCGGCGTCATCATGATGCCGTTGTGTGTGCCGCAGTCATCTTTAGTTACCACCAGATCCTGTGCAACGTCTACTAGACGACGAGTTAAATAACCAGAGTTAGCGGTTTTCAATGCGGTATCCGCCAAGCCTTTACGCGCACCGTGCGTCGAGATGAAGTACTGAAGTACGTTCAGACCTTCACGGAAGTTAGCGGTGATTGGAGTTTCAATGATCGAGCCATCCGGTTTCGCCATCAGGCCCCGCATACCAGCTAACTGACGGATCTGCGCAGCAGATCCACGCGCACCGGAGTCAGCCATCATAAAGATGCTGTTGAAAGAAACTTGCTGTTCCACCACACCATCACGGTTAATCACGTCTTCGACCGATAGGTTTTCCATCATCGCTTTCGCAACACGCTCGTTCGCCGCAGTCCAAATATCGATCACTTTGTTGTAGCGTTCACCCGCAGTAACCAGACCAGACTGGAACTGCTCCTGGATCTCGGCAACTTCGGTTTCCGCCTCTTCGATGATCTCCGCTTTCTTGGCCGGAATAACCATGTCATCGATACCCACTGAAGCACCAGAGCGAGCCGCATAGGCAAAACCGGTATACATGATCTGGTCAGCAAAGATAACGGTCGGCTTAAGACCCAAGATGCGGTAACAGGTGTTCAGCATCTTGGAAATCGCTTTCTTGCCAAGAGGCTGGTTAACGATCAAATATGGCAGACCTTTTGGCACGATCATCCACAGGATAGCTCGACCAATAGTAGTATCCACGATGTTGGTCTGTGTTGTCCATTCGCCTTCGGCGGTTTTGACGTCTTCGATAATACGTACTTTAACCCGCGCATGCAGTGACGCTAGACCGGCGCGGTAAACACGCTCAGCTTCTTTCGAACCATTTAGCACCATGCCTTCGCCTTTGGCGTTAACACAGTCGCGGGTCATGTAGTACAGACCCAATACTACGTCTTGTGAAGGAACGATGATTGGCTCGCCGTTCGCTGGTGACAGGATGTTGTTGGTAGACATCATCAGCGCACGCGCTTCCAACTGGGCTTCTAGCGTCAGCGGTACGTGAACAGCCATCTGATCACCATCGAAGTCGGCGTTGTATGCCGCACAAACCAGCGGATGCAGTTGGATCGCTTTGCCTTCAACTAGAACAGGTTCAAACGCCTGGATACCCAGCCGGTGCAGGGTTGGTGCACGGTTCAGCAATACCGGGTGTTCGCGGATCACTTCGTCTAAGATATCCCAAACTACAGCCTCTTCACGCTCAACCATTTTCTTGGCGGCTTTAATGGTGGTAGCTAAGCCACGCAGCTCCAACTTGCCGTAGATGAACGGTTTGAACAGCTCCAGCGCCATTTTCTTCGGCAGGCCGCACTGATGCAGACGCAGGTAGGGGCCTACGGTGATGACAGAACGGCCAGAGTAGTCAACACGTTTACCCAACAGGTTCTGACGGAAACGACCCTGCTTCCCTTTGATCATATCGGCCAAAGATTTTAGAGGACGTTTGTTAGAACCGGTAATTGCACGACCGCGACGGCCGTTATCTAGCAGGGCATCTACCGCTTCTTGCAGCATACGCTTTTCGTTGCGCACAATGATGTCAGGCGCAGCCAGATCTAGCAGGCGTTTCAGACGGTTATTACGGTTGATCACGCGGCGGTACAGATCGTTAAGATCTGATGTCGCGAAACGACCTCCATCCAGCGGAACCAGTGGCCGCAAGTCTGGCGGCAGTACCGGCAGCACAGTCAGGATCATCCACTCCGGTTTGTTGCCAGACTGCACGAACGCTTCCAGCAACTTGATACGCTTGGTCAGCTTTTTGCGCTTGGTTTCGGAGTTGGTTTCGTTTAAATCTTCACGCAGTTGCTCGCACTCGACTTCCAGATCCATGTTTTTCAACAGGGCCTGAATAGCCTCGGCACCCATTCTGGCGTCAAATTCATCGCCGAACTCTTCCAGCGCATCCAGATGTTGCTCTTCAGTCAAGATCTGACGGCGCTCAAGGTTGGTCATGCCGCCTTCAACCACCACATAGGATTCGAAGTACAGCACGCGTTCGATATCACGCAGCGGCATATCCAGCAGTAAACCGATGCGCGAAGGCAGCGATTTCAGGAACCAGATGTGCGCAGTCGGCGAAGATAGTTCAATGTGGCCCATGCGCTCACGGCGCACTTTGGTTTGGGTCACTTCAACACCGCACTTCTCACAGATTACACCGCGGTGTTTTAAGCGCTTGTACTTACCGCACAGACACTCGTAGTCTTTTACTGGCCCAAAGATACGGGCGCAGAAAAGGCCGTCACGCTCAGGTTTGAACGTACGGTAGTTAATGGTTTCCGGCTTTTTAACTTCACCGAACGACCATGAACGAATCATGTCTGGCGAGGCCAGAGCAATCTTGATCGCATCAAACTCTTCGGTCTTGGTTTGTGCTTTTAAAAACTTTAATAAGTCTTTCACGGATTGGCTCCTGTCGGAGTTAAACCTGTTGGGTATCCACAACACGCAGTAGATACTCGTGTGACCTGAACAACCACCCTCAGGCTTCCTAAGGCCGGGAGACTGAGCTAGAAAACGATTACTCGTCTTCCAGTTCTATATTGATACCGAGCGAGCGAATTTCCTTCAACAGTACATTAAAGGACTCCGGCATGCCGGGTTCCATACGGTGATCACCATCCACTATGTTTTTGTACATCTTTGTACGGCCATTAACGTCATCTGACTTAACGGTGAGCATTTCTTGTAAGGTGTAAGCTGCGCCGTAGGCTTCCAGTGCCCATACTTCCATCTCACCGAAGCGTTGACCACCAAACTGCGCCTTGCCACCTAGTGGCTGCTGCGTCACCAAGCTGTAAGAACCGGTTGAACGTGCGTGCATTTTATCGGCAACCAAGTGGTTTAGTTTCAGCATGTACATGTAACCGACAGTAACCTGGCGTTCGAACTGCTCCCCAGTACGGCCATCGTACAGCGTAATCTGCCCAGAGGTTGGGATGCCGCCCATTTCCAGCAGTTGTTTGATTTCCGTCTCTTTCGCACCATCGAAGACTGGCGTTGCGATCGGCATTCCATTTTTTAGGTTCTCTGCCAGACGCAATACTTCATCGTCAGTAAAAGTATTCAAGTCAACTTTCTGGCAAACGTCATCACCTAGATCGTAGGCCTTCTGGATGAACTCACGCAGTCTGGCTACTTCCTGTTGCTGCTTGAGCATTTGGTTGATCTTCTCACCAATGCCTTTTGCAGCCATACCTAGGTGGGTTTCCAGGATTTGGCCAATGTTCATACGTGATGGTACTCCCAGTGGATTTAGTACGATGTCTACCGGCGTGCCGTTTTCATCGTAAGGCATATCTTCGATCGGGTTTATCTTGGAAATAACACCTTTGTTACCGTGGCGACCTGCCATCTTGTCACCCGGTTGGATCTGACGTTTAACCGCTAAATAGACCTTAACGATTTTCAACACGCCGGGTGCCAAATCATCGCCCTGAGTGATCTTGCGACGCTTGATTTCCAGCTTCTTCTCGAAATCGGATTTTAATTCGTCATATTGCTCTGCCAACTGTTCCAGTTGGTTTTGTTTTTCTTCCTCAGTCAAGCCCAGTTCCATCCAGTGATCGCGTGACAGATTACTCAATGTCTCAGATTCAACACCGCCAGCAACAAGCACCGCGTGGATACGTTCAAACAGGCCTGCTTCCAAGATCTGTAATTCTTCAGTAAGATCTTTCTTTACCTGTTTAAGCTGCATCTCTTCAATTTCCAACGCACGCTTGTCTTTTCCCACGCCTTCGCGGTTGAAGACTTGCACATCGATAATCGTACCAGAGACGCCGTTGGGGGCACGCAGTGAAGAGTCTTTAACGTCGGAGGCTTTCTCTCCGAAGATCGCACGCAGCAGCTTCTCTTCCGGCGTCAGTTGAGTTTCACCTTTCGGCGTTACCTTACCAACTAGAATGTCGCCACCGGTTACTTCAGCACCGATATAAACAATCCCGGACTCATCCAGTTTGGAGAGTGCAGCTTCACCTACGTTAGGGATATCGGCAGTAATCTCTTCAGGCCCCAGCTTGGTATCACGAGATACACATGCCAGTTCCTGAATGTGGATAGTGGTGAAGCGATCTTCTTGCACCACTCGTTCGGAGACCAAGATGGAATCTTCAAAGTTGTAGCCATTCCACGGCATAAAGGCGACACGCATGTTTTGACCCAGCGCCAGTTCACCTAGATCTGTAGATGGGCCATCCGCCAGCACGTCGCCGCGCTCAATTGGCTCCCCCAGATTCACACAAGGCATCTGGTTGATGCAAGTATTCTGGTTGGAACGCGTGTACTTAGTCAGATTATAAATATCGATACCTGCTTCGCCTGGATACATCTCGTCTTCGTTAACTTTGATAACGATACGGGAAGCATCCACGTACTGGATAACTCCGCCGCGTTTAGCTACGGCGGTAACGCCGGAATCAACCGCTACAGCACGTTCCATACCGGTACCGACTAGAGGCTTGTCCGCACGCAGGGTTGGTACTGCCTGACGTTGCATGTTCGCACCCATCAATGCACGGTTGGCATCATCGTGTTCCAGGAATGGAATCAGTGAAGCACCAACGGAGACAACCTGCTGGGTGGATACGTCCATATAGTCAACCTGATCACGGCTGAACAGGCTTGATTCGCCTTTGCTGCGACAGGTAACTAGATCTTCCACGAAGCGGCCATTATCATCCAAGTTAGAGTTCGCCTGAGCGATAACAAAGTTGCCTTCTTCAATAGCAGACAGATAGTTGATTTCATCGGTCACCATACCGTCTCGCGCGCGGCGGTACGGGGTTTCCAGGAAACCATAGTCGTTAGTCTGTGCGTACACGGACAAGGAGTTGATCAGACCGATGTTAGGCCCTTCCGGCGTCTCGATTGGGCATACGCGGCCATAGTGAGTCGGGTGTACGTCTCGAACTTCAAAGCCCGCACGTTCGCGAGTCAGGCCACCTGGCCCCAGTGCGGAAATACGACGCTTATGCGTGATCTCGGACAACGGGTTGTTCTGATCCATAAATTGAGACAGTTGGCTGGATCCGAAGAACTCTTTCACCGCCGCCGAAATCGGCTTAGCGTTGATCATATCTTGAGGCATCAGGGTGTCCAGATCGCCCAGAGATAGACGTTCTTTAACCGCACGCTCAACACGCACTAGGCCGACACGGAACTGATTCTCAGCCATTTCGCCAACGGAACGGATACGGCGGTTACCTAAGTGGTCAATGTCGTCTACTTCGCCTTTACCGTTACGGATATCAATGAGCTTCTTCATCACTTCAATGATGTCGTTTTTGCTCAAGATGCCCGAGTCTTCGTTCTCGTCACGCAGCAGAGAACGGTTGAACTTCATACGGCCAACCGCAGACAGATCGTAGCGGTCTTCAGAGAAGAAGAGGTTCTCGAACAGGTTTTCGGCAGCTTCGCGAGTTGGCGGTTCACCAGGTCGCATCATGCGGTAAATTTCTACCAGCGCGCTCAAGCGATCACTGCTCGGATCGACGCGTAGAGTCTCAGAGATATAGGCACCGTGATCTAGATCGTTGGTGAATAGCGTTTCTATACATTTTTGTCCTGCTTGGCTCAGTTTGGCTAGCAGATCTACTGACAACTCCATGTTAGCGGTACAGATCAGTTCACCGGTATTGGTATCAATATAGTCCTGCGCGACCACTTTGCCCACTATGTACTCAACTGGTACTTCAATACTGTAAATTTCGTCTTTTTCGAGCTGACGGATATGGCGCGCGGTGATGCGACGGCCTTTCTCTACGTAGATTTTGCCGCTACCTTCAATATCGAAGGCAGCGGTTTCACCACGCAGTCGCTCTGGAATTAGCTCCATTTTCAGCTTGTTACCATGGATCTCGAAAGTGATTTTGTCAAAGAATAGGTCAAAAATCTGTTCAGTGGTGTAGTTTAATGCCCGCAGGATGATGGTCGCTGGCAACTTGCGGCGACGATCAATACGTACGAACAGGTTGTCTTTAGGATCAAACTCAAAATCCAACCATGAACCACGGTAAGGGATGATGCGTGCGTTATACAGAACTTTACCCGATGAGTGAGTTTTCCCTTTATCGCTGTCAAAGAATACACCAGGACTGCGGTGCAACTGAGAAACGATAACCCGCTCAGTACCGTTGATCACAAAGGTACCGTTTTCGGTCATGAGCGGTATTTCACCCATATAGACTTCTTGTTCCTTGATATCTTTAACCATACCTTCCGGGGCTTCACCACGCTCATAGATGACCAGGCGCAGTTTTACGCGCAGCGGTGCAGAGAACGTTACACCACGGATCTGGCACTCTTTGACATCGAATACCGGCTCACCAAGACGATAACTAACGTATTGCAGCTCCGAATGGCCACTGTAGCTTTGGATAGGGAAAACAGAACGGAATGCGGCTTCTAGGCCATACTGCCCCTCTGGATCTGGCTCAATAAACTTCTGGAACGAGTCAAGCTGGATAGAAAGGAGGTAAGGTATGTCCAGAACCTGTGGACGCTTACCAAAATCCTTACGAATACGTTTTTTCTCGGTATAGGAATAAACCATAGGGTTCCTCAGCTCGCTGGAAAGTCGAACTACTTTGTCCGCCCGAATAGGGAACGGATCATGCAACACTATTTTGTCGACCGGAAAGCGGGAGCACTTTCCGTAATACCTCTTTTCTATCACGCTTAAATCATTTCATTGCGCCGTGCGACAGCTTCCACTGAAGCAAAAGTTACAGTATATTAAGTCGTCGATAGAAAAAGATATTAGGGTTAGCCAGTAGCCAAACGGTGTGAAACTCTACCGACGCCCAACAGCGCAAAAATGCTGGTTACCAAAAAGTCACCAGCTATCTGTCTGTTAAGACAGACTGTACTCTGAAAAGTTAATCTTATTTAACTTCAACAGAGGCACCCGCTTCTTCCAGAGATTTTTTCAAGGCATCAGCATCGTCTTTGCTGATGCCTTCTTTCAGTACTGCTGGCGCAGATTCTACTAGGTCTTTAGCTTCTTTTAGACCCAGACCAGTTGCGCCACGTACTGCTTTAATAACAGCAACTTTATTACCGCCAACAGCAGAAAGTAGGACGTCGAACTCAGTTTTTTCTTCAGCAACTTCGGCTGTATCAGCAGCAACTGTCACAGCAGCAGCAGAAACACCGAATTTTTCTTCCATAGCGGAAACCAGCTCAACTGCATCCATGACGGACATAGCTGCAACAGCTTCCAAGATTTGTTCTTTAGTGATAGACATAATAATTGTTCCTAAAATTCAGAAATAGTTTAAATACGTTAGCAAAAGCTAAGAAAGAGAGTGGCTTATGCCGCTTCTTTCTGATCGCGTAGTGCAAGCTAGAGTGCGAACCAGTTTGCCAGCAGCAGCTTCTTTCATGGTTGCCATCAGGCGTACGATCGCTTCATCGTAAGTAGGCAGCATCGCCAGGCGGTCAATTTGTGCCGCAGGGATCAGCTCACCTTCAAAGGCCGCAGCTTTAACCTCGAATTCTACATTCGCTTTTACAAACTCTTTGAATAGACGAGCAGCAGCGCCCGGGTATTCACTAGAGAATGCAATCAAGGTAGGACCGACAAACGTATCTTTCAGGCATTCGAATGGAGTGCCATCAACTACGCGACGCATCAGGGTGTTGCGAACAACACGCATATAAACGCCAGCTTCACGACCTGCTTTACGCAGTTCAGTCATTTTATCAACGGTAACGCCGCGATAATCCGCAACAACCGCAGACAGCGCACCTTTGGCTACTTCGTTGACTTCAGCAACAATCGCTTGTTTGTCTAGAAGATTTAATGCCATAAGCTTTTTGCTCCTGGATTAGCCGGGGAAGATCCCCGTAAACTAACTTAACTCAATACCTGTTGAAAAATAAGGTGTTGAGCACTTTAGTACGGTGAGCAGAATCCAGTAAAGATCATAAAAATTATTTAGGCTCTGTCACCGTCTACGCAGGAAGGATTAAGTATCTTTCGATATACCTGCGGTCTTGGACGGAGGCATGGATGGGCAACCATGCTCCATCCGAAAATTATTTTCGCTTCACTATGGAAAGGCTAATAGCTAAACCTTGGAGCATAGGACTCTAGACAAATCCAGACCCCAAGTCAAAGCGATAATCGCGAGGCGATCAGTTCGCTACAGCAGTCAAGCCGCTTTGATCGATAGCAACGCTAGCACCCATGGTGGTGGAAAGGCTAACTTTTTTGATGTACGTACCTTTAGCCTGAGATGGTTTTGCTTTTTTCAGTGCAACTAGCAGGGCCTCGAGGTTTTCTTTTAGCTTGTCTGACTCGAAATAAACCTTACCGATAGTGGTATGGATGATACCATTTTTATCATTACGGTAACGAACCTGCCCTGCTTTAGCGTTTTTCACCGCTTCAGCAACATTCGGAGTCACAGTACCTACTTTCGGGTTTGGCATCAGGCCACGTGGCCCCAGTATCTGGCCTAGTTGACCGACAACGCGCATTGCATCCGGAGAAGCAATAACAACGTCGAAGTTTATTTCGCCTTTCTTGATCAAGTCTGCCAGATCGTCCATACCTACTAACTCTGCGCCAGCGGCTTTAGCTGATTCGGCGCTAGGCCCTTGAGTAAATACTGCAACGCGAACGCTACGACCAGTGCCATGTGGCAGAATGGTAGCGCCACGGACGTTTTGATCAGATTTACGTGCGTCGATACCCAGATTAACGGATACATCAACGCTTTCTACGAATTTAGCAGTGGCCAGCTCTTTCAGCAGAGCAACGGCTTCAGTGGTATCATATTGTTTAGTCGCATCAACTTTTTCACGGATCACACGCATGCGCTTGGTCAGCTTAGCCATCTCTTAATCCTCCACCACTACCAAACCTATGGAACGAGCAGTACCTTCGATCGAGAGAGTCATCGCTTCAAAGTCTGAACCAGTCATATCCGCAGCTTTTGTTTCTACGATTTCACGTACCTGAGTACGTGTTACTTTACCGACTTTATCTTTGTTTGGCTTGCCGGAACCAGACTTGATACCCGCAGCTTTTTTCAGCAGAACTGCTGCGGGCGGGGTTTTAGTCACAAAGGTGAAGGAACGATCAGAATAAACGGTAATAAAAACTGGGATCGGCAGACCTTTTTCAACGCTGTGAGTCTTAGCATTGAACGCCTTACAGAATTCCATGATGTTAACACCTTGCTGACCCAAAGCGGGGCCGACTGGTGGACTTGGATTAGCCATACCGGCTGCAACTTGCAGCTTAACGTAGGCTTGTACTTTCTTGGCCATTTAAACTTCCTCGATTTGGGTAGTATCGCCTATTCAGAAGAGGCTCCCCGTGTTCACCTCGCTCAGGACTATTAAGCAAGCTATCTAAAAACAGGAGGCGCGAGATTTTAGTTGAATTTTATGCCGCTGACAAGTGGAAAAACGCCGTCAGCTATTGATCAGCTCTCAACCTTTTTTAACCTGGCTAAAGTCTAGTTCCACCGGTGTCGCACGGCCAAAGATAGAAACTGAAACTTTCAGGCGGCTCTTCTCGTAATCTACTTCTTCGACCACACCGTTAAAGTCAACAAACGGGCCATCGTTAACGCGAACCAGTTCGCCTGGTTCAAACAGTGTTTTCGGACGCGGCTTATCACCCGCCTGTTGCAGGCGATTCATGATCGCATCCACTTCTTTATCGCTGATCGGTGCCGGACGGTCTGAGGTGCCGCCGATAAAGCCCATGATCCGTGGAACGCTACGCACCAAGTGCCAGCTGGCGTCATTCATTACCATCTGCACCAATACGTAGCCAGGGAAGAACTTGCGCTCGCTCTTACGACGTTGACCACTACGGATTTCAACCACTTCTTCCGTAGGCACCATCACTTCGCCGAATAGCTCTTGCATATCGTACAGTTTGATATGTTCACGCAGCGATTGTGCTACGCGACCTTCAAAGCCGGAAGACACCTGAACGACGTACCAGCGTTTTTTTGGAGCTTCAGACATTTTAGAACCTCAGGCCAGTAATAAACGAGACCAAACGAACCAGAACACCATCTAGCCCCCACAGAATAACTGATATCACGGCAGTTCCCGCAGCAACAATCAACGTAGTATGTAGCGTTTCCTCACGAGTTGGCCAAATCACTTTACGTACTTCGGTGCGCGCTTCGCGCGCAAACGCAACTGTGGCTTTGCCTTTGGCGGTTATCAGCGCCACTGTACATGCAACGGTGATGATCAGCACAACTACCAACGCACGCAATGGCAGGCTTAAATCACGATAGTAATAGTTACTGACGATAGCCACAACCAACAGAGTGGCAATGATCAGCCACTTAACCGCTTCCAGGATGCGCCAGCGCTCTTTAGCCTCGGTATTCGCACTCATAACTAACCTGTTACAATAATCCAAACCAAGCCGATCAGATACTGTTTGGCCAGTATCTCGGCATATACGCTATGACACATTAGCAACACACATTAGGAGCATATCTTACCAATTATTATGACTGCAAGATTCCTGGTAAGATGGGTTCTTGTTCACAGAACAGAAAACGTTATCAGCGATTAAGCCATAACTTTAGCAACAATACCGGCACCAACGGTACGACCACCTTCACGGATGGCGAAACGCAGGCCGTCATCCATCGCGATTGGGTGGATCATGGTGACTTTCATGTTCAGGTTATCACCTGGCATGACCATCTCGACACCTGCTGGCAGCTCAATGGTGCCGGTTACGTCAGTGGTACGGAAGTAGAACTGCGGGCGGTAACCTTTAAAGAATGGCGTGTGCCGACCACCTTCCTCTTTACTCAGGATGTACACTTCTGAATCAAACTGAGTATGAGGCTTAATTGAGCCTGGTTTAGCCAGAACTTGACCACGTTCGATATCTTCACGCTTGACACCACGCAGCAGAACACCCACGTTCTC
>JAAKDF010000010.1 GCA_011754105.1 Serratia symbiotica
TAAATAAGATGATGCTGGCCGGTATGCCAGAAACTCTAGGCGTTGCCTAAAAGATGCCCATTCAGGGGACTCTTTATGCCAAATCAAATTTATTAAATAAAGCCACGCTTACTTACCCACCACTGTTGCAACAATAGGCTCTAGGATGTGTTACCCTACGCCAAAAACAGCTTCAGTTGATATCCAACCAGTTTATACATTATTTTAATCACACAACGTGGATTCGCCGTTCGGTTATAATGCGCTAGCTTGTTAGACACATATACGGATATAACTTTATTACATTTCACTGCTAGTTTCGTTGCCAAACATTAGCGTAATTCCCTATTTACTTCATTGGTTAACGGAGTAACACATATCCAGACGCCTCAGAAGAACCAAGATTGTTGTCCCACTTGGGACGGCAACTGCCGCCAGCGACAATAATCTGGAAAAGATCATTGTCGCTGGCGCTAACGTAGTTCGGCTTAATTTTTCTCACTGCAACCCAGAAGATCACTAAAATCGCGCGAACCAGGTACGTAAAATTGCTAGCAAACTGGGAATTCACGTCGCCATTTTAAGCGACTTACAAGGACCAAAAAATCCGCTTTTCACCTTCAAGTAAGGAAAAATATTACGCAAAGTGGGCGATAAATTCCTGCTTGATGCTAGTCTCTCTCATGGCGAAGAGGATAAAGTAAAAGTCAATATCGACTATAAAGGTCTACCTAAGGATGTGGTGCTAGGAGATGTACTCCTGATCGACGATAGCCGCGTGCAGTTGAAAGTACTGCAAGTTCAAGGCATGAAAGTATTTACTGAAGTTACCATGGGTGGCCCGTTGTGTAACAATAAAAGCATTAACAAGCTTGGCGGTGGCCAGTCAGCCAAAGCACTAACAGAAAAAGATCTAGCAGATATCGTCACTGCAGCCAAGATTGGCGTCGACTATGTAGCCGTTTCCTTTCCAGATACCGGTGAAGACTTGGACTACGCCCGCCATCTGCCGCGTGATGCTAGTTGTTACGCCAAAATTGTTTCCAAGGTTGAGCACGCCGAAGCAGTTTACAGCGATGAAACCATGGACGCAGTATCATTCTAGCCTCCGATGTAGTGATGGAGTCTCGTGGCTATCTAGGCGTGGAGTTCGGCTAGCCATAACTGATCGGTATCCAGAAAAAACTGATCCTCCGTGCCCGTACGTTGAACCGTGCCGTCATTACCGCAACACAAATAATGGAATCGATGATCCCCAACCCGCTGCCTAGCCCGTGCTGAAGTGATGGATGTATCAAACGCCGTGTTGGATGGTACCGATGCTGTCATGCTGTCGGCGGAAACCGCTGCTGGCCAGTAACCAGCGGAGCCCGTGGCGGCAATGGCAAACGTTTCCCTGGGTGCGGATAAGATCCTAAGTATCAACGTCTCTAGGCACCGTCTGGATGTGCAGTTTAACAACATTGAAGACATGGCGATCGCCTCTTCAATGTACGCGGCTAACCACCTGAAAGGGGTTACCGCACTGATCGCTATGACCAAATCCGGCCGCACCGCCATGATGATGTCGCGTATTAGTCTTCAGCCTGCCGATCTTCGCAATGTCTCGCCATGAACACACGCTAAACCTAGCTGCACTGTACCGTGGCGTAACGCCGGTGTACTTTTCGATAGCCGCGATGGTCATGTCATCACCGACACTGATGACGTGAACCACCTTAGTGATAAAGGCTTCCTGGTTTCTAGCGATCGACACCCATGGTTGCGTGATGGGAACTATCGGCACCAATAATACCTGACGTATCCCAAGAGTCGAGTAATGACCACTTCAAAGAAGTGCCAGGGAAGCGCTGGCTAGCATTTTTCATGGTTCTTTCACCACCATAACGGTTTTACCACTGGGTGAATTTAGTCTTTCATCATCAAACTGTGAGCTTGGTTTAGCGATATAGATCATCACGCGAGTAAGGCTCTATCTCCCCTTCTTTACGCGTTTTCAGCAGTTTCAAGATCCAGGTGTACTGTTCAGGATTCGGCCCTACTAAGTTTTCCACTTCTTCATTCATACGGCGGGCGATGCGCTCGTCGTCCGCCTCAGCCAAATCATCCATTGGCTCGCGGATATAGATATTCAGCCTGCTATCTTTACCATCATATACTGGAAACAGCGGCACGATCGCAGCACGGCACACTTTCATCAGGCCACCAACGGCTGGCAGTGTTGCCTTGTAGGTAGCAAAGAAATCAGCAAATTCGCTGTGCTCTACACCGTGATCCTGATCGGGTAAATAATATCCCCAAAATCCTTGACGTACCGAGTGGATAAAAGGCTTGATTCCGTCATTACGCGCATGCATACGTCCGCCAAACTTGCGGCGCACGGCGTTCCACATGTAGTCTATCAGTGGATTACGTTGGTTATGGAACATCGCCGCCATCGGCTGCCCACGCGCGGCCATCAGCATCGCGGGCACATCTACCGCCCAACCATGCGGCACCAAAAATATTACATTACGTCCTTCCCCACGTATTTTATCTAGCACCTCTTCTCCGTGCCAATGCACGCGTTTTAACACTTTTTCCGCTTTAGTACAGGCAAGCTCGGCCATCAGAACCATCGATTGCGGCGCGCAGGCAAACATTGCGTCAATAATATGCTCACGTTCGCTTTCTGATGTATTGGGCAGGCAGTACAGCAGATTAATGCGTGCACGGCGTCTTGCACCTGCCGCCAACTTACCAGCCAATATGCCGATCGCACCTAGTAGTGTATCGCGCCGGCGCGCAGGCACCAGCGAAATACCCGCAATCAGGCCGATACCCAGCCAAACGCCCCAGTAGCGTGGGGCGAAAAAGGCTTTCTGGAAGTGCGGAATGAATTCTAAGTTTGATTTTTTTTCTTTTTGCATGCACAAAATCTTAATCTATCGGTTCGGCCGATAATAATCATAGCAAATAATTTTGCTATTATACCCTAAATAATTTGCGTTACAGGAAAGAGGCAACGCAGCGACAAGTCGGTCGGGAAACGATTTGAACAGCACTTGCGCTGAGACTCATCAGTGACTGGGGGGGATGACCGAGGAAAACTCACGCACAGGCCACTTGAAGTATCACGGGTATAACACTGGCGAAGCACCGATATAAAACAACATTAGGCCGATAGCATCGCGGTCGAACGGGATTAATCAAGCGGTAGTTGCGCAACCATTTCCTTCATTTGCGCCAGATAAATGCTACGTTCCTTGCCGATTAAGCCTTTAGAATGCGGCAACTTCGCTGTCAGCGGGTTTACCGCCTGTTGGTTGATCCACAGTTCAAAATGCAGATGCGGCCCGGTAGAACGTCCGCTATTGCCTGATAGCGCAATGTGCTTACCACGCTTCACATGCTGCCCTGGTTTAACTAACAGCTTCTCCAAGTGCATATAGCGCGTGGTGTACTGACGGCCATGACGGATTGCCACGTAATAGCCTGCGGACCCGCTGTGTTTGGCGATCAACACTTCACCGTCACCTACCGCCACCACGGGAGTACCGATCGGCATGGCGAAATCAATACCTTTATGTGGCGCAATACGGCCAGTAACCGGATTTACCCGACGCGGATTAAAGCTGGAAGAAATGCGGAACTGTTTCATGGTTGGAAAACGCATAAAACCGCGCGCCAAGCCGGAACCATCACGATCGTAGAATTTGCCATCTTTAGCGCGGATTGCGTAGTAATCCTTGCCACCAGTACGTATACGAAATGCCAGCAGTTGGCTTTGCGTTTTTTTACCGTCAAAATCCTCACGCGATATTAGCACAGAAAATGGGTCACCTTTGCGCAGCTTGTCGAAATCCAATTGCCACTGTAGCGCCTTAACCACCGTATTAATCTCAGTGCGGCTCAGGCCAGCCTCACCGGCACTGCTGACGAAGCTACCACTCAAGTGGCCACTGACTACGCTGTTACGCCATTCACCATGCTGCCATTGCTGCGACTCTTTAAAGCTGTTTCCGACGCGATCGTAAGTGCGCGTTTCACGGCGAGAAAGTTCCCACCTAAGCTGTTGCAGGTCACCAGCGGAGTTCGGCGTCCACGATAGCTGCTGGCCGACCTTCAGATTGCACAGATCGCGATACTGTGCAGCCAACAGTGTGACATCCGACATTTCGATGCCATATTGGGTCAGAATACTGCCGAGAGTATCACCGGAAGAAACGATATATTCATGCACGTTTCCTGCGCCGACGCCCTTTTGATCAAGCTCATCCTGGGGTAATTCATCATCAGGAACAGATGGGTCTGCATCAATCGGTTCACTGGCTTCTGGCAACATGACCCGCAACTGGCTTGCTTCTAATTCGACGTTCTTAACGCTAGGGGCATATTCTGGGTGATAAATAAAAGGTTGCCAGATTTTAATGGCAAATATCACCACAGTCAGCGACCACAGCATGCCGCGATAGATCCGTGGCAAGCTGTTATAAGCTAGAAAGATAGTTTGGACTATCCGCTGCACTCGATATTATCCTTATAAGCTTTACTCCAGGCGGCTCACGAAATGGCTCGACAGGGCTTCTGTAATTTCTTATAGCTGTCTTTTACCAATGTGATGCAGATTTCCAACGGGCCTAGTTACTCCCCTTGGCTACGACTTTGATTACGTCCAACCTGGATTGTGGCTCAGCAAAAAAGACTGCTTTTTGCTCAACCCATTGTGTTCAAATTTAGTGTAAGCGCTATGCTTTAGGCTGAATTTCTGGGTTAACGGTAGGATGACCTAGTGGGCGCAGCACAAACCGTGGTGTTTTTCAAAATAACCGTAAGCAGGGTGAAAACAACATCACTTCTACCTTGCATAAGCGTAAGCATGTTACCAATCTTTCTGTAAATTTGCGTCAGCATTTCTTTGAACCCGCGCAGGGTTTCAGCTTAATTCATTCTTATTTTAAGATAAGAATGAATTAAGAATTAGGCGAAATGGCGTTTACGGTCACTTTTGCTACTTCTGTAGACAGTTAAACAGGTCTATTTTATGCATTCATACCGTCACACTAAGCATGACTATGTTGCCGATATAGCGGTGAAAAGAGCTGCTGATGCTACCCTTTTAACTGTTTATTCCTCTCCGTATTCGATGCCAAAATGCCGGTAGGCATGATGGGTCGCCATACGTCCACGCGGTGTACGCTGGACAAAGCCCTGTTGGATTAGGAAGGGTTCGATAACGTCTTCAATGGTTTCACGCTCTTCACCTATCGCCGCAGCCAGGTTATCCAGCCCTACCGGCCCCCCAGTGAACTTATCTATAACCGCCAGCAATAGCTTGCGATCCATATAGTCAAAGCCTTCGGCATCTACATTGAGCATATCCAGCGCTTGCATGGCTACTTCACCATTAATCACACCATCAGCGCGCACCTCAGCAAAGTCGCGCACCCGGCGTAGCAAACGGTTGGCGATGCGCGGCGTACCGCGCGCCCGGCGCGCTATTTGATGAGAACCATCGCCAGAAAGATCTAGCCCCAAGCAGCGAGCGCTGCGCGATACGATGTGTTGCAAGTCTGCCACTTGGTAAAATTCTAGCCGTTGCACAATGCCGAAACGATCACGTAGCGGTGACGTAAGCGAGCCAGCGCGAGTGGTAGCGCCGACCAGGGTAAACGGCGGCAGATCAATTTTGATCGAACGTGCAGCCGGGCCATCACCGATCATGATATCCAGTTGATAATCTTCCATCGCCGGGTACAACACCTCTTCGACCACTGGTGACAGTCGATGGATCTCATCGATAAACAGCACATCATGCGGTTCGAGGTTGGTGAGCATCGCCGCCAGATCGCCCGCTTTCTCCAACACTGGGCCGGAGGTAGTGCGCAGATTAACTCCCACTTCATTGGCGACAATATTAGCCAAAGTGGTTTTTCCTAATCCAGGCGGACCAAAGATCAACAAGTGATCCAGCGCATCGCCACGCTGCCTGGCCGCTTGAATAAAGATTTCCATCTGCTCGCATACATGCGGTTGCCCAACGTACTCCGCCAGCAGTTTCGGACGGATGGCTTGATCGAGAAGTTCCTCCTCATTGATCGGTTGTGCTAAAATTAGGCGATCGGATTCAATCATTGTCTGCCTACCTTGTCAACCTTACAGCGCAGCGCGCAGCGCATCACGGATCAGGGTTTCGCAATCGGCACCCGATTTGGCGATTTTGCTGACCATACGGCTGGCTTCCTGCGGTTTATAGCCCAACGCCACCAACGCGGAGACAGCTTCAGCTTCGGTATCGTTATCAGCGGATTGCACCGCCGTAGCCGGCAAACTACTCCTACTGCTGTTGGTAAACAGATCGCCATTAAGCCCTTTGAAACGGTCTTTCATTTCCACGACTAGACGCTCGGCGGTTTTTTTCCCGACACCCGGCAGTTTAATCAGGGTGGTAATCTCTTCATGCTCTACCGCGCTAACAAACTGCTGCGCGGACATGCCGGACAGGATCGCCAGCGCCAGTTTTGGCCCAACGCCGTTGACTTTGATCAGTTCACGAAAAAGCGCACGCTCTTGCTTATCATTGAAGCCATAAAGCAATTGCGAGTCTTCACGCACAACAAAGTGGGTAAACACGATAGCCTCTTGCCCCTGTTTCGGCAGTTGATAAAAGCAGGTCATTGGCATATAAACTTCATAACCCAAACCGTTCACCTCTAGTAACACCAGTGGCGGCTGCTTTTCCATAATATTTCCTCTGAGACGACCTATCATTTACCCTCCTGTAAGTTCCCTGATCATTATTCACTGCCATACCATGCTGGTAAAGCTTATAGCATAAAAAGGGCTGGATGAATATCCAGCCCAATCAATAACCGGTTAAAGGCTATCTCAAGCGGCCATGCGCCAGATTCAGCCGCCCTACGCTCATCCGCAGCAAATTTTGGCTTAGATGGCAGTGGGTGATGGCTATCGCTAACGCATCGGCGGCATCCGCCCGTGGATTGGCGGAGAGCTTGAGCAACGAACGTACCATATGCTGTACCTGGGCTTTTTCGGCAGCCCCCGTACCCACTATAGTTTGCTTTATCTGCCGTGCCGCATACTCAAACACGTCCAGGTTCTGATTCACGGCGGCGACAATTGCTACTCCACGCGCCTGACCAAGTTTGAGCGCCGAATCCGGGTTCTTGCCCATAAAAACTTGCTCAATAGCGAAAAATTTCGGTTGGAACTGTGTAATGATTTCGCTGACGCCAGCATAAATTAGCTTCAGCCGCATAGGCATGTCCTCCACCATGGTCCGAATACAACCGCTAGCGATATAAGTCAATTGGCGGCCCTGCTGATGGATAAGGCCATAGCCGGTAATACGTGAACCGGGATCGATACCCAGTATGATCGCCATCGTTACATTCACCTTGTGTTAATCCTAGGTTCTGCGTGGTGCTGCCTTAGAACAACGCCGCATAGCAACCTCATTACAGCGTAGCCGCAATCTCTTCGGAGATCTCACCGTTGTGGTAAACCTCCTGCACATCGTCGCAATCTTCCAGCATATCGATCAAACGCAGTAGTTTAGGCGCGGTTTCTGAGTCCATATCGGCTTTGGTCGATGGGATCATTGCGATTTCTGACGCTTCCACGTTAAAACCGGCAGCGGTCAGTGCATCCTTCAACACACCCAGGCTTTCCCAGGCGGTGAACACATCAATTACACCATAATCATAACTGACGATGTCTTCTGCACCTGCTTCCAGCGACGCTTCCATCAATGCGTCTTCATCCACCCCTGGTGCGTAAGTGATCACGCCCTTTTTGGTGAACAAATAGGCGACAGATCCGTCGGTTCCCAGGTTTCCACCGCATTTGGTGAAGGCATGACGCACTTCCGCCACCGTGCGATTGCGGTTATCACTCAGGCATTCGATCATTACAGCAGTGCCGCCAGGGCCATAGCCTTCATAAATGATGCTTTCCATGTTGGAATCATCATAACCGCCTACACCGCGTACAATCGCACGGTTCATGGTGTCGCGCGTCATATTGTTCGCCAGCGCCTTATCCATCGCCACGCGTAAACGTGGGTTGGAATCAGGATCACCGCCGCCCAATTTGGCCGCAGTGACTAGCTCACGAATAATTTTGGTGAAAATTTTACCGCGTTTGGCGTCTTGCGCCGCTTTGCGGTGTTTTGTATTGGCCCACTTACTATGACCTGCCATAAAATCTCCGGGAATTACTGGACTCAATTAATTACCAACTCTTCAATCGCCTGCTGGTTGCTCCACGACTTGGTTAGCGTCATGGCTTGCACAGCCTCTAGCCATTGGTAGGCGTAATGTTCGGTGAGCACCGGCTTGCATTCTTCGAGTAAAACCAAACAAAACCAATGTTTTTTATTACGCGTAGTTCCTGGGGGCATAGCGATAACGCAAATAGACAAAGAGTTTAAACTCCACACAGCTCTGGCAATCGAACATCTGCAAATTCTCTGCCTCAATATCAATGCCGACTTCTTCCATCACCTGATGTTGCGCTGCTTGTGGCGGCGACTTATTCTGCTCTAGGCTATCGGTGACCGACTGCCAAAATTTACTATCATCGCGCCGCTGTAACATTAGCACTCGACCGCTGGAGTTCGCATAAATCACTACCAGGACAGATTCAGGACGCTTGTAGCTCATTACTCATTCTCTTGTATTGTGTCGGTTTTTTTTAGTACGTTTATCGCCAGTTCCTGCAATGCTGCCGGGTTGGCGAAACTTGGCGCATCTGTCATTAGACAAGCCGCAGCGGTAGTTTTAGGGAAGGCTATCACGTCACGGATGTTGTCAGTTCCGGTCAGCAGCATCACCAAACGATCCAGGCCAAAAGCCATTCCAGCATGCGGCGGGGTGCCGTATTTCAGCGCGTCGAGCAGGAAGCCAAATTTTTCACGCTGTTCATTTTCATTGATGCCTAAAATACTGAACACGGTTTGCTGCATTTTACTGTGGTGAATACGCTCTGAACCACCGCCCACTTCGTAACCGTTGATCACCATATCGTAAGCATTCGAGATAGCGTTGGTTGGCATGCTAGCCAGTGCTTCTGGGGCCATGTTACAAGGTGCAGTGAATGGATGATGCATTGCCACCAGGCCACCATCGCCGTCCTCTTCAAACATCGGGAAGCCAATCACCCATAGCGGTGCCCAACTATCCAGTTTGGTCAGTGCCAGATCACAGCCCAGTTTCAAGCGCAGCGCACCTAGCGCATCGGTAACGATCTTGATGTTGTCGGCCCCGAAGAACAGAATATCCCCACTTTGAGCGTTGGTGCGCGCCAGAATCGCTTCCAATACATCTGCATCAAGGAATTTGGCGATCGGGCTTTGCACACCAGCCAGACCAGTCGAGCGGTCATTCACCTTCAGCCAGGCCAAGCCTTTGGCACCATAAATGTTGACAAAAGCGCCATATTCATCGATTAGTTTGCGTGTTAACTGTGCACCACCTGGAACGCAGATCGCCGCTACCCGTCCCTTGGCGTCGTTAGCTGGGACGGAAAATATGTTGAACTCGACATCCTTAAACAGATCGGCAACGTCCACCAATTCCAGCGGGTTACGCAAATCCGGTTTATCAGAGCCGTAGCGGCGCATCGCTTTTTCAAAGGTGATAACCGGGAATCTCCCCAGATCTACCCCTTTTACCTCCAGCCACAGCTCACGTACCAGTTTTTCCATCACTTCGCGCACTTTTTCGGCAGTCATGAAAGAGGTCTCAACGTCAATTTGAGTGAATTCCGGCTGGCGATCTGCGCGCAGGTCTTCGTCGCGGAAGCATTTGACTATCTGATAGTAACGATCAAATCCAGACATCATCAGTAACTGTTTAAACAGCTGAGGGGACTGCGGCAGCGCGTAGAATTTGCCTTTGTGCACACGGCTCGGCACCAGATAGTCGCGTGCACCTTCCGGCGTAGCTTTAGTCAGCATCGGCGTTTCGATATCAAGAAAACCGTGGCTGTCCATAAAGTTTCGTACCAGTCTGGTGATTTTGCTGCGGGTTTTCAGACGTCCAGCCATATCTGGACGTCGCAAATCCAGGTAGCGATATTTCAGACGGGCTTCTTCACTGTTGACTTGATTAGCGTCGAGCGGCAATGGCTCGGAGTGGTTGATGACCTCCAGTGCATGGGCAAAAACTTCTACTTCACCCGTGGTCATATCTGTATTGATTTTGCTGTCCGGGCGCGCACGCACGGTGCCGACGATTTGAATACAGAATTCATTGCGCAGGTTGTATGCCTTGTCGAACGCCGCTTGCTGATCCGGATAGAAGAACACCTGCACGATACCTGTACAGTCGCGCATATCAATAAAGATCAAACTACCGAGATCGCGTCGGCGGTTGACCCAACCACATAGAGTTACTTTCTGGCCTACATGGGACAGATCCAACTGCCCGCAATATTCAGTACGCATACGGTATCCTTTTTATACAGCTGATACCGAACCAGGCAGGAGCGCCCTGGCCGCACAGCTATTTCTGATGAACTCTATTTTTGTTATCCGATCTAAATCTGCCGCATCCCGGCCGTTTCCCTTAAGTGGGAAGATGGCGAGGAAATATTTTTGCACTATTGCTAACCGATAGCGGCAAATCCCTGATGCATACAGGTCGTTGAAGTAAAAAGTGGTGAAAAGGGGACTATTATAAAGGAAATTCATGCACCAGATAAGGGCGAAAAACGCATGGTTACCGCGCTAAATGGAGCGCTTTTGTGCGACAAGCCGTCAATTCATCCTGAATTTAACACATACGCTTTGCTAACAGCCTATACCAGTATGCGTATACAAGAAGGATGGTGAGTACCGCTCAGGGCTAAAATGGCAAATAAAATAACCTAATGGGATATGGTCTAAATGCTTCGCCAAGGCTAAAACTTACTCTTCCAAATTTACAAAACGGCATTCTACCCAACCCTTGCCGCACTTGCCTAATCACTTTGGAGCCGCTGCATCAGCGCATTGGCCAACTGTGGCTACAATTACCCGCCTCCTTTGGCCCCGATGAACTACCAAGAATATGGCAATTCTTTGACACGCTGCCAAAAAGTTCACCTACGGTGTGGAAGTACTTTATCTGGCTTTCTTCGCCAAGGGGTAGGCGGAACGTCTACTGAATCAGGGGCTACATCAGCGCGGCCTCAATCGGGTAATCCTCGACAGCTGCGCCGTACATCACGCCCTACCCAACATCGCCGCAGTGCGCGATGCGCAGCAGAAAAAACCAAAGCTCCCGCGCTCCAGGTGCGCGAACTACTCACTGCCAACCAGTCGCTGGTACGCTTTATCGGCGGTGACTTATTGGCAGATAACTTGCGCTGGTTCACCGGCTGGAAGCAGAAGATCGTGCTGTAGCAATAGCAGCATCAGCCTTACCTGTTTATCCATACACCGGATAACGGCGATTTACCGCAGCTGGCGCAAAAAATCTGGCAGCAGTTGCGCTAGGTGATCCCTGATCTGTCTGCACCGCCAGACTGGCCGCAACAGGACGCGCTATTTTGACTTCATCACCTAACTGATTGCACAGCTATCATCAGACGGCTACGCTGCGCTTTCTCGCAGTCATCTGTTAGAATGCACGCTTCGAATGCTGAACAGATTTGCCGCTATGCAAAAACACGATACCCTTTTTTCCGCCCCCATAGCTAAATTGGGCGACTGGACCTTCGACGAACGCGTTGCTGAGGTGCTCCCAGATATGATCCAGCGTTCAGTTCCCGGTTATTCTAACATCATTTCTATGATTGGCATGCTGGCCGAACGTTTTGTGCAGCCTGATAGCCAAGTGTATGATCTGGGCTGTTCCCTGGGTGCAGCAACGCTGTCGATGCGACGGAATATTAAAGTAGCAGGTTGTAACATTATCGCCATCGATAACTCCGCGGCCATGGTCGATCGTTGCCGTCGCCATATTGACGCTTTCCGCGCTGATACCCCAGTTGAGGTAATCGAAGCAGATATTCTCGACATTCCCATCGAGAACGCCTCAATGGTAGTGCTTAACTTCACCCTGCAATTCCTTGAGCCAGCCGAACGCTTGCGGCTGTTAGCGCAGGTTTATCGTGGACTGCGGGCGCACGGCGTGCTAGTACTTTCAGAGAAATTTAGCTTTGAAGATGCCGATGTCGGTACATTGTTATTCAATATGCATCACGATTTCAAACGCGCCAATGGCTACAGCGAATTGGAGATCAGCCAGAAACGTAGTATGCTGGAGCGCGTTATGTTGACGGACTCAGTGGAGGTGCATAAAGCACGTCTAAAACAGGCTGGCTTCGCACACGTTGAAATTTGGTTCCAGTGTTTTAACTTTGGCTCACTGGTCGCGCTTAAAACAGGTGTAGAACCATGATTGAGTTTAGTGATTTTTATCAGCGTATCGCCAAGAGTAATCTTAGTTACTGGCTGGACACCCTACCCGCGCAGCTCAGCGCCTGGCGGCGTGGATCACTGCATGGCAAGTTTAAACAGTGGTTTAATTCAGTGGAGCATTTGCCGATACTGACGCCAACATACGTCGATTTGCTGCACGGAGTGTGCGCCGAGATGGAGCCTGGTCTACCGCCTGGTCAGTTAGCAGGCATCGAAAAAATGCTACGCACCATGATGCCATGGCGCAAAGGGCCGTTCTCGCTATACGGTATCGACATCGATACCGAGTGGCATTCCGACTGGAAATGGGATCGCCTGCTACCATACCTTTCACCACTAGCCGGGCGCACCACTCTCGATGTCGGCTGCGGCGGTGGCTACCATCTGTGGCGTATGGTCGGTGCCGGCGCTCAATTAGCGGTCGGCATCGATCAAATGCAGTTATTTTTGTGCCAGTTTGAAGCTGTACGCAAGCTGCTAGGCGGCGACCAACGCGCCCATCTGCTTCCGCTTAGTATCGAACAGTTGCCAGATCTGGCAGCCTTTGACACGGTATTCTCCATGGGTGTGCTGCACCACCGCCGTTCTCCGCTGGATCATCTCTATCAACTGAAAAATCAGTTGGTTTCAGATGGCGAACTGGTGCTAGAAACCCTAATAGTGGCAGGTGATGATAATCAGGTGCTGGTGCCGGGCGATCGTTATGCGCAAATGCGCAACGTCTATTTTATCCCTGCGGCACGAGCACTGAAGAACTGGCTGGAGAAATGCGGCTTCGTTGATGTAAAGATCGCCGATATATGCGTGACTAGCACTGAAGAACAGCGTCGTACCAGTTGGATGACCAGCGAGTCACTGACAGAATTCCTCGACCCCGATGATCACTGCAAAACGGTTGAAGGTTATCCGGCACCGCTACGCGCGATACTGGTGGCAAGAAAACCCTGATAGATAACTCTCCAAATGCTGCTAACTGTATATTGGCAAGGCCTCATTGCTGGCGATGTAGGGTCTGCGCTAAGAAAGGGGGCAACCAAGGCGAGCGTGTTTGTCATCGTCGCCACCATTTCACCATCCACACAATAATGGCTAAATTCGTTAGGTTAATTGTCGGAACAAATAGTGACGACAGCTTTACGATAGCTTATGATGGAAGGCACGGTATAGCCTGAAGAACTGTGTAGTTCCTGAATGCCGATATTGACAAACTTGTACATGTTGCTAAGCCGCGTACCCCGCCATCCGTCATGATCACCTGGCCTGGGTTGGCATGGCGTAAATTGCGCAGCAACGTCAGACCAAACTCAGCATTCTGCTGTTGCCATGAAGGCAAAATACCTGCCGCACTAAGCTGCTCTAGTTGCTCAAAGTCAATAATCGGGTTCTTGCACATGTCAAATGCTGGATGGAAAGTCACAGCCATATTGCCACGCAGTTACATCACTTTATGCATACGCGGCAAGTCTATATTGCCTTCTTCATCTAGCATACCCACTACGACACCAGGTAAACCCATATCGCGGATCTGGGCGACATCTTGCTTGATCACCTTAAAATCTAGCGTGCTGTAGCAAAAATCGCCACCGTGCGGACGAACGATAGGGTGTACGGGAATAGTTACCCGTACGCGCGCCAAAAGGCGAGTATAGTAGCTAGGCGTCAACCTACACTAAAGCAGCAAATTTCCAATTTTATTATTGTCACCCCAGATAACAAGCAGCATTTGACGGAAATTGTTGATTTCTTTCGCGGGCAGAAGCATGGGCATCTAATCACTCAATGTTTTCATTATGGCATTTAATTTTGATCAATGGGAAGAGTATCGTCACAGTGGCAATATATAAATCGGATAAATCATCCCACAATTGAATCGGTGCCGCTATAGTAAGGTGGCTGTTGCGACAGCCATGTTAGGATTTTTCGCTAGTGACGATTTCCATGATGGAGTAAGGATAAAATTTTATCGTAATGCTACCATCGCTGATGTCTAAGCTCGGATTAGGCATTTGATCACCCTCACCCTGTCGTACACTTTGTTTCAACGTTATCCCCGGTGCTAGCAGCGCTTCATCAGCCAAGTAGCTCAGCGCCCGCGCATGCAATGTATCAGGATCACCCCTAAGCAACAGTTCTAAGTGTTCCCAGCCTTCGTGTAGATAGCATTTCCTCCTGGATACGGCAGTGCTACGCAATCTATTAAATACGGTCTCACATTGACACGTAGCTCGTGCGTTAGCTTTCCCAGCTTACTCCTTCACTTAATACGGTAAAACCCTGGGGATCTACTGCGTTGCCGATTTTCTGCAACGCGAAATTTTTCGAGTATAGCTTCTGCATACGCTATTTATCGCCAATTTAAGTTACGCCGCAACCATACTTTGCGTACTGGTCACCTAATAAAAACTTGGTCTGTTTACTTTCTTCCCTTCTATTAACTAATTACCACGCTTTAGTGAAGATAGATCTTGCGGTTGATCTTTCATCGCTGG
Organism: Serratia symbiotica; assembly: GCA_011754105.1. Taxonomy (GTDB): domain Bacteria; phylum Pseudomonadota; class Gammaproteobacteria; order Enterobacterales; family Enterobacteriaceae; genus Serratia; species Serratia symbiotica_E. The sequence continues at coordinate 14,875 of JAAKDF010000010.1, forward strand.
ATCCTTGTCAACTGCTGACTCGACACATATAGATCGGTTACAATTACATGCTATTTTATTGGGTCGTCACCCTTTGATCCCCTTTTTAAAATCTCGCAGGGACATGGTATAATGCCCCGTACTCGTCATTAAGGTAACTAGTTGAATATTCAGTTTTTTCTCTCAGATAAAGTCAACCAGGCACTGATTGCCGCAGGCGCACCAGCCGATTGCGAAGCGCAGGTACGTCAGTCAGCCAAAGCTCAATTTGGTAATTACCAGGTCAACGGAGTGATGTCGGCTGCCAAGAAAATTGGCATGCCACCGCGCCAACTGGCAGAAAAAGTGCTGCAATTGTTGGAGCTTGGTGACATCGCTAGCAAAGTGGAGATCGCTGGCCCCGGCTTTATCAATATTTTCCTGAACAGCGCATGGCTAGCCCGCCAGATCGATTGGGTGTTGAACGCCCCAAAACTCGGTGTGACAGCGGTTGAACCGCAAACTATTGTTATCGATTACTCGGCACCAAATGTGGCTAAAGAGATGCATGTCGGTCACTTGCGCTCCACCATTATTGGTGACGCTACCGCGCGTACTCTCGAATTTTTGGGTCACAACGTGATCCGCGCTAACCATATAGGCGATTGGGGCACCCAATTCGGCATGCTGATCGCATATCTAGAAAAAATGCAGAATGAAAATGCCAGCGATATGGGTCTGTCCGATCTGGAACATTTCTATCGCCAAGCCAAGAATCATTATGATAAAAACAGCGAATTCGCTGCGCGCGCTCGCGACTACGTGGTCAAGCTACAAGGCGGAGACCCTTACTGCCAGAAAATGTGGCGTAAGCTTGTCGATATCACTATGGCGCAAAACCAGCTTACCTATAACCGCCTGAACGTAACCCTGACCGAAGGCGACGTGATGGGAGAAAGCATCTACAACGCAATGCTTCCAGGCATCGTCGCCGATCTGAAGGCCAAAGGTCTGGCGGTAGAAAGCGAAGATGCCACCGTGGTATTCCTTGATGAATACCAGAACAAGGATGGGGAGTCGATGGGCGTCATCATCCAGAAAAAGGATGGCGGCTATTTATATACCACCACTGATCTCGCCTGTGCCAAATACCGCTACGAAACACTTGGTGCCAACCGTGTGCTATACTACACAGATTCACGCCAGCATCAGCACCTGATGCAAGCCTGGGCTATCGTGCGCAAAGCAGGGTATGTGCCGGAGTCCGTTTCACTGGAACACCACTTGTTGGGCATGATGTTAGGCAAAGATGGCAAGCCGTTTAAAACCCGCGATGGTGGAACAGTGAAACTGTCTGATCTGTTAGATGAAGCCATCGAACGCGCCGGGCAGTTGATCGCGAGCAAAAATCAACATATGCCAGCACAAGAAATAACACAACTGGCTCGCGTGGTCGGAATCGGCGCAGTGAAATACTCTGACCTATCAAAAAGCCGCACTACTGACTATATCTTCGACTGGGATAACATGCTGGCCTTCGAAGGCAATACCGCACCTTATATGCAATACGCCTATACCCGCATCGTGTCGGTATTCAAACGCGCCGGGATTAACAAAAGCAACCTAACCATGATGCTGGTAATAAGCGAAGAGCATGAAATCGCCCTAGCAACGCGCCTACTACAGTTTGAAGAGGCACTCACTGCGGTAGCGCGTGAAGGTACACCGCATATCATGTGTAGCTACCTGTACGAGTTGGCTGGGCTGTTCTCCAGCTTCTACGAACACTGCCAGATCCTCAATGGCAACAATGAAGTAGTGCGTCAGAGTCGCTTAAAGTTGGCTCTGCTGACATCCAGAACACTGAAAACCGGCCTAGATACGTTGGGTATCGAAACCGTTGAACGCATGTGAGGCATGTCGTTCGCTAGATAGCAAAAAGGGTCACCATGGTGGCTGAGGCTGGATAAATTATCACGGCATCTAGTTCTTGTGCATGAAGTATATAGATTAGCCTGCCACAGAAAGTTTATGGCGCACTGGGTACCCATCAGGTACTAGCATACTTTGGGTAATTGCGCCGCTATTTATCACCATGACAAGGGTAAAAATGCTTTTAAACCAAAATTTTATGGGAAGAAAAAGTCGCGGAGATATCTTACTATAGTAGGGAATATTGCTAAGATTATGCTACCCTAAAGTATAACAACAGGTTTGCAGATTTAATTGATGAAACAGATTACCGCCCATGAAATGACCACGATCAGTGAACAGGATGCCCATGTATCCCGCTTGCGCTCGCACCGTACATTACACCAAGATTTAACCGACCCGGTGCAACGTATGGCGATCGCTATGGAGCTAGGGCACCTATATGCGCCAGCATCGCCATCCACAAACATGGACGTTAATGACGCCGCTATGTGGCCGTTTTGTAGCGCTACAGTTCAGCAATGACAGCGTAGTGACGCAACGCACTCTGCTTTGAGAAGAAAACAAAGTGCTGTAGGGATGCTGCCATTGACCTGGCATGCAATGCTGTCGGTCTATCCAGGTGGCGTGTTGTTCGAAGTGAGACAAGGCCCTTATCTGCAGGCACTCACGGAAGAAGACTATATGCACTGGGCGCTACCGGAGGGAGGAGAAGGGATTGAAGCGGTGATGCGTTGGTACACCAACGCGCAGCTCGGTGACCAAGTATACTATGCAAACTTGAAGCCTTAGTATTGTGTGGCTGTGATAGCCCCCAGGTGCTGTTGCTGCCGGGCTTTAGCTATTAAGCCAAAAATTAACTAATGGACATTTCTCCTGCTACACCCTTTCCAGCCGGGCATACGCCGCCACCAGCCATTTGATGCCTTCCCCAGGGAAGGCGATCTGCAATCGGCTGCGTTCGCCGTTGCCTTCCAGATTGACGATGGTACCTTCACCAAATTTAGGATGTTGTACGCGTTGGCCCAGCTTGTAGCCGGTTTCGTTTTCACTGATTTGTATTCCCATACGGCGGTGGTTAACAGGGCGTGACACGCTAGCGCGCTGCCGTACTTCTTCCACACAGTGTTCTGGCAATTCGCTGATAAAGCGTGAAGGTCGGTGATAGACCTCTTTACCGTACAGACGACGTGTTTCGGCGTAGGTCAGCGTCAATTTTTGCATGGCGCGCGTTACGCCCACGTAGGCCAGACGGCGTTCCTCCTCCAGCCGACCGCTTTCGTCTAGGGACATCTGGCTTGGAAACATACCTTCTTCCATACCGACGATAAACACCAGCGGGAACTCCAGCCCCTTGGACGAGTGCAAAGTCATTAACTGCACCGCGTCCTGATAGGCAGCGGCTTGGCCTTCGCCTACCTCCAGCGCAGCGTGCGATAAAAACGCTTGTAGCGGCATCAGATCCTGATCTTCTTCCTGATAGTTATACTGGCGCGTCGCCGTCACCAGTTCCTCCAGGTTTTCGATACGTGTCTGACCTTTTTCGCCCTTCTCCTGCTGATACATGACAAACAACCCAGAGTCGCGGATCACCCGATCGGTCTGGATATGCAGCGACATCTCGGCGGTTTCATGCGCTAATGAATCCACCAGTTCGGTAAAGCGTTGCAGTGCGGAGGCTGCACGGCCAGCCAAGACTTTTTCGTGCAGCAGTTCACGCGTTGCCCGCCACAGCGTTAGTTGGCGATCGCGTGCTGCCTGACGCACCACGTCAAGGGTACGTCCGCCGATACCACGCGTCGGGGTATTGACCACCTGTTCAAAGGCTGCATCGTCGTTACGGTTGGATATCAGGCGCAGGTAAGCCAGCGCATCCTTAATTTCTTGACGTTCAAAGAAGCGCTGACCACCGTAAATGCGGTACGACATGGCGGCCTGCAACAATGCTTCCTCCAGCACCCGCGACTGGGCGTTGCTGCGGTAGAGGATCGCGCAGTCGTTTAGTTTACCGCCATTTTCCTGCCAGGGTTTGATGCGGTTGACCACGAAACGCGCCTCGTCAAGCTCGTTGAAGGCACAGTAGATTGAAATGGGTTCACCTTGGCCACCATTGGTCCACAGGTTTTTGCCCATGCGCCAAGCGTTATGAGCGATCAGGGTGTTAGCCGCCTCCAGGATATTGCTAGTGGAGCGGTAGTTCTGCTCTAGACGGATGGTTTTTGCACCGGGAAAGTCCTTTAAGAAGCGCTGGATGTTTTCTACCTGTGCGCCGCGCCAGCCATAGATCGACTGATCATCGTCGCCAACGATCATCACGTTGCTGTTGCTACCCGTGAGCAGGCGGATCCAGGCATATTGGATGCTGTTGGTATCTTGGAACTCGTCTACCAGCACATTAGTGAAGCGCTCGCGGTAATGGTTGAGGATATGCGGTTTGTTCATCCACAGCTCGTGGGCGCGCAGCAGCAACTCGGCGAAGTCCACCAGCCCGGCGCGATCGCAAGCATCCTGGTAAGCATGATAGATACGCAGCCAGGTTGTTTCCACCGGGTTATTATAGGTTTTAATGTTTTGCGGGCGCAGACCTTCATCTTTCTTGCTGTTGATATACCACATTGCCTGGCGCGGAGACCACTTTTTCTCGTCTATATTCAACGCGTTTACGATGCGTTTGATCATCCGAAGTTGGTCGTCTCTGTCGAGGATCTGGAAGTCTTGTGGCAGATTGGATTCTATATGATGTGCGCGTAGCAAACGATGCGCTAGCCCGTGGAAAGTACCGATCCATATGCCACCCTGGCTGGTACCGATCACTTTTTCGATGCGGATGCGCATTTCCGATGCGGCCTTGTTGGTAAAGGTCACCGCCATGATCGAGTACGGCGAGCAGTTCTCTACCGACAGCAGCCAGGCGATGCGATGTACCAGTACCCTGGTTTTACCGCTGCCTGCACCGGCCAGAACCAACAGGTTACAACGCGGTGCCGCCACGGCTTCACGTTGTTTTTCATTTAGGCTGTCGAAGAGACGTGAGACGTCCATAGGCACCATTAATATTGGTAAGGGAAAACCCTGGAAGACAGAATTCCTACTAGGAATTTATACAGACTACCAGTATGGATTATAGCAATGCTGCCAGCGATGCCAACTGCGAAATTTCAATGTGTGGCAGCAAGCGGCTGTCGGCGGACTGCATTAGACAGCGTTGATGCTCGTTAATCCAGCAGGCTTGAAAGCCCGAACGCAACGCCCCAGCGATGTCGGTGGTCAGATTGTCGCCCACATGGAGGATCTGTCTAGCCGCGACTCCCAGACGATCTCTAGCCAACTGGTACATGTCCTTATAAGGTTTAGCGCGGCCATCCGGCCCGGCACGCAGCACGAATTGGAAGTAGTCGCCCAGCCCGCACAACGCCGGATCGGCATTGCCGTTGGTGATCGCCACCAGCGGGTAGCGTTCTCCCAACGCCTTCAGGGTGGCGTGAGTCGTCGCTGGCACCTCAATGCGGCTGCGCCAAAGCGCAAAGTTTTGCATTGCCGCATCGGCACCGATGGTGGCTTCAGCGTCACTTAGCGCCTCTCGGCTCAGTGCCAGATGGATAGCACGCCAGCGCCACTGAGTTACATCGTGGTAAATCTCTGGCTGTTGCTCACACAGTTCCTGACGCAGGCGGTAAAGGTCTGTCGACTGGAAGCTGCTCAAGCGAGGATGGTAACTTTGCAAAAAAGCCATTGATTGCTGCTCAGTTTGCCTGATAGCTGGGCGGTTGTCGTACAGCGTATCGTCCAGATCGAAGGTCAGCGCGGCTATCTGGCGCGGCGGACGGTAAAAATGCATTAGGATTTCCCCCGTTTGGCACGTGGATGCGCGGCATCGTACACTTTTGCCAGATATTGAAAGTCGAGGTGGGTATAAATTTGGATGGTGGTCAGGTTAGTATGGCCAAGCAGTTTCTGCACTGCGCGCAGATCTCCATTGGATTCCAGCATATGGGTGGCAAACGAGTGGCTCAGCTTGTGCGGATGAATATCGATGTCTAGCAATGGGTTCATTTCATCGACGTTGATATTTTTTGACAGGCGGCGGCCGCAGCGTGGCGTGCGAATTACTTTGGCGGGGTTGGCATTTAGCACGCCATGGCTGGTTAGCCAGTTGATAAAGCTGCGCAACGATGACAGACGCAACGCCAGGATGGCAGCCTGTAGGACAGTGCGTTTGCTACGCACTACCAGCAAATGCGCACCTAGGCGGCGTCCAGTGACGCCAATTTGCTTACGCCGATGATTTTGTGCCAGCAACATCAACGCCTGAAGTTGATGCGCATAGTTGAGCTGCGGTAGCGGGCTGAGTTGGCGTTCCACCTTTAGATAGCGCAGGAATGCATCCACTGGCAGTTGCAAACTAGCCATGAGTGGGGTCATGCGCGTTCGATCCAATGTTCCAGCAGTGTTGGCAGCATTAGTGCCAACTGATTTAGTATTACCGTACCCATACCTGGTTGATAGTATTGCGTGTCACGGTGGCTGAAAATCACCATGCCCAGTTTCCCTGCGTCGCCCAGCATTTACAATGCCACCGAACCGACCTGTTTGGCTTGCGGTAATAGAAGCAGCAATTAGGCGCCATTCAAACAACCAAGGAAATGCAGCTCATTGCCCAGACGCTGAATGCGCAGAGGTTCAAACGCAGAACGCGTCAGCGCCAGATAAGTAAAATCGGAAGGTACGCCAATGTTCCAGCGATCGGAAAACAGCTGGATATTGGCACTGGCAAAGCCGAAACCGCGCGCCCAGCGTTGCAAACGATTAAGCATGTCCTGCAAGCTGTCGGCAGTTATCAGGCTAGCTTGCAGATGTAGTAGGCTGGTAAACAGGGTTTCGTTGGCGTTGGCTTGCTCCATCAAAAGGGTTATTTCCTTTTCTAGTTAGTTGACGTGATTACGTTTGCGAGCCCGGTGCTATTTAACCAGGATACAGTGCCACGCACCGGATGGGGAACACGTATTTGTTTAACCCTACGCGCATTGTGAATAAATAAATCTGGGTTTTGCAGCAGATACTGCATTGCGGTGTCGTCATCCAGCGCAATACTTGTGATGCTTTGCTCTTCTACGTTTTTCATAGCTGAATAAATCCGTCATAGATATGGGTTGCCGGGCCGGTCATAAATAGCGGGCTACCCGGCCCTTTCCAGCGAATATGCAGGCTACCACCTAGCAGTTCCACACGCACTTCCTCGGATAGTAATTCTTGTTGGATACCCACCGCTACCGCTGCACAAGCACCGCTACCGCAAGCCTGTGTTTCACCGCTGCCACGCTCGTAGACGCGTAGCTTGATGTGTTCGTGGCTGACGATTTGCATAAAGCCAATATTAGCCCTTTCAGGAAAGCGCTCATGCCCTTCCAGCACCGGCCCAAGAATTGCCACCTTTGCGGTATTGATATCATCTACCTGTAAAACACAATGTGGGTTGCCCATCGATACTATGCCGCACAGCACGGTATGTTCTGCAGCATACATGATGTAGGTTTTCTCTGCCTTAGTGGCACGGAATGGCAACGTTTGCGGATCAAAATTGGGTTCCCCCATATTGATACAAACCTGATCTTTGCCAGTAATATTAAGCACCATGCGCCTGCTATGGGTGCTAACAAGGAGTTCGCACTTATTAGTTAGCCCCTTCAGTTGTACAAAGCGCGCGAAACAGCGTGCGCCATTGCCACACTGGAACACTTCACTGCTGTCAGCATTAAAGATGCGGTAGTGAAAATCCAACTCAGGGTCATAAGGAGGCTCTACCACCAGCAATTGGTCAAAGCCGATGCCCAGGTGCCGATCGGACAGCCTGCGGATCAGCTTAGGTGAAAAATAGACATTCTGAGTAATGGCATCGACCACCATAAAGTCGTTGCCCAGGCTATGCATTTTGGCAAACCGCATATCATACTCCGCTATCCGTTATGGTATTGCGGTGGCTCACAGCAACCGCAAACAAGGTATTATTGGTCACTCATCGACGTTTTTAGCTTAGAAACAGGTAGTCCCTGCTGATTTTTTGGCGCCTGCTCGCCCGTTGGTAGTGATGTCGTGGCTGGTTTTTTGCTAATGGGATCGGCAGGAGGGAAGTATAGAGGGCCTTTAAGGCCGCAGCCGGAGGGACCGGCAAGCATAACCGCCAGCAGCGCATAGCGTAGTTGTTTTTTCATTTGCATTAATGCCTTTAATTTATTTATCCAAGACTTCTATAATCGCAGGTGGATCATGAAAAGCAATAGGAATTAAATATGAACAACAGTGAGTTTTATCAGTTGTCTGACCAATTGATGCTTAATATTGAAGAGACATTAGACGATTTTGCTGGCAATGCGGATGTCGATTATGAAATCCAGGGTGGCGTGATGACGCTAAGTTTCGAAAACGGGAGCAAAATTATCATCAACCGCCAAGAGCCGCTCCATCAGATATGGCTTGCTACCAAGGCCAACGGCTATCACTTCAACTATTACGACGGCATCTGGCTGTGTGACCGAAGTGGGCAACCTTTCTATCGTTTGCTCAGCGAGGCGGCCAGCATGCAGGCCGGCGAGGGCATCACTTTTTCCTGATGCTGCCTGTCTATCATTCTACAAATGGCATACAACCTTCATACTGCAAATTATCTGTGCGTTAGCTCCCAGGGATAAGAATGTAAATGAGATTTTGTAATTGCCTATTTTTTGATATGTGCACGGCTTTGTTGAATAAATCGGATTTGGAATAAGGAGTTCCATGAATGGGCATCTTTCAGGCAAAGCCCCAGGCTCGGTATGTGGGATGCTAATCTTGGCTAGCTTGCCACAGCCAGACAGGTAAAGTAGCCTTGAGTCTTCTATTTTAGCCACTGAGCGCATTAGGCAATAATATGTTAAAATGCCTGATCATCACCTTATTAATCATCATTGCGCTGTTGATGCTCGCGGATATCACACTTGACTGTTGGATAAGTACGTTTATGACGACCTACAGAGCCTGCCCTATCGCTAAGTCGGCATGGTGCTCGGTACTTGCCAAGTTATTACCGCTATCGCATTTAGAGAGGGCGATTAATTCTTACAACAGCAGGAAGGTGCAATATCTGCTGCTTAGCGGTAACAACGCCCAAAAAGCTATAACGAGCTGATGACTATGAGCTAAGATCTGATCGCCGCGGGCGTAGCACCGGGCGATATCGTAAGTACCCGCAAAGTGTTTGACACCAACGATTTTATTATTACCCAGCGTTTCGACTGCGAGCTGGCGCTGTTTATCGCCCTATATAGGTGGATTCAAGCGCAGTGCTATGCAGTGCTTTCACAGAAAGACATGATGACAGTTCGCGCCCGTGAAATCTTCGCTAGCCTCGCGGCAATGACCGACTTATACATCCTCAAGCGCGAATTACGCTTTCTCGGCCCGCAACTCCCGATCGTCGCTATGCACAGCGTGCAGGATGATGCCCAAGGCTATCCGGCCGTCTCGCCGGAACAATTGGTTAAATTGGAGCACAAGCTCGCGCAAGAAAAGCAAAAGGCCAAACAGCCCTGATAGGCACAACTGCAGCCATGCGGTGGAGGGGTTTTGCAGCAAGGATGATAAACACTTTTTATCCTGTTTATTCCAATTCAAATCTCAGTGCTGATTTTTAGGTCTATTGTTGATCGCAGCCATCAGCGTCAACCTGCGCCATATCCATTCTGCCAGCCCTTGGGAGAAATAGCACTACCAGAAGTGTGAAAAGCAGGTTAGCTAGCCATACCAGCGGTACAAACGCCAGCAGTTAAAACCGGTCAAACTGCTAATACAAACCGAAGCGGTAAAACAATATGGTGCAGATCAGCGTCTGCAAGATATAGGTGCTCAGCGCCATGCGCCCAACCTGCGACAGCCAATGGGACGATGCGTCAACGCGACAGAGTTGCCCATTACCCGTAACATAGTGCCAGATAGCCCATCGCCTGCAACGTTGTGCTCAGTTCACGCGGCACTTGCAGTAAAAAAAGCCTCTCCAATGGGGTGATCACAGTGCAGATGCCATTGCAGCTCCACTACGGGCAATTGGATAACCAATGAAATTGCTATCAACCACACGGCCTGATGGCGATAGTCACCCGGTGAAGCTGCCACGCAACCAGCCACTGCGCATCAACTAGGCACTAAATAAACATCAACCCCGCCAGTTCCCAGCCGTATTGCACGCCGATGACCAAAAGGCTGGAAGACAGCAGGTCGGCGCGATGACACCAGGTATAGAAACCGCTACATAGCTTTCAAATTTTTTATATTGCAACTCAGCAACGCCGGGCTGCCAAAAGTCCCCTGGTTCGCCGGGTGAAATAAAGCCCGGAACGAGCAACACCTTCACGCCGCACAGGTACAGCACCATGCCAGTTTTCAGCAGTTTGGATGACTCTTTAGCATCACGGATCATGCGCCAGCACAGCAAGCCAATTAGGCCGTAAGCCAGCAAGATATCGCCATCCCACAGTAAGATCGCATGGCCGTGACCAAACAGTACTAGCCAAGACAGCCGAGAGCGTATGCAGTTTTTGCCGCGCCGCAGCAACATTTGTAGCCCAGCACCAAACAGCAGCGCGTACATGGCCAGAAATTTGTACTGGGTAAAAATTACCCAGTAGCGCCCAGGTTTAAGCACCACGCATTGAAGACATCCCCAGATAGGCCTGGTTAAGATAGCCAGCCTTAGGCAGATCAAATGCGCAGATATTAAGAAATAAGACGCCGAAAATAGCGATACCACGTATACAGTCAAGCGTGACGATACAGGGCAGTAGGTCACTGCTTATTTCTATGCCGCTGTATTTTAATCATTAAAAAGGCACCTTTCGGTGCCTATATGCTAGGCGCTAAGCCTAGCTAAATAATCCATTACTTTTGGCAATAATGCACTGCACGCAGGAACTCCTGACGCGTATTCTGGCTGGATTTAAACAGCCCGCCTAGCGCGGTGGTAGCTGTCGCACTGGTGGCATCACAGATACCGCGAGCCTTAACACAATAATGGATTGCATCAATAGATAACGCGACGTTATTAGTACCTAGCAGGGTCTGCAAAGCCACCAGGATTTGCTGAGTCAGACGTTCCTGCACCTGCGGCCGCTGGGAAAAGAACCGAACGATACGATTGATTTTCGACAGACCGATCACTGCGTATTTCGGGATATATGCCACCGTTGCCTTGCCATCGATAGTAATAAAGTGGTGCTCACAAGTGCTGGTCAGCGTAATGTCGCGCACCGTTACCATTTCGTCCACCTGCATCTTGTTCTCAATAACGGTTATTTTTGGGAAGTTGGCATAATCCAAGCCGGAAAAAATCTCATCCACGTACATTTTAGCAATGCGGTGTGGCGTTTTTGACAGGCTGTCATCAGACAGATCGAGATTGAGCAGTTGCATGATTTCCGTCATGTACTCTTTAATCCGACGTTTACGCGTTTCGCGATCCAACACATCCCCCCATAACGGGGTTTCCAAGCCACAGGATTCCAGCGCTGCATGAACCAGAGCAGCTTCTTTACTGAGTCGTGATGTCATTTATATTCTCCAACGAACCTTACCACGCAAATGCTCCTATTGCAGCACGGTAGGCGAATGGCTGACTTTCCTAGTGGCAGAATTCCGGTAGCTGATACGTCAACACCCGGTCAAAATTTCGTTCCACTGTAGAGGAGCTTGCAGCGATTATTCAGTCATTGTGTTGCATCTTCGCTCGATACTCCTTTACCCACGCAGTTTCGGAGCCAACGCATCCCGCAGTTCATCGCCCAACAGATTAAATGCCAGCATGCTGATAAATATCGTTAGGATGGGGAAAACCGCCACATGCGGCGCAATAACCATATTAGCCCGTGTCTCGTTAAGCATTGCCCCTACTCCGGCGTTGGCGGCTGCGCGCCAAGGACAAAGAACGATATGCTGGCAGCGATAATAATCGAGGTGCCAATGCGCAGGGTGAAATACACGACTAGCGACGAAATGGTACCCAGCAACATATATCGTAGAATGATAGCCCAGTCATAAGCACCGATGCTGTGCGCTGATTCAATAAAAGTCAAATATTTCAGTGCCAGCGTATTGCCACGCACCAACCGAGCGAAAGCCAGAATGCTGAAGACCGCCACCGCGACGAACATATTGGCCATGCCGTTGCCCATGAGTGCTACTATGCCGATCCGCCAGCAGAATACAGGAAAAGGCGAATAGCACATCGCACACACGCAATAGTAAGACGAGATCCCACCACACTTCATAGTAGCCAGCCAGCAACCCCAGAAAAGTGCCGATCAAGCCACCGACCAGTACCTAGAACACTCCCGACGCCAACAAGATGCGGGCCACCATCATGATGCGCGGCTAAAGATGTCGCGTCCAAGCGAATCCACGCCCATCCAGTGCACTCGCGAAAGGCCATAGTTCAACCGAACATAATCGACATAATTCTCGGCATCAAAGGGGGCAAGATACGGAGCCAGCAGCGCGGCCACTAGCAGCAGCACCACTACCAGTCCGGCAACTATCACCACGCGTTGCTGCTGGAAAAGCTGCCAGAACTCTTGCTACGGCGTGCGCTGCGCATTTGGTTCGCGGATCGGCATCGCCTTCAGTGCCGCGTTGTGCCACTAATGTTTAATCATGCTGCCCCCTGATTGTTAGCGTATTGTTGGGTTAACAGCCTCATACAGCATATCCATCAGCAGATTTATCAACATGAACTCCAGCGAAAACAGTAACACTTCAGCCTTGATCACTAGGTAATCACGCATCTCCACTGCATCGAACAGCAACCGATCTATCCCTGGCTAGTTAAACACTTTCTCCACCACGATTGAACCGCCGAGCAAGAAGCCAAACTACAACCCCATCATGGTCACTAGCGAGATCATCGCGTTGCGCAGACCATGTTTCACCACCATCAGGCTCTCCCGGTACACCTTTGGCGCTCGCAGTACGTATATAGTCTTCCTGCAACACTTCCACCAACGAGGCGCGGGTGAAACATGCTATTACCGCTGCCACTAATAAAATCCCCGATATTTCACTCGGAATGCCTAGGTGGTCTGGCCAGCGATTGCGCAATATTCAGCATATCCGGCCCATTGAGTGATTAATTGAGTTTCCATCTGTTTGGCCGCTATAGCAAAAGGCAGACCGATGCATGGAATATCAATGCACCCTATAATCTGAACGTGCACCTAAATATATCAATAGTATTACCGCCGTGCGCGAAGTCGTCATAGATAAAAACATTGATACACTGCTTCACTGGTACTTCGCCCATTTGCAGTCGCTGCGGACAAGGTAACCACTAAATAGCTGTTTTAATCTGTATATAGCTGTTTCGGCTATCGAACTTCGGTGGTAGCCTGTTATAATTTTCCTCCGCGTGTTGTCTCCGGAAAGGCGCTGGTTCACTACCGCTTGATTTAGGACTGCATAGTCTGCCGACCAATAACTGGCTCCGCTTCTGAGAGGTATTAATGCCATGATCTTCTTGCTCCTTAACTTATCATGACACACTCGCCTATCGTAAGCCCCATCCGCCGAGGCTACTTTGATTTTACGGTACGTCTGGTGGATGAGAACTGGAAAGGCTTCCGTATTGGTAATATTGCTCAAAGAAAGGTCAGCACAGATGACCTCATCTATTTCTGTATATACGGCTAAATACAGTTTTCTCCATAGCCGCCGTTTTTCCTGACCGTGTTTTATAGCCAGGTACGCAATTTCACCCGGCGTTGAGGTTTTAAACGAGACATTAACGGACTACGCCCGCTTACTTATTCAGATGTAGTCCGGGCAGTTTAACGACAATTTCATCACTGTAAAAGTGGAGTCAACGAATCCCTGGAGGGCGCGAAGTGTCAAGCAGAAAATTCGTTTTAGCATCAATACGCTGGTTATTGACATATTGGAATAATGTTGTGGGAGACCACGCAGAGAAGATTATGCCTCGCAGTACCAAGCGTAAAGTGCCGGTTTATTTACCCAGAAAGTGAATGAACTCCGAGTGATAAAAGCGTTATTGTAAGCCTTACAGTTATTAATCTTGAACTTTTGCTTGACCACGCCATGTCACTATTTTGACATAAGGAGAATTATTTGATCTCCATGCCGGCCAAATGTTCGATTTATTCAGCATCTAGACATAAAAACTATGGCCAGAAAACAATTTATTACCGAAGAGTGAGAATTGTTTCAGTAGGGGGTATATTCAGAAGAGGTAAATTTCTATGCTGATTTCTGATTTTATCTTCTGATAATTATCTTATGAATTTGTTATGAAATGGGATTTAAATCACATAAAAAATCTTCTCGGCTTTCTAATTTCTCTTTATAAATCAATGTGGTACCCGGGGCGGGACTTGAACCCGCACGGCCATAGGCCGAGGGATTTTAAATCCCTTGTGTCTACCGGTTTCACCACCCGGGCTAGGGAATAATGGAGGCGCGTTCCGGAGTCGAACCGGACTGGGCGGATTTGCAATCCGCTACATAACCGCTTTGTTAACGCGCCTTTTAACTTTGATTATTTTTTAGGATAAAGCCGGAAATACCAACTTAATTGAATCTGGAGCGGGAAACGAGACTCGAACTCGCGACCCCGACCTTGGCAAGGTCGTGCTCTACCAACTGAGCTATTCCCGCATCAATCAGAACTTGCTGATTTTTTGCTATCTTTGGCAGTGGCTTACAGCCATCCAATGGCATGCATTCTACTTACCTAGTATGATGAGTCAATAAAATTGTTAGCCCATCATATTCGTTTGACGGTTTTTGCATCGCTTTGATCAGGGTTCGATCAGATAGTGTCGCGCCATCTTCAAATATTGAAACATCGACCAGAAAGTCAGCACCGCCGCGATGTACAAAAGACCAAACGCTACGTACTCCACAGCACGCTCAGGACGCCAAAGCAACCCGATCAACGATACCATCTGCACCATAGTCTTCATTTTGCCGATCCATGATACGGCTACACTGCTACGCTTGCCAACTTCAGCCATCCATTCTCGCAGCGAGGAAATAATAATTTCACGGGCAATCATAGTGGATGCTGGCAGGGTTACCCACCAGATGTGATAGTAATCTACCACCAGTATTAACGCCATGGCGACCATCACTTTGTCCGCCACCGGGTCGAGAAACGACCCAAATCGGGTGGTTTGTTTCCAGCGACGGGCTAAAAAGCCGTCAAACCAGTCAGTTATAGCAGCAAATACAAAGATAATAGCGCAAACCATCGGTGCCCAAGTGAGTGGCAGATAAAATACTAGCACAAAGAAGGGGATCAGAACTACGCGAAAACAGGTAAGCCACGTCGGTATATTCAATTGTATCATGCTAGGGTATATCTGGCTGGAGTAAGAATTAAGAGTATGTTGCTACATTGACATCAGTGTTTCAATGCATTATAGATTTTTTCTACCAGTGCTTGTAATATACTCGGTACTCTTGCAATTTCCTCAATACTTGCATTCAATAATGGCTGAAGCTCCCATATAATTCAACAACACTTGTCGCCTTTTTTGCCCAATCCCATCGATAAGTACCAATGAGCTTGTACTTCTTACTATTGCCCTTCGCTGTCGATGCCCGGTAATCCCGTGATTGTGCGAATCATCCCGAATGTGCTGGATAACATTTAGCGCTGGTGAATCCTACTGCAACGAAATACACTCACCTTCCAGCACAAAAAAAAACGTTTCTAGCCCGGCTTTAAGATAGGCACCTTTATGATTGGCACCTTTAGCGATACCGATTAGCGGCGGATTTTTATCCCAACTCATGTTCCACGAGTTAAATACCTCAATCTCCATGCCTAACTGCCATTTACCGTCATCGATAAAGATGACGTCTGTAATTTTTCTTATCAAATGCTTTGCCATAGCGGCGTTTCAGTACCTGCGATATAGCCGCATAGGTAGCTCCCGGAGGAATGCCAGTAATATTATAGCGCCGATACTCTGAGCGCAGCGGCCCGTTGATGTCGAACAGCACACAGGAAGCCAACGTCTGTTCACCCATCGTGTGGCTGACATCTAAACACTCTATCCGGTTAATTTCGCAGAGAATCAGCACCTTTGCCAACTCTACCAACCTTTGATGAAAGGTTGACTGCTTAGCAAGCTTGCTAGCCAGAGCAATCGCCGCGTTGGTACTCGCCAGTTTCATATAGCAAGCGCGGTCACCGCGCGGGTTTTTCTGGATTGGAATTTTATACTCTGCCAATTTGCAAAGCAATTCTGTCAGAAGTTTATTTTACAATATATTGAAATATAACATAATTTCATAAATTAAGGTGCGCATCTAGCTACCCTGCAAGTAAAATTGGCCAAAAAGTTTGCACGACTTCACCGATTTCCGTATTATCCGGCACGTTCGGGAAGTAGCTGCGGCTACCCAGCACCTTACCCTGGCGAATGAACAGCACATGCTAACAGGTGATACCCGCACTGAACCCCACGCCGATTACGTCAAGATCGTTACTGCCGCTAGACACAAAATGCCGCTTGTTCACGCTTCCGCTTGGATTTAGTCACGAATGCGTGACGCCTCTTCGAAATTTAGCTGTTTGCTGTCGTTTCCTATCTTCTCAATCAGTTAATGCAACACTTGTTGATCCTTACCGGCGACAGGAGCACAGTCTACCTGTCGCCGGTACTCCTTTTCACTCACTAACCCAGCAACACAAGACCCCAGGAAACTGCTAATCTGATACTGTAGGCAAGGGCGTGATCGTCAGCGGATAAGATTTGTCATCTTGTAAAAGAACGTTGTAGTGTATTTACTACTTTTTAATGTAGTTATGTTCTAACAGCATCTCTTCTTTTTTAGTATATGTTACAGTTATGTCTATTTATGCAATATTTTAACCAGAATCTCTGTTTTGCGGCTTGCTATTTGTTGAAGGAAGTAGCTCGCGCGACGTTTTTTTAGGTCTTTGGCTTTACCAACATAGATAACTGTACCCAGTGTGTTTCATACATAGGCTAGACCCCATGCTAGCTGGTTAGGGTGTTTAGAAATGTTTTGGCATCAAAAGGCTCACTGATTACTTAACAAACTCTCCGCATTGAACAACCCGCGTCGGATAGCCAAGTGAATCAGTTCAACATCACCGCATGTTTAGCTTGCTGAAAATGCGGTAGCGATAATTGTTCAACGTCTTAGAGCTGAGGCTCAGTTGCTCTGAGATCTCATAACACATCCTGCGGGGCAGCATCCTTGCTCATGAAACCGGCGGCACCCGCCTGCATCAACTTTAGCAGGTAACGTATTTTCAGTGTGAACAGTTAGCATAATAAATTTGGCACCCGGCGTGTAGCACACAATTTTGCGTGTGGCTTCCAGCCCACCAAGACCTGGCATATTCATATCCATCAATACGATATCCACGGCGTTACCCCGGCACCATATTATGTAGTCTTCACTGCATTTGGCTCTCCACGGCAACTTTTTTATACCTTTAATATCTTCAAGAATGCGTCGTATCCCTGCGCGCACAAGTTTGTGGGCATCAACAAGAAAAACGCTTATTAAGGAATAAGTCTCCAAAAAAAGGGAGTTACGCAATCAACCTCTGTTTTCGCCAGAGATGCTACTGGTTTTTCAGCCAAGAATGAACGCAGATTAATACTAATAGATACTCCCGATTAACTTTGTGGAGTTGTTGAATAAATTGTATTTGGAATAAAGAGTCTCCTGAATGGGCATCTTTCAGGCAATTCGTACAGTTTCTGGCATACCGGCCAGCGGCATCTTGTTTAATACACATATCATGTCCATAGCCTCTGCAACTTGCTAATAATAATATCGCAGCGGACAAAGTGACTACCACATAGCTGTTTTACTCTGTACATCGCTGTTTCGGCTATCGAACGTCGGTGGTAGCCTGTCATACTTTCCCACCGTGTGTTGTCTCCGGTAAAGCACTGGTTCGCCACCGCTTGATTTCGGTCTGCATACTCTGCCGATCAATAACTGGCTCCGCTTATGGGCGGTATTAACGCCCTGATCTTCTTGCGCATTAGCTCAGCATGACTCACTCGTTTATCGTAAGCACCATACACCGAGGCGCCTTTGATTTTACGGTACGTCTAGCGGATGAGAGCTTGGAAGGCTTACGGTATCGGTGACATTGCTTAATGAAAGTTCAGTACAGATGACCTCATATTTTTCTGTATCTACGGCCAAATGCAGTTTTGCCAGATCCGCCGTTTCCCCTAACCGTGTTTTATAGCCAGGTGTGCAATTTCACTCGGCGTTGGGGTTTTAAACGGGAAATTTACAGACTTCGCCCGCTTACTGATGCAGGTATAGTCCGGGCAGTTCAACGGTACTTTTATAAGTGTGAAAATAGAGTCGACGAAGCCCTGGAGGGCGCGAAGTGTAAGGCCGAAAATCCGTTTCAGCATCAATAAGCTGATTATTACCATATCGGAATAATATTGTGGGCGACGACGCAGAGAAGGTTTTGCCTCGCAGTACCAGGCGTGAAGTGACGTTTCATCCACCCAGAAAGTGAGTGAACCCCGAGTGATAATGACGTTGTTGTAAGCCTTCCAGTTGGTGATCTTAAACTTTTGCTGGGCCACGCAATGTCAGCTATTTTGGACAGAAGGAGAGTCATCTGATCCTCGTGACGGCAAAATGTTCAATTTATTCAACAACGCCGTGCAACGCTTCAAAAATATCAGCGTCAGTATTATATTAGGTGGTTTGCGCTGTTCCACAGTAACAACGCCTTATCCCAGTAAGTAAAAGGTTCTACTTCCTATGTCACCTATTGAGAAATCCAGCAAATTGGACAACGTCTGTTATGACATTCGTGGCCCGGTGCTCAAAGAAGCTAAACGTCTTGAGGAAGAAGGCAAGAATATACTGAAACTAAACATCGGTAACCCTGCCCCGTTCGGCTTCGATGCTCCGAACGAAATCCTAGTTGATGTATTGCGCAATCTGCCTACTGCGCAAGGTTATTGCGATTCCAAAGGGCTTTTTTCGGCACGTAAGGCGATCATGCAGCACTACCAAGCGCGCAATATGCATGACGTTACTGTTGAAGATATCTACATTGGCAACGGCGTATCCGAGTTGATCGTCCAATCCATGCAGGCGCTGCTCAACCCTGGTGATGAAATGCTAGTACCAGCACCAGATTACCCACTGTGGACCGCAGCAGTATCGCTATCCGGTGGCAATGCGTTACATTACCTATGTGATGAGCAGGCAGGTTGGTTCCCAGATTTAGACGACATCATAAGCAAGATAACCCCACGTACCCGTGGTATTGTGATCATCAACCCGAATAACCCAACCGGCGCAGTCTATAGCAAAGCCTTGCTGGAGCAGATCGTCGAGATCGCCCGGAGGCATAATCTGCTCATCTTTTCCGACGAGATTTACGACAAAATCCTGTATGACGAGGCTGAGCACCATTCGATCGCCGCGGAGGCACCCGATCTGCTGACTATTACTTTTAACGGCTTGTCGAAGACTTATCGCGTGGCAGGCTTTCGTCAAGGTTGGATGGTGCTTAACGGGCCGAAGAAACAGGCCAAGGGTTACATCGAAGGGTTGGAAATGCTGGCCTCAATGCGCCTGTGCGCCAACGTGCCGATGCAACATGCCATCCAGACCGCGCTTGGTGGCTACCAAAGCATCAGCGAATTCATTCAGCCCGGCGGTCGGCTATATGAACAACGCAACCGCACCTGGGAAATGCTCAACGATATCCCCGGTGTCTCCTGCGTGAAATCGCAAGGTGCGCTGTACCTGTTCCCGCGCATCGACACCAAACGTTTCAACATCCACGACGACCAAAAAATGGTGCTTGACCTACTTCTGCAAGAAAAGGTGCTGTTGGTGCAAGGCAGTGCATTCAATTGGCCGTATCCAGACCACCTGCGCATCGTCACGCTACCCCGGGTGGATGAGTTAGAAATGGCGATCGGCAAATTAAGTCATTTCCTGGAAAACTACCGGCAGTAAAAATGAGCACACTCTGGCAATGGCTGAAATACTTAGAGACGCATCTAGGCGGCCACTGAGCGACAAATAGGTTTGGAACAGATTTCAACAGCGCTGGCTCGTAAAATGAGCCTCAAGAATGAGGCGCATTATCCCCAGAAACATAGATATCTCCGTGACCAGGGAGATAAATCTGTTGAGAGTAAACTTGAACGCGGCGTGCCGTGTGAAGGGTATTTGCATAACCTGCCAGCACTGCTCACAATGACACTTTCATATTTGCCGTTGTAGATAGAGACAATAATGAGCCAGAGCCATTTCTTTGCCCACCTGTCCCGCTTAAACCTGATCAACCGCTGGCCGCTGATACGCAACGTGCGTACCGAGAACGTTTCTGAGCACAGCCTACAAGTGGCTTTTGTCGCCCACGCGCTGGCGGTAATAAAGAACCGCAAATTCAATGGCAACCTGAACACTGATCGCGTGGCACTTTTAGCGATGTACCATGATGCTAGTGAAGTGATCACTGGTGACATGCCGACACCGATCAAATACCACAATCCGCAGATCGCCCACGAGTACAAGAAAATTGAAAAAATAGCCCAACAGAAGTTGCTGGATATGATCCCGATAGAACTGCGTGATGATTTCCGTTCGATTCTCGATGAACATTACTATAATGAAGATGAAAAGTTGGTGGTGAAACAAGCCGACTTGCTGAGTGCCTACCTAAAGTGCCTAGAGGAGCTGTACGCCGGCAATAATGAATTCACGCTGAGCAAGATGCGGTTAGACAAAATCTTACAGCGGCGCCGCAGCCCGGAGATGGACTATTTCATGGCGGTGTTTATCCCAAGCTTTAGCATGTCGCTGGAAGAAATCAGCCTCTATTCCTCGCTGTAACTCTATCGGCGCTGCTCCCATGGTACCTGCCAAAATCCAACAACCAAAGTGTAATCGCCATCGCTGCAATTTTTTTACGCTTCGAGATCGTCTAGAAAAGTTTTATCCAGTTGCTTGAAGGCACGTTTCAGCAAATTAGTAAGCTCCTAATAGGTAGGATTCCTTTCAGTCGGAACTCCTCCCTTGGCCTGATGCCGCCAGCTTGTTGCGCACATCAATGAGCCACTGTAACAGCATCGGTGGCAATGGCGTGAGCGAGCGGCGGCCTAGCTACCAAACCCCCTGCATTAGCAGAACACAAGCGAACAGCTCGGTGGCGATTGCCGTGCCGAGCCGGACACCCAACTTGATTTGCCAGGTCAAAGTAAATATCTCCAAGGGCCGCATAAAACTAATAGAAAAACGGGTGGTGCGTGCCACGCGATGATCAGGAAAGACCGCAGCCAGGCGTTTGTCTGACGGCCAGGTTCTCATATAATTCTGCCCGCACAGGAAGACTTGGAACCAGCTTACAGAATCAGTTGGTTTGCTTGTCATGGCGTAACTCCACTTCATCTAAAGTGCTACATAAGCATAAAAATTTGAATCTTTAAAATTTATTTTGTTTTTACGGCAGAATATCGGTATCTTAGACAGACATTTTGTCCATCAAAGATAATAAGAATTTTGTTACTATTTAGCATTATAAAAATCAATTTTATCTAAGCCACAGTAAAATAATCGTTTTTTTATCATCATATAATCTTTTCCCATTACATAATGCTAATTATCCATGTTGATAGCAGTAAGCGCTACGCAGTTGCCTGATTGCCAAATAATTTTCCGTGTGTTCTTGGTTTTCCTTTCACGACATATACTCAACTATTTAAGTAGGTACTTCCATGTCGAGTAAGCTAGTACTGGTTCTTAACTGTGGCAGTTCTTCCCTAAAGTTCGCCATTATCGATGCTACTAGCGGTGAAGAGTTCCTTTCCGGTTTGGCTGAGTGTTGCCACCTGCCTGAAGCACGTATAAAGTGGAAAATTGACGGCGCCAAACACCAAGCTGACCTAGGTGCTTGTGCTGCACACAGCGAAGCGCTGAACTTCATTGTTAGCACTATTCTGGCACAAAAACCGGCGCTTTCTGCGCAGCTGACCGCTATCGGCCACCGCATCGTACACGGCGGAGAGAAATTTACCACATCGGTTATCATCAACGATGATGTGCTACAGAGTATCAAAGATACTGTACCGTTTGCACCTTTGCATAACCCGGCGCACTTGATCGGTATCGCAGAAGCTTTCAAATCTTTTCCTCAACTGGCGGATAAAAACGTTGCCGTGTTCGACACCTCGTTCCATCAAACTATGCCGGAAACATCCTATCTGTACGCCCTGCCATACAGCCTGTACCGTGATCACGGTGTTCGCCGCTACGGTGCACACGGAACTAGCCACTTCTACGTGACACAAGAAGCCGCGAAAATGCTGAACAAACTAGTGGAAGAAGTGAACGTGATCACATGCCATCTAGGTAACGGCGGTTCGGTAACCGCAGTGCGCAACGGCCAGTGCGTTGACACGTCAATGGGTTTGACCCCTCTAGAAGGGCTGGTAATGGGAACCCGCAGCGGTGACATCGATCCGGCGATCATCTTCTACCTGCACGACACTCTGGGCATGAGCATCGACCAGATCAACAAAATGCTCACTAAAGAATCCGGCCTATTGGGCCTAACTGGCATCACTAGCGACTGCCGTTATGTGGAAGACAACTATGACAGTAAAGCAGATGCTAAGCGCGCAATGGATGTGTTCTGTCACCGCCTAGCCAAATACATCGGTGCCTACAGCGCCCTAATGGACGGGCGTCTCGACGCGGTGATCTTCACCGGAGGCATCGGCGAAAACTCCAGTAAAGTGCGTGAACTGACCCTCGGTAAACTGGGCCTATTGGGTTTTGATATCGATCATGAACGCAATATCGCCGCCCGCTTCGGCAAGTATGGCACCATCACCAAAGACGGCAGCCGTCTAGCGCTGGTTATCCCGACTAACGAAGAACGGGTAATCGCGCAGGACGCTTTTCGTCTGACCATGTAATTCGTTAAAGTCCTGTCAGTCCAGGCGGACAGGGTTATGTCAGCCTCATGTTAACTGTGAAGAGAACTGTTCTGTGTCACGTACAATAATGTTGATCCCCACTGGCACCAGTGTTGGTCTGACCAGCGTCAGTTTAGGTGTCATTCGTTCTATGGAACAGAACGGCATTCACCTGAGCGTGTTCAAACCTATCGCCCAACCCAGTGCTGGAGACGATGTCCTGGATCAAACCAATACTATCATCCGCAGACATTCCCCCATCCCAGCGGCCGAACCTCTGCGCATAAGCTATGTTGAAAGCTTGCTGAGTGCCAACCAGCAGGATATGCTGATGGAAGAGCTTGTGGCTCGCTACTACGAGAGCGCCAAAGAAGCGGAAGTGGTATTGATCAAAGGGCTGGTGCCAACCCGTAAACACCAGTTCGCCAACGCGTTAAACTACGAAATTGCCAAGACACTAAATGCAGAAATTGTCTTAGTGCTAGCGCTGGGCAACGACTCTACAACTCAATTAAAAGAACGGATCGAACTGGCACGCAGTAGCTTTGGTGGCAGCAAAAACAAGAACATTACCGGCGTAATCATCAATAAACTGAACGCTCCGGTTGACGAGCAAGGTCGCACCCGACCTGACTTATCCGAAATCTTTAACGACTCCCCCAAAGCCAGCATAACCCATCTCGATCTTACACAGTTGTTCGCTAACAGCCCGTTACCGGTGCTAGGATGCGTGCCATGGAGCTTCGACCTGATCGCTACGCGCGCTATCGACATGGCCCGTCACCTAAAGGCACGTGTGATCAACGCAGGCGATATCATGACCCGCCGCGTAAAATCCGTGACCTTCTGTGCACGCAGCCTTCCGCACATGCTGGAACACTTCTGCCCGGGTTCCCTGTTAGTCACCTCAGCAGACTATCCTGAGGTACTGATTTCCGCCTGTCTGGCAGCAATGAACGGCGTGGAAATCGGCGCTATTCTGCTCACTGGCGGCTATGCCATTGACGAGCTAATCAAGAAGCTTTGCGAAAGCGCCTTTAAAACTGGCCTGCCAGTCCTTATGGTCGATACCAATACCTGGCAAACTTCGCTCAACCTGCAAAGTTTCAACCTCGAAGTTCCGTCTGACGACTATCAGCGCATTGAGAAAGTGCAGAACTATATTGCCAGCCACATAAATGCTGTGTGGATCAAATCGCTGTCCGCTGCCTCCGCGCGCTCACGACTCTTTTCTCCCCCAGCGTTCCGTTACAAGCTGACTGAATTGGCACGACAAGCGAGTAAACGCATCGTGCTGCCGGAAGGCGATGAACCACGCACTGTGAAAGCGGCCATTATCTGTGCCGAACGAGGCATTGCAAAATGCGTGCTGCTAGGCAACCCGGACGAGATCCAGCTCGTGGCTACGGCACAAGGCATTGAACTGGGCAAAGTTATCGAGATCGTCGATCCCGTCGCCGTGCGTGAAAACTATGTGCCGCGTTTGGTTGAAATACGTAAAAGCAAGGGCATGACCGAAGTGTTAGCACGTGAGCAGTTAGAAGACAACGTGACGCTAGGCACCCTTATGCTGGAGAAGGGCGAAGTCGATGGCTTGGTATCTGGCGCAGTTCACACTACTGCCAACACTATCCGTCCGCCGTTGCAACTGATCAAAACCGCACCAGGCAGCTCGCTGGTATCCTCCGTGTTTTTCATGCTGTTGCCTGATCAGGTACTGGTGTACGGCGACTGTGCCATCAATCCGAACCCGACCGCCGAGCAACTATCTGAAATCGCTATTCAGTCGGCGGACTCTGCCGCAGCCTTCGGCATTGAACCACGGGTAGCGATGATCTCCTACTCCACCGGCAGCTCTGGCACGGGTAGCGATATAGAGAAAGTCCGCGAAGCGACCCGTTTGGCGCAGGGGAAACGCCCTGATTTAATCATCGACGGCCCGTTGCAATACGATGCTGCCATCATGGCTGATGTAGCGAAATCCAAGGCACCGAATTCACTGGTTGCTGGCCAGGCTACCGTGTTCATCTTCCCGGATCTAAACACTGGCAATACCACTTACAAAGCGGTACAACGTTCTGCCGAACTGGTGTCTATTGGGCCAATGTTGCAAGGTATGCGCAAACCAGTGAACGACCTATCGCGTGGTGCATTGGTAAACGATATTGTTTACACCGTGGCGCTGACGGCGATCCAGTCTTCCCAGGCTGACGCTGCAGCCGACAAGGCCCGGTAACCGTAAGGCTATTAGCTAAAATAACGTCGGTCACTGACCGGCGTTATTCCCTAGATCCGCCGTTTTCCCTGCCCGTGTTTTATAACGAGGTGCGCAATTTTACCTGGCGTTAGGATTTTAAACGGGATATTGACGGACTTCTTCCGCTTACTGATGTAGGTGTCGTCCGGGCAGTTCAACGGCACTTTCATCAGTGTAAAAGTGGAGTCGACGAAGCACTGGAGGGCGCGAATTGTCAGGCCGAAAATCCGTTTCAGCATCAATACGCTAGTCATTGCTATATTGGGATAATGTTATAGGCGACCATGTAGAGAAGGTTTTGCCTCTCAGTACCAGGCGTGAAGTGCCGTTTCATCCACCCAGAAAGTGAGTGAACCACGAGTGTAATAATGGCGTTATTGTAAACATTCCAGTTGGTGATCTTGAACTTTTGCTTGGCCACGCCATGTCGCTATTTTGACCGCAGGAGAGTGATCTGATCCTCGTGCCGGCCAAATGTTCGATTTATTCAACAACGCCTCTATTTATGTTCGGATTAATGCTCGGTAACGATAAGCTGGTATAATCTTAAATGTTTTTGTATGGCATATAAGGCTCATACAAATGAGTATATAATGAGCATATTAAGAGGGGAAGCAATGCCTGCTATAAATCGTAAAGTCAGGAAAGCAGTAATTCCGGTTGCAGGCTTGGGAACACGGATGTTGCCAGCAACTAAAGCTATCCCAAAAGAAATGTTGCCATTGGTAGACAAACCCTTAATCCAGTACGTGGTCAATGAATGCATTGCGGCGGGGATTATCGAGATTGTGCTGGTTACCCATTCCTCCAAAAACTCAATTGAGAACCATTTCGACACCAGCTTTGAGCTGGAAGCAATACTGGAAAAACGCGTTAAGCGCCAGTTGCTGGATGAAGTTCAATCGATTTGCCCCAAAGGCGTTACCGTTATGCAGGTACGCCAGGGGGTGACTAAGGGATTGGGGCACGCTGTGATGTGTGCTTATCCGATGGTAGGGGATGAACCGGTCGCTGTGGTATTGCCGGACGTGATCCTTGACGAATATAGCGCTGATCTGAGAAAAGATAATTTACACGAAATGCTGCGACATTTCGACGCGACTGGCATCAGCCAGATTATGGTTGAACCGGTACAACATAACGATGTCGGGAATTACGGCATAGCAAATTGCCAAGGCTATGAGTTGCAGCCAGGAGAGAGTGCTCCGATGGTCAGTGTGATCGAAAAACCAACGCTGGGCACAGCTCCTTCCAACCTTGCCATTGTTGGCCGCTATGTGTTATCCGCCAATATTTGGCCGCTACTAGCGAAAACACCTCCAGGCGCAGGCGATGAGATCCAACTCACCGATAGCATTGAGATGCTGATGCAGCAGGAGACAGTAGAAGCTTACCATCTTAAAGGTATTAGCCATGATTGCGGCAACAAAATGGGTTATATGCAGGCTTTCGTCCAATATGGTATGCGCCACGCTAGCCTAGGCACTGATTTTTATCAGTGGCTACAACGGTTAATAACGGCTGCAAAGAAATAATTTATTGATAATTTGAAGAACTAGGATTTTCCCATGAAAGTTACAGTTTTTGGCATTGGCTATGTTGGTCTTGTGCAAGCAGCAGTGCTTGCTGAGGTCGGTCATGACGTTATGTGTATTGAAGTTGATGAACATAAAGTCGAAAACTTGAAAAAAGGGAATATCCCTATTTTTGAACCTGGCCTGGCACCGTTAGTGCAGCAAAACTATGAAGCTGGCCGCCTGCATTTTACTACCGACGCAAAGAAAGGCATTGCTCACGGCACTATCCAATTCATCGCCGTTGGCACACCGCCGGACGAGGATGGTTCTGCTGATTTGCAATACGTGACCGCCGTAGCGCGTACTATC
This sequence comes from Serratia symbiotica, assembly GCA_011754105.1. Taxonomy (GTDB): domain Bacteria; phylum Pseudomonadota; class Gammaproteobacteria; order Enterobacterales; family Enterobacteriaceae; genus Serratia; species Serratia symbiotica_E. The sequence goes on from JAAKDF010000010.1 coordinate 41,907, forward strand.
GCCGAGCACATGACCGCTCGTAAAGTTGTGATTGACAAGTCCACCGTGCCAGTCGGCACAGCTGATAAGGTGCGTCAGGTAATGTCAACAACGTTGGGGAAACGCGGCAGCACCTTGCCGTTCGATGTGGTGTCCAACCCGGAGTTTCTGAAAGAAGGGGCTGCGGTCGCCGACTGCATGCGCCCTGAGCGTATCGTGATCGGTAGCGACAGCAAAGATGTGATGGAACTTATTCGTGAACTGTACGAGCCGTTCAACCGCAATCATGATCGTATGATAATGATGGATATCCGTAGTGCTGAATTGACTAAGTATGCCGCCAACTGCATGTTGGCGACCAAAATCAGCTTTATGAACGAAATGTCGAACTTGGCGGAAATGCTGGGTGCGGATATTGAAAAAGTGCGGCAGGGTATCGGTTCCGATTCACGTATCGGCTATCACTTTATCTATCCAGGATGCGGTTACGGTGGTTCCTGCTTCCCGAAAGATCTACAAGCGCTGATCCGCACTGCGGAACACATCGGCTACCAGCCGAAGCTGTTACAGGCGGTGGAGCAGATTAACTATCAGCAGAAATACAAGCTAAATAGGCTTATTAGCGACTACTTTGGTGAAGATCTGAAGGGTAAAACTTTCTCTCTGTGGGGGTTAGCGTTCAAGCCTAATACCGACGATATGCGTGAAGCGTCCAGCCGTGTATTGATAGAGCAGTTATGGCAGGCTGGAGCCACGGTACAGGCTTACGATCCAGAAGCGATGCTTGAGGTTCAGCGCATCTATGGCCAACGTGATGATCTCAAAGTGATGGATACTAAAGAGGCTGCGCTACAAGGTGCTGACGCTTTGGTGATCTGTACCGAGTGGCAGAGTTTCCGCGCACCTGATTTCGATATTATCAAAGGGGCGTTAAAGCAACCGGTCATCTTTGATGGTCGCAACTTGTTTGATCCTGAACGTCTTAAAAACTGTGGTTTTACCTATTATGCAATTGGCCGTGGCTCCTCTATTAAGCCAGTAATTTAAGGGGGAAGGCATGAAATTCTTGGTTACAGGTGCCGCAGGATTTATTGGTTATAATGTATCAGCGCGATTGATAGCCGACGGGCATCAGGTTATCGGTATCGACAACCTGAATGATTACTATGATGTAGCTCTGAAAATGGCTCGTCTTGATCTGTTGGTTAATAAGCCAAGTTTTCAGTTTATTAAATTAGATTTGGCTGACCGCGAGGGGATTGCGGCAATATTTTCAGAGCATAACTTTCAACGGGTTATTCATCTAGCTGCTCAGGCTGGTGTACGATACTCGCTAGAAAACCCACTTGCCTACGCTGATGCAAATCTTATTGGTCATTTAAATGTACTGGAAGGATGTCGTCATAATAAAGTAGAGAATTTGTTGTATGCCTCTTCCAGTTCAGTTTATGGCCTAAATCGTAAGCTGCCATTTTCTACTGAAGATTCAGTTGATCACCCTATATCACTATATGCGGCGACTAAGAAAGCCAATGAACTGATGTCGCATAGCTATTCCCATTTATACGGTATTCCCACCACCGGATTGCGTTTCTTTACTGTATATGGCCCTTGGGGCAGGCCAGATATGGCACTATTCAAGTTTACTAAGGCCATATTGGCGGGGGATAGCATTGATGTATATAACCATGGTGAAATGTACCGTGATTTTACCTATATTGATGATATCACTGAAGCCATAGTAAGATTGCAAGCGATTATACCTCAGGCAGATCCCGAATGGGTTGTGGAAGAGGGATCGCCGACCACCAGTTCCGCTCCTTATAATGTTTATAATATTGGTAATAACACCCCAGTAAAGCTGATGGAATATATCAGTGCGCTCGAACATGCGTTAGGGATAACTGCGCATAAAAATATGCTTTCGATGCAATCTGGTGACATTTTGGATACTCATGCAGATACCGCTGAGCTTCACAAAGCTATCGGTTTTACACCGGCAACTAGCGTGCAGGATGGGGTAAAACGCTTTGTAAATTGGTACCGAGAATTTTATCAATTTCAATGATTAAGTAGTGTGTAGATGCATGGATAATAGAGTGGCTAAGGCTCCTTTTTTATACCTGCATAGGCGTTGTTGAATAAATCGAACATTTGGCCGTCACAAGGATCAGATCACTCTCCTGCGGTCAAAATAGCGACATGGCGTGGCCAAGCAAAAGTTCAAGATTACCAACTGGAATGTTTACAACAACGCCATTATCACAATTGAGATTCACTCACTTTCTGGGTGGATGAAACGGCACTTCACGCCTGGTACTGCGAGGCAAAACCTTTTCCACATGGTCTCCCATAACATTATCCCAATATAGCAATGACCAGCGTATTGATGCTGAAACGGATTTTTGGCCTGACACTTCGCGCCCTCCAGCGCTTCGTCGACTACATTTTCACACTGATGAAAATGTGCTGAACTGCCCGGACTATACCTGCATCAGTAAGCGGAAGAAGTCCGTCAATACCTGGGAGCGCTACCTGAGCTTTCTATCAGCTTCCTATGTGAAAAGGGGGGCATTGAGGCTTGGCAGGGTGATCCGCGCCACGTCGATTATCTCTATGCCAGCAGTTATGAACGTGAGACTGCTTATTTGCCGAATGTCTCAAAACGCATCCAATGCCGCAGGAGCTGTTTACTACTTCGTTCTTTTTACTACAGGTGCTGGCGGTAGCACAGCGTTACCATTATGTGGCTGAGTGGGTGCTAGAGTTGGTATTAGCCAGCTTTGATGAACCGAACAAAACCAAACTAGGTTTAAGCCTTATCCGCTGCAGACTATTCCACCGTGGTAGCTTTATCCGCAAATAATCCATATAAACAGAAATTTATCGCCACCCTGATTGTGTAAACATATTCTCACCAAATAATTGCTATAAAGTAGGCTTATCGCATCATCGTGATATCTGCGGATTAACAGCGTAGAGGCTCCATAAAATCGCTACATAAAACGGGTGACTGGATGCTGAAGTAAGTAGGCGGTGTCCGGTAATGGCACGTGAGCGGCGCTAGCGGTCATTGGAAACTGGCCGTGAATGGGGGATGGTCAAACTCAGCGGATCGTTACCAAAGGCATCTTCAAATCGATGCGCTTGCGTAGTAATAATTGGCTGCGTAGTCAAATGGCACACAGGAAGCAGATAACAGTATTTGCTATGATTGAGTGCGTTTTATTGTTGATCTCGTTTTTGTGTTTACTTGCATTGTATCTAACTAATATATTGATTCAAAATGATTTAATATCTTAATTTTGGTGATTTATTGTTCTTTTCTCCGTTGCCTACGAGTAAAATTTGGCGCGCAGGAGCTACATGCCTACGCGCCAAATAGTAGATCACTGAAGGAAATAAATCCGGTTTGAGCGATCTGATCAATCGCCAAAAATCACAACCCCTCAAAACCGGACTAAGTTATGCCGATCAAAGCACCCATCCCCCGACATGAACGACGTCAGATACAAAATTATCTAGAAAAGACCAAATAAAAATTATGCCAGACAGCCTTATTACCATGGTGATTTTACACCGTGGCTACAAGCTGACTTACCTAGGTAAAACCTTATGTGACGCCCATTTCTCTGTCGGACGATGGGTTAATTTGTTCACATTGGGCTGCTATGAAGGAACGGAGGCAATGTTGAAGATTCTTGATTTGCTCGTTCATCGTTTTTCACAGGACTTTGGCTATCTGCGTTCTCGGTGGAATACTGAGATTTTAACGATTGAAATGAATAAATTATTTAACTCGACGTTACATCCTGTTTCACTTAGGCGCTGGTTGACGAACGCCGGTATTGTGTGGCGTAGAGCGGCTCTAAATTTGTACATCCTAGAGCCTAATAAAGGAGAAAAAACTGGCGGCTATCGATACCGCATTGAAGAATAATAGTCCTGAGCATCCCGTCTTTTACCAAGATGAGGTAAACATAGATATGAACCCTAAAATAGGTGCCGACTTGCAGAAAAAGGGTTAACAAAACGTATGGCAACACTGAGACAGAATAAAAAGAAGTACTTAGCGGGATGCTCTTCATGCAGGAACCGGCGTTATTGAATAAATCGAATATTTGGCTGGCACGAGGATCAGATCACTCGCCTTCTATCAAAATAGCGATATTGATTGCGTGGTCCAGCAAAAATTCAAGATTACCAACTAGTAAGTCTTACAACAACGCCCTTATCACTCGGGTTTCACTCACTTTCTGGGTCGATGAAACAGCACTTCACGCCTGGTACTGAAAGGCAAAACCTTCGAAGCGTATTTACCCACAACATTAACATTATTCTAATATGGCAATGACTAGCGTCTTGATGCTGAAACGGATTTTCGGCCTGATACTTCGCGCCATCCATGGCTTCGTCGAATCCATTTTCACACTGATAAAAGTGCCGTTGAAAGGCCCGGACTACACCTGCATCAGTAAGCGGGCGAAGTCCGTCAATGTCCAGTTTAAAAAACCAACGCCTGATAAAATTGCGCATTTGGCTATAAAATACTGTCAGGGGGAATGGCGGTTCTGGCCAAAATTACATTTGGCCGTAGATACAGAAATACATTAGGTCATCTGTACTGACCTTTCCTTGAGTAATATCACCGATACGGAAGCATTCCTAGGCCTCATCCGCCAGACGTCCGGTAAAATCAAATTCGCCTCGGAGGATAGAGCTTACGATAGGCGAATGAGTCATGATGAGTTAAGGCATAAGAAGATAAGGTCGTTAATACCGCCCAGAAGTGGAGTCAGTTATTGGTCAGCAGAGTATGCAGACCGAAATCAAGCAGTAGCAAACCAGCGCTTTACCGGAGACAACACGCGGAGAAAAAGTTTAACAGTCTACCACCGACGTTCGATAGCCGAAACAGCGATGTACAGAGTACAACATTTATTTAGTGGTCACCTTGTCCGCTGCGAGATTATGATGAGCAAGTTGCAGAGGCTATGGCCATGAGCTATGAATTAAACAAGATGACGCTGGCCGGTATGCCAGAAACTCTACGCGTTGCCTAAAAGATGCCCATTCAGGGGACTATTTATTCTAAATCAAATTTATTCAATAAATATACAAATGTTATAAAATATTGATTTTTAATAAAAAATTTTATAATTAATAATATTTCCACTGGAAATTTGCATATTTTTAATAGAAGTCTCGTTTTTAAATGCAGCGTTACATAGAATGACATCCGAAGTCCAACCAGCCTCATATTTGGAGCAAGCATGTCCTATTTTATGCACTTTGCGTTATCTTTGATGGTAGTAGCGATTTTGGCGCTATTAGTATGCCAAGATCGCAAAGACATCCACATTAGCTACATTATTAAATTATTGATTATTGAAGTACTGCTAGCCTATTTTCTCCTGCATTCAGAAGCGGGTTTAAGCTTTGTAAAGGGATGTGCAGCATCGTTCGACAAACTACTCGAATTTGCTGGGAAAGGAACTGATTTTGTATTCGGTGGCATTGCAGAAAAAAACCTAGCATTCTTCTTCCTGAAGGTACTGTGTCCTATCGTCTTTATGTCTGCACTTATTGGTATTCTGCAATACATTAAGGTGTTACCGTTTCTTATTCAGATTGTCGGTACCGCGCTATCAAAAATAAACGGTATGGGTAAGCTGGAATCCTTCAATGCCGTCAGTTCGCTGATCCTTGGTCAGTCTGAAAATTTCATCACTTATAAAGATATCCTGAGCAAGATGTCAGAAAAGCGCATGTACACCATGGCAGCAACCGCGATGTCTACGGTTTCCATGTCTATCGTCGGTGCTTATATGACAATGCTGGATGCCAAATTTGTGGTAGCAGCATTGGTACTGAACATGTTCAGTACCTTTATCGTGCTGTCATTAGTCAACCCGTATGACATCGGTAAAGAAGAAGATCTGCACTTGGGCAACCCGCATCAAGGCCAAAGTTTCTTTCAAATGCTGGGTGAATACATCTTGACTGGTTTTAAAGTGGCGATTATCGTTGCTGCGATGCTGATCGGTTTTATTGCCCTGCTCGCTGCTCTCAATGGCCTCTTTAGCGCCATCTTTGGCCTGAGTTTCCAGCACATCCTCGGTTACTTCTTCTATCCGTTCGCTTGGATTATAGGTGTCCCTAAACACGAAGCCTTACAAGTCAGCAGCATCATGGCGACCAAGTTAGTCTCTAACGAATTTGTGGCGATGATGGAGCTACAAAAAGTCTCTGCCGAACTGTCACCACGCAGCACAGGCATCCTGTCGGTGTTTCTAGTTTCCTTTGCCAATTTTTCTTCTATTGGCATCGTGGCTGGGGCGATCAAAGGGCTGAGCGAACATCAGGGCAATGTGGTGTCACGATTTGGTCTGAAGCTGGTATATGGTTCAACGCTGGTTAGTATTCTATCTTCCGCTATAGCAGGTCTGATGCTCAGCTAAATGGCACCGCGAAAATGTGACTAAGTATGCGGTATCAGTTAAGGGGTCTTTGACTAATTCAGTGGCGGTGTAAAATCCGGAAACGAAAAATATTTCCGGATTTTTTCGCAGAGAAACAATCTGACGCTAAGAAGTAGGATTTGGTAACAGGAGTTCAGTACGATAATTAGAGGCTAAAGATAAACTGAAGAAGAATAGAGTAGGTTGATGGGGATGTGGGGGTAGAAAATACGCTTTAATCGTGGTGGAGCTAGACGGGATCGAACCGTCGACCTCCTGCATGCCATGCAGGCGCTCTTCCATCTGAGCTATAGCCCCCTACTTCCCCACACCAATTGTGGAGTGGGGAACATGATATGAAACCCCAGAAACACTGTCAACGGCTAAGTGTAATTCCTCGATCAAGCTCTGAAAAAGCCGCCAAATTAGCCTGCTTAACGCCCAAAATTGTCAGTAGAGGCTAGATCGTTCATGCGAGATCCTTCTTGATTGATACCGCACAATAAGCAATCAACCCTGCGCTTCGCGCGTGGCGATGTATGCCAAGGCCCTATCGATACGCTGTATGGAACGCGCTTGGCCGATCGCATACACAGTAACGTCCATGCCAGGCGATTGTCCAGTCCCTGTCACTGCTACGCGCAGCGGCATGCCGACCTTGCCCATCCCAACACCCAGCTCATCTGCGGTACCCTGAATAGCATGGCGTACATTTTCCGGCGTCCATGGGCTACTGGTTGCCAACTTGGCACGCACGGCTTTCAGCGGCTGGCAGGCGACCGGTCGCAAGTGTTTTTTAGCGGCATCGGCTTCGAAATGGTGGAATTCTTCATAAAAATAGCGGCAAGACTCAGCCATTTCTTTCAAGGTTTTGCAACGTTCACCTAGCAGCTTGACAATATCTTTCAATTCAGGGCCATTGCGGGTTTCAATGCCAAGTTTCTCAACGTGCCACGCCAGATGTACCGCCACTTCTGCCGCCGGCATATGGTTGATGTAGTGATGGTTTAGCCATTGTAATTTCTCAGTATTGAAGGAGCTGGCTGACTTGCTAATCGTATCCAGGGTAAAGAACGTTTTCATATCGTCGAGGGAAAATATTTCTTGATCGCCATGCGACCAACCCAGACGTACCAGGTAGTTCAGCAACGCCTGCGGTAGATATCCATCATCACGATACTGCATCACCCCCACTGCACCGTGCCGCTTGGATAGTTTCTTGCCGTCGTCGCCGAGGATCATCGAGACGTGAGCATATTCCGGCACCGGAGCACCCAGCGCTTTCAGGATATTAATTTGTCGTGGAGTGTTATTGATGTGGTCTTCGCCACGGATTACATGGCTAATTTCCATATCCCAGTCGTCCACTACCACACAGAAGTTATAGGTTGGCGAACCATCGGTACGGCGGATGATCAAGTCATCCAATTTCTGATTACTAAATTCGATTGGGCCACGGATTTTGTCGTCAAAGGTCACCGAGCCTTCCTGCGGATTGCGAAAGCGCACCACATGCGGTTCATCATAAGTGTTTCTGCACTGGCTATCACGGCAGTGGCCGTCATAACGTGGCTTTTCACCGTTCAACATCTGCTTTTCACGCAACGCGTCTAGACGTACTTTGGAGCAATAACATCTATAGGCCGTGCCCTGCACTAGCATGTCTTCGATCACCGTGTTGTAGCGGTCAAAACGCTTGGTCTGAAAGTATGGTCCTTCATCCCAATCTAAATTGAACCAGTTCATGCCAGCCATAATTGCTTCGATCGCTTCCTGAGTGGAACGTTCCAAGTCAGTATCTTCGATACGCAGAACGAACTCTCCGCCCGCATGGCGGCTAAACAACCAGGAATAAAGCGCAGTGCGGACACCACCGAAGTGCAGATAGCCGGTAGGACTCGGCGCAAAACGGGTTTTAATTTTCATTGGGTTCACTGCCTTATTACGCAACGTATGTCAGCAAGTTGCCAACGGTTGCTCGAAATTTAAAAACGTGGGCGACATTGTATCACCACGGGCTAATTCCTCAACGTTAACAAGATATTTCGCTGGCTAATTCCGCGCTCTCTGCGTCTGGCTTCGCATGACGATGAGGCAAAATTTGGCATTACTAGCGATAATAATCGCACTCTGCATAATTTTACGCCGAACGATTAAAATCATTTTAAAAACCATTGACTCACTTTGAACTATCCATATAATGTTAACAACAGCAAGTTGGGGCGATTAGCTCAGTTGGTAGAGCACCTCCTTTACACGGAGGGGGTCGGCGGTTCGAAACCGTCATCGCCCACCATATTGTAGAACAGTAAAAAATGGGAACACCAGGGTAATTATCTCTACAGAGAGGGCCGAAGGCTCGAATCTTGCATGACCCACCAATTAAAAAAATCGTCTTCTTTGAGGCGATTTTTTTAATTTTCAGCTTGAAACACTTTTCTCAGTCAACCCTGTTCGCTATGTGCATCATTGATATGTGTTCGCTACAGGGGATACATATGTTTATTATTTTAATATTTTTCATGTTAAATTATCGCTGTTATTTCACCAAGCCAATCTGCTAAACAGCCTAATGCGCCTTTATTTAAGAAAAAAAAAGATCTTTCTATGACACTATCCTTACGCCTTCTGCTTATTTCATTTATAAACGTAAGCCCACTGCTCAGTTATAAACGTAAGCCCACTGCTCAGTGGCTGTTAAGATTTGGAATAAAGAATCCCCTGAATGTGCATCTTTTAGGCAATGAGTACAGTTTCTGGCATACCGTCCAGCGTCATCTTGTTTAATGCACAGATCATAGCCATAGCCTATGCAACTTGCGCATCATAGTCTCGCAGCAACAGGTAACCACCAAATAGCTATTTTACTCTGCACATCGTTGTTTCGGCTATCAAACGTCGGTGGTAGCTTGTTATACCTTTCCTCCGTGTGTTTTCTCCGCTACGGCGCTGGTTTGCCACCTCTTGATTTCGGTCTGCATACTCTGCTGATTAATAACGAGCTCCACTTCTGGACGGTATTAACGCCATAATCTTCTTGCGCCTTAACTCATCATAACTTATTCGCCTATTGTAAGCTCCATCAGCCGAGGCGACTTCGATTTTACGGTACTTCTGGCGGATAATGCCTAGGAATGCTTCCGTATCGGTGATATTGCTCAAGGAAAGGTCAGTACAGATGACCTAATGTATTTCTGTATCTACGGCCAAATGTAATTTTAGCCAGAACCGTCGTTTCCCCTGACCGTGTTTTATAGCCAGGTGCGCAATTTTACCAGGCGTTGGGTTTTTAAACTGGACATTGACGGACTTTGCCCGCTTACTGATGCAGGTGTAGTACGGGCCTTTCAACGGCACTTTTATCAGTGTGAAAATGGAGTCGACAAAGCCCTGGATGGCGCGAAGTGTCGGGCCGAAAATCCGTTTCAGCATCAAGACGCTAGTCATTGCCATATTGGAATAATGTTAATGTTGTGGGTAAACACGCTTTGAAGGTTTTGCCTTTCAGTACCAGGCGTGAAGTGCTGTTTCATCGATCCAGAAAGTGAGTGAACCCCGAGTGATAAGGGCGTTGTTGTAAGACTTACCAGTTGGTAATCTTGAATTTTTGCTGGACCACGCAATCAATATCGCTATTTTGATAGAAGGCGAGTGATCTGATCCTCGTGCCGGCCAAATGTTCGATTTATTCAACAACGCCTTGCAGATAGAATGCTATTATCCGCACGTTTTGTGTCTTACAGGAAATAATATGCCCCAGATAAATCGGAATGCGTTAGTGCCATTCAGCGCCGAGCAGATGTATCAGTTGGTTAACGATGTTGATTCTTATCCCGATTTTCTACCATGTTGTATCGGTAGCCGGGTGATTAACGCGTCCAATAACGAAATGACCGCCGCAGTGGATGTAGCCAAAGCGGGTATCAGTAAAACCTTTATCACACTTAATACGCTGCTAGATAACCAGAGGATCAATATGCAGTTGGTTGATGGTCCGTTCCGAAAGCTGATGGGTTGCTGGCAGTTTACGCCGTTGAGTTCGGAAGCCTGCAAGGTAGATCTGCACCTGTATTTTGAGTTTACCAACACACTGATTCAGCTAGCATTCGGCAATTTTTTCAAAGAGATGGCAGGTAGTATGGTGCAAGCTTTTACCCAACGAGCAAAACAGGTTTACATTGTCTGAGATCCAGGTCGAGGTTGTTTACGCCTTACCGGAACGTCAGTATCTTCGTAAGGTAAGGCTGGCTGCTGGCAGCAACGTTGAGTTGGCGATTCAGGATTCTGGCTTGCTGGAGCTGCGCCAGGATATCGATTTGCAAAGCAATAAGCTGGGGATATACAGCCGTCCGGCCAAGCTGGACGATCTGCTGAATGATGGTGATCGGGTGGAAATTTATCGGCCGCTAATTGCTAATCCCAAAGAACTTCGATGCCAACTAGCAGAAAGGCAAGAAAATAAGGCGCATTTAGCGCCTTATTTTCTTATCAGTGAACCGGATTTCACCTCATTAGCCGAAAGTGATAGTTCCTGCATTGATTATTTATTCAACAAAGCTATATTCAGATGTAAATTCGAATTATGACGGGTAGAGAAAGTTTAAAGAACACCATAGGGAGAAATCATGAGCATTAGTGCGGCGACTCAAAACCAGCAGAGGAGAACGATAAAAAGAAGCAACGCCAATTTTAGCTGCTGTTGCTAACGGTTATTTTCATTATTGTTGGGGTAGCTTATTTTACGTACTGTTTCCTGTTTTTTCTTCATTATAAAGAAACCGATGACGCCTATGTCTCCGGCAACCAGGTATAGATTATGGCTCAGGTATCCGGCAGCTTTAACAGTGTCAATGTCAATAATACCTACTACGTAAAACAAGGTGATGTACTGTTAAAGCTCGATCCGACCGATGCCAAGCAGGCTTTTCAACGTGCTAAACAGGTCTGGCCAACAGCGTGCGTCAAAACCCACCAACTGATCATCAACAGTAAGCAGTTTCAGGCCAATATCGCCCTGCGAAAATCCGTTCTAAGCAAGGCGAAGAACAATCTGAAGAGCCGTGTCTTCTTGAGAAGCGTTGATGCTATCGGCCGCTAAGAGTTGCAACACGCTCGCGATGCAGTGGACAGTGCCAAAGCAGCGCTGGACGTGGCGACTGAGCAATACAACCCCAATAAAGCGATAGTGTCGGACACCCCATTGAAGCAGCAACGGGATATCCTGTAATCTGACGCGCAGATGCGCGATGCTTGATTGGCAATGTAACAAACTAAAGTGCTTAGCCACATAAACGGTTACGTATCACGCCGTAGCGTAAAGATCGGCGCGCAACTCCCCGTGGGCGCTACGCTGATAGAGGTAGTACCTGCCGATAATATTTGGATGGATGCCAACTTCAAAGAAATCCAGATCGCTAATATGCGTATCGACCAACCGGTTACTATGATCAGCAATGTGTATGGCGACTATGTAATCTACAACGGCAAAATCGCTGGTATCTATATGGGTACTAGCAGCATCTTCTTACTGTTGCCAGAACAGAACGCCACCGGTAAATGGATCAAAGTGGTGCAGTGCCTGCCGGTACGTATCGAATTATACGCGAAGCAGATAGCAGATCATCCGCTGCATATCAGCATGTCAACGCGAGTGAAAGTTGACACCGCTAATCTAGATGGCCGCGTACTTTCCAATGTGGTGCGAGATAAGCCACGGTACTAAAGCAACTCGCTGACGTTGGATCTGGTATCGGTTAACCAAATGATTGCCAAGGTGATCCATGCGAACGCTGGCCAAGCGTGCGGGGAGGGCCCCCTTGCCAATGACACAGCTTGAAGGTATCCAGGTGCTGGATTCCACAATTGCCAATGTAGCGATCCCCACCATCGCGGGTAAGCTCGGTTCTTTCAACGCTCAGGTAACCTGGGTGATTACCTCGTTTGGCGTATCGAATGCCATCTCCATTCCAATAACTGGATGGCAAAAACGCATCGATGAAGTGCGATTGTTCCTCTGGTCCGCCACGCTGTTTGTATTCGCTTCCTAGCGGTTTATTATTTCGCGGTGTAGTATTTCTAATGGCCTAGGGATACTGATTTTTTCCGCGTTATCCAAGGGTTAATGACGGGGCTATTGATCACATTATAGCAAAGCCTTCTGCTAAACAACTACCCCCCCCGCTAAACGGGCAATTGCCTTGGCGTTGTGCTTATTGACGGTAATCATTGCACTGATATTCTAGCCGATCCTTGGCGGTTACATCAGCAATAACTAGCACTAGGGTTGGATCTTCTTTATCAACATTCCATTTGGCATCTTTGTGATCATGGAAGTGTTGTCAACGCTGCGCGGTAGGGAAACTAAAACCGCGATTATGCCAATTGATGCCTTCGGCCTGGGGCTGTTGATTGTCGGTATAGGGTCGCTATATATCATGCTCGATCAAGGTAAGGATCTGGACTGGTTCAACTTAACCGAGATCATCACCCTCGCCGTGATTGCGGTAGTGGCGCTGCTGTTCCTGATAATCTGGGAGCTAATGGAAGATTATCCGATAGTGGATTTGTTCGTTATTTAAGTGGCGCAACTTTACCATCTGATGTCTGTGCAGGAGCCTGTCCTATATGCTGTACTTTAGTAATATCGTGTTCTTGCCGCAGTTACTGCAATAACACGATAGTTGTACTGCTACCTGGGCGCGGTCGGTTTCAGCACCTGTCAGTGCTGAAACCGATGTTGCTATCGCCGGTTATCGGTAAGTTTGGCAACCGGACTGGACATGTAACGGATAGTGAACTTCAGATTCATTATGTATGCTGTGTGCTTCTACTGGAGCGCCTATACGTTTGAATCGGGAATAGACTTTTGGTGCATCATCTTGGCTGCAGTTTGTCCAAGGCTTAGCTATCGCCTGCTTCTTTGTGCTATTGATCACCATTACGTTGTCCGGCTTATCGGCAGAACGTATAGCGTCGGCATCAAGCCTGTCGAATTTTACCCGTATTCTGGCAGGATCTATCGACACTTCGATCACTACCACGTTGTGGACTCAGCTTCATTCTTATCTAACGGAGTTAGTGAACTCTTATAACTCCCAATCGCAGGAAATATATCTACGGTTAGCATAAATCGGCATAAGCCAGTAGCAGGCATCAGCCTATATCGCCAAAGAGATCACAGCACAGGGGTCTTATCATCTTAGCAAATAAAATTTTCTGGCTGTCTGCCGGGTTTTTAATGATTCTGTTGGTAATGGTGTTGCTGGCAAAACCACCATTCAGCCCCAGAAACGCAGTAGCGTAGGAATTCTTGATCGTTAAGCATCACCCCGCCATCAATCAGCCGCAACAACTCAGCCGAAGCCGCTCTCTAATCCGGTGCCTTGGTAATGGCACTGACTACCGCCACGGCGCCAACACCGCATGCTAACGATGCTAGCACGCGGTCGCGAGGTTGATCCCCATCGATCGCTACCCGTCAGGCATCCAGGCAGCCTGGCGATATGGCGTTTTAGCGCGCTCTATACTTGTGGCATTGAGGGCATCTTTTTGGTCTTGGTCGAAAAGATGTGCCCTAATGCGATATACGAGGGTTTTAGCGCAATATAGCGCGCTAGCTCGGCGTCATCATGGGTAGATACAGCTGCGATGAATGGCTAGCAAATCGGCGCTATCCAAATCTTCCGGGCCGAGGTGTACACCATAGGCACTTTGTTTGATCGCCAGTTGCCAGTAATCATTGATGAACAACCGTGCCCCATATTGCTTACCAAAAGCGATGGCAGTGGCGGTATCCTCTTCCACCTGTTTACTCGGCAGATCCTTAATGCGTAGTTGAAGCGTGGGGACGCTAGCATACAGCAGACGGGCGGGGATCCCATTCAACGCTGTTGATGACTGGGTACAATCCCAATTTGGGTGGCGTGTCGGGGAACGGGATAGCGATATCAGTCATTGTTTATTTCTTCTCGCAGGTTGCTGGTGCGTTGATACAGCTCGCTGCCGTGAGAGCGGAACTCGGCGGATATTTTCTCCATGCCGCTTAACTGTACTTCGATCGGTTAGGCAACCTCCTGATCGGCGGCATAATCGCGCACCTCCTGCTAGATTTTCGTAGAGCAGAACTTCGGGCCGCACATGGAACAGAAATGGGCTACCTTGGAGGATATCTTTAGCAGGGCTTTATTGTGGTAGACACGGGCAGTGTCAGGATCAAGCGCCAGGTTGAACTAATCTTCCCAACGGAATCCAAAGCGGGCTTTGGACATTGCGTTGTCGCGGATTTATGCATCCCGGATGCCACTTGGCCAGATCGGCGGCGTGGACGGTGATCTCGTATGTGATTAACCCTTGTTTTAAGTTTTCTTTGTTCGGCATGCTAAGGTGCTCTTTTAGCGTGCCGCAGCACAGCATAGCGCAGCCGAACCAGCCGAACCAGCCGATCATCGCTGCACCGATGCCTGAGGTTAAGTGGTCATAGCGGGGAACGATATCGGTGGTCAATGGGCCGCGAGGGTAAAGAATGACGCTTTCGCGAGTTTCGTGGATGGTAGCGGCTAGTAGGCAGATCCATCACGGTATGTATTTGCGCACCAATACGGGTAGACTATACTAGTTTCTCCGCTTCTTCTTCGATTGATGAACTCACCGCCGAGTTTCCGATGTTGGTGTTGACCTTCACCAGAAAATTGCGGCCGATGATCATCGGTTCTGATTCCGGGTGGTTGATGTTAGTGGGCATAATGGCACGGCCA
Organism: Serratia symbiotica; assembly: GCA_011754105.1. Taxonomy (GTDB): domain Bacteria; phylum Pseudomonadota; class Gammaproteobacteria; order Enterobacterales; family Enterobacteriaceae; genus Serratia; species Serratia symbiotica_E. Next base: position 57,100 of record JAAKDF010000010.1, read on the forward strand.
GCAGCTACTTCCTGACGTACGAACTCTGGCATAATGTTTTCCAGCAAATTTCCCTCCCAACTTTGGCCGGGATGTTGCTGGCACAGCACCTCGCTGCGGATGCGATTACGCCCCATATTTTCGCGGATGGCGATAAACTCCATCTCCGGGGTGACGATGCCGGGGCTGGCATAGTGAAATTGGGTCACGCACTTGCCAGCCTGCGCTTTGCGCGGCAGCGGCAGGTGCTCAAAGCGAAGATAATCTAACCCCTCATCCGCCAGACGCTGTTGAGTGAAACCGGAGCTAACCCCTCTTAGAATTGTGCTATCGCCGCGTTCTTCAATCCATCCTGCGCGGGGATTAGGCAGGCCAGCGTGCACTTGAAGCGGTGCTAGAGGGTCACCGTAGTGGGGCCAGCAGTGTCATTTACCGGAATGGCTTCGTTCTTCTTGTACTGCTGGGTATCCGCGTTATTACTGACCAATTTTGGGCGCTGAGCTGGATTTCGCTCATCGGCACCTGTATGTCGCTGCGCGAGCCTTGCAGATAGATACGGCGTAAATTGGGAAAAGCCATCCCTTGCAGGGTATTGATAAACTGCTGGGCTGCGGCGAGTTGCGCTTTATGTGGGCGGGGTTCTTAACGTTAGACATAGCAAGTTTCTTTCAGTGTGTTAGATTGGGATAGTTACTTGCCTGGAGTTCGAAAGGAGTAAGGATGCTAATCGGAGCGGAAGAGGCATCCAAAATCGGGAGAAATCCTGCCTCTGACTGCAGATTACTCCTGTTCCATTCGCGTGTACTAAACCGATCAGCTTCCTTGGATCCCGAAGATGCTCCCAGTATAGGAAGGAGAATAAAAACTAAAAGCTTATCCTCAATATATTGCAAGGCATGAAATCTATCGGCATGCCCAAGCATGGCGCACCGCGATGGGCAGAATAATGTACAATGGTGGGTAGATGATTAAGAGAGCCTCATAAATGAATGAGTTGAAAAACGATCGTTACCTGCGTGCGCTATTGTGTCAGCCGGTGGATGTAACCCCCGTATGGATGATGCGCCAGGCTGGTCGTTATTTGCCGGAGTACAAGGCGACCCGCGTCCAGGCCGGTGATTTTATGTCACTGTGCAAAAACGCGGAGTTGGCCTGTGAGGTAACGCTGCAACCGCTACGCCGTTATGCGCTGGATGCCGCAATCCTATTCTCCGATATTCTCACAATTCCCGATGCCATGGGGCTTGGGCTGTCTTTCGAAACCGGAGAAGGTCCGCGCTTTTCTTCTACGATTGCCAGCCGCGCCGATGTAGACAAATTGCCGCTATTTGATCCGGAAGTGGAATTAGGGTACGTCATGAATGCAGTGCGTACCATCCGCCGTGAACTGAAGGGCGAAGTGCCATTAATCGGCTTTTCAGGTAGCCCGTGGACACTGGCGACTTACATGGTAGAAGGCGGTAGAAGCAAGGCGTTTACCAAGCTGAAGAAGATGATGTACGCCGAACCGTCCACGTTACACCTACTGCTCGATAAGCTGGCGGACAGCGTGATCCCGTATCTCAACGCCCAGATCAAGGCTGGTGCGCAGTCGGTGATGGTGTTTGACACTTGGGGCGGCGTACTTACTGGCCGTGATTACCGTGAGTTCTCACTGCACTATATGCACAAGATCGTCGACGGCCTGCTGCATGAAAACGATGGCCGCCGAGTACCTGTCACATTGTTTACCAAGGGTGGCGGCCAGTGGCTGGAAGCAATGGCATCCAGCGGTTGCGATGCATTGGGCTTAGACTGGTCCACCGATATAGCCGATGCGCGCCGCCGCGTGGGTGATAAAGTGGCGCTACAAGGAAATATGGACCCATCGATACTCTATGCCACTCCGGAACGCATCGGCCAAGAAGTGGAAACCATTTTAGCTGGATTCGGCCATGGTGAAGGCCATGTATTCAACTTGGGCCACGGCATTCATCAGGACGTGCCGCCGACCAACGCAGGCGCGTTCGTTGAGGCGGTGCATGTTCAGTCGGCGAAATACCATTGTTAAGGATTAGACGTGATAGATAATCCAAGCACTACGTGCTTGGGTTATCTATGGCGCGCCGCTGAAATCATTGCTTATCGCTGGTGCAGATGTGGGCTTTAAGCAGGAAGAAGCAGTAATACGCGCAGCTATTGCTGTTCTGCGCTATCCGTCGCTAGAACTGGTGGAATATCAGGTCGTCCGCATTGCTACTACCATGCCCTATATTTCTTATTTCTTGTCATTTCGCGAAAACCTCGCGTTACTAGCCGCCTGGCAGCAACGATGACAAAAGCCCGATCTGATCTTCTATTGGGGTGGCCAGCGATTTCGGCCTGCTGCTCGATGTGCCAATCATAGGCGTAGCCAAAAAGCGGCTGTGCGTCGAGTTTGCCCCGCCAGATCGCTGTCACCGCTGGAAGACAAGGGGAAACAGTTATGGTTGGTATGGCGCAGTAAGGCGCATTGCAATCCGCTGTTCATCGCCACTGGTCACTGCATCAGCGCTGACAGCGCATTGGCTTGGGTTTAACGCTGCATGGCGGGCTACCGCCTGCTTGGAACCTAAGCGCTGGGCCGCGATGCCATCGCTTATCTCCGCCCAGCCTCCAGCACTGGCTAAAGTAGCATCTAGATATGTTGCAATGAGCGATTTCGAGTACACTTCGGGACAATTAACGCATAAGAGAGTCAATAATGCTACGTAACCCGATTTATCTACGTCTGGAAGGGTTAGAAACCTGGCAACATTTGCCATTTATGGCTAGTTTATGTGAGCGTATGTATCCAAATTACCAGATTTTCTGTCAGAAAACCGCGTTCGTAGATCCGGCAATTTACCGCCGCCTTCTGGATTTGGTCTGGGACACGTTGGTTGTCAAGTATGCCAAAGTCAACTTTGATAGTCAGCTGGAGAAGTTGGAATAGGCGGTACCATCGGCAGAAGATTACGATATTTATGGTGTTTACCCAGCGATCGACGCTTGTATCGCATTAGAGGCATTGATCCATTCACGTCTCAGCGGGGAAACGCTGGAGCACGCCATTAACATCAGCGAAACATCAATTCGTACCGTGGCGATGTTAGAAATGACGCAGGCCGGTAGAGAAATGACCGACGATGAATTAAAAGTTTTGCATACAATAGCGGAAGGATGGGACATCCAATGGAAAGTTTTTTTTCTGTTGGCCGATTGTAAAGAGCGTAATTTGGATCTGATTAAAGGGTTGCGATATAACCTCCGAGAAGCCGCAATAAGCAATATTGGGGTGAATTTGGCGTAATTTTGGCGTAATAAGACAAAAACGTAATTTAACGTCTGATTTTTCATGTCTTAAAGCTTCACATCTCTACCCAGTCTAGTCTACATTTAGGAGGGGCATGGAAAATTAGCCATCGGCGCGTGTATGCAGGAAAGTACTTTTAATCAGCATCTCCATCGCACTCGGTGCTTTGCAAACGATAAATACACTATAAGGATAACTTATGAACAAGGCTCAACTGATTGATGTAATCGCGGATAAGGCTGACCTTTCTAAGGCACAAGCTAAGCTGGCTCTGGAATCCACTTTGGTTGCTATTACTGAATCTATGAAAGAAGGTGATTCAGTTCAATTGGTTGGTTTCGGCACTTTCAAAGTAAACCATCGTAGCGAGCGCACTGGTCGCAACCCACAAACTGGGAAAGAAATTAAAATCGCTGCTGCCAACGTGCCTGCGTTCGTTTCTGGCAAGGCACTAAAAGACGCAGTGAAGTAGTTTGGTAAAAAGATTTAACAAGGGGGGGGCAACATTGCCCACTTTTATTTATTCGCCAGGTGCTCGTGGCTGTTAGCATAGCTGTCTGCCTGAGTGCCTGCAACTCCATCCCTATATCCCCCGCTTTACTGCCAGCGTCTTGGTGGCCGATCAGGGGGTGGTGTATAAATAACGACCAGCTTAGCGCCAGGTATTGCTAAGCGTCTACAGCCCCTACCGAAGGGCTGGCACTGTCACCACACAGTATGAATACTAAAACGGCGTACTGCACTTCACCAAATCAAAAGTAGCGACGCTTATGGATGGTCGGGATTCTACCCCGATGACGGCACAGTTAGCTTTATGCAGCGCCAACTAGCGACCCGACGCGAGCAATTGTCAAGCGACGAAATCACACTGTATATCGCACTGTATCAGTACCAGCCGCTGCGTCTCCTTGAGGTAAGTGATGCCCTTACGCGCAGAGGTAAAGTGAAACTGTTGTAAGGGCCTTGGCTGCGGGGTGAGTTACAAACCTGCTATGGGCAGTGGTTGAAACCGTGATTGAGTGCTAATTCCGAAGCCTTGATTAAACAGCATGCGCGCAATACCGGCCAACCGGTGAATATCGCTTGATTAGACGCTCCGAAAGGGCTCGTGCACTGCTGCTGGTGGCAAAAGACGGCTTATGCCGCGGGGAACCGAAAGAGGATAATCTATAAGAGGCCTAGCATTGCGGAGCCTGTAAGTGTGTCAGGCATTCAGATCACTTGCCCCGCGCGATTGCCCGATAGCCGATATCCTTACGATAGAAGCTACCTGGCCACTGAATGCCTGCCGTCAACTGATAAGCGCGTTGCTGCGCTTGTTCAACAGTTGCGCCCAGAGCAGTCACACAGAGTATTCGACCACCGCTGGTCAGTACCTCACCACCCTGCATGCATGTACCAGCATGGAATACTTTACCATCAGTATACTCCTGCTGTGACAGCCCCTGAATGACCTCGCCGCTGTGGTAATTGCCCGGATAGCCACCGGCCGCCATCACAACGCCAAGAGCAGGGCGTTCATCCCAGTCGGAGGTTTTCTCACCCAGTTTGCCTTCTGCTCCCGTCAGACACAGCTCTACTAGGTCGGAACGCAGGCGTAGCATGATTGGCTGGGTTTCAGGATCGCCGAAGCGACAGTTGAACTCAATCACTTTCGGCTGACCATCGGCAGAGATCATTAGCCCGGCATATAGAAAGCCAACGTAAGCATTTCCTTCCGACGCCATGCCACGCACCGTTGGCCAGATCACCTGATCCATGACTCGCTGATGAATTTCATCAGTCACTACAGGTGCCGGAGAGTAAGCACCCATGCCACCGGTGTTCGGGCCGGTATCGCCATCGCCGACGCGCTTGTGATCCTGGCTGGTGGCCATAGGAACCACATGTTCACCATCAACCATCACAATAAAGCTGGCTTCTTCACCGGCAAGGAACTCCTCCACCACGATGCAGTGGCCTGCGTCACCTAAAGCGTTACCGGCCAGCATATCCTGCACGGTGTCTTCCGCTTCTGCCAGCGTCATGGCAACGATCACGCCTTTGCCAGCTGCCAGGCCATCAGCCTTAATGACAATTGGCGCGCCTTTGCTTAACACGTAAGCCAGCGCCGGTTCAACTTCAGTAAAATACTGGTATTCAGCGCTGGGAATATTGTGGCGTGCCAGGAAATCTTTAGTGAAGGCTTTGGAACCTTCCAATTGAGCGGCGGCCTGCGAAGGCCCGAAGATTTTCATGCCTCTGTTCTGAAAGGCGTCAACTACACCAATCACTAGCGGCGCTTCTGGGCCAACAATGGTTAGGCCGATATCATGGCTCTGAGCGAAGGCGAGCAGTGCCGGGATATCGGTGGCAGAGATTGCCACGTTTCCCAGCTTGGCTTCCATCGCAGTGCCAGCGTTGCCCGGCGCGACAAAGACTTTATCCGCCAGCGGCGACTGGGCAGCTTTCCAGGCTAGCGCATGCTCACGCCCGCCGTTACCGATAATCAAAATATTCATCAAGTGCTCCACAAATAGCATGCACCGTAGCACACGAAATAAAAGGGATTAATGGCGGAAGTGGCGCATGTCAGTGAAAATCATCGCCATACCATGCTCATTGGCGGCGGTAATCACTTCGTCATCTCGAATCGAACCGCCCGGCTGGATCACACAAGTGATGCCGATCGCAGCAGCAGCATCAATGCCATCGCGAAACGGGAAGAAGGCGTCAGATGCCATTGAAGAACCTTTCACTTCTAGACCCTCGTCTGCCGCCTTGATCCCGGCGATCTTAGCTGAATATACGCGACTCATCTGTCCGGCACCTATACCAATAGTCATATTGCCGCGCGCATAGATGATAGCATTGGACTTTACGAACTTGGCCACCTTCCAGCAGAACAGCGCATCGCGTAACTCATGTGTGCTTGGCTGGCGCTCAGACACTACGCGAAGATCGTCTTTATTCACCATGCCCAGATCGCGATCTTGCACCACCAAACCGCCGTTAACGCGTTTGAAGTCAAGACCGGCAACGCGATGCTGCCACTGACCGCAGGCCAGGATACGCACTTTCTGTTTGACCGCTAGCACTCTGCGGGCTTCTTGGCTGATGCATGGTGCGATAACCACTTCTACGAATTGGCGGCTGATGATGGCCTGCGCAGTTGCGGCGTCAAGTTCACGGTTAAAGGCGATGATACCGCCGAACGCTGAGGTAGGATCGGTCTGATAAGCACGCTCGTAGGCCGCTAAAATGTTGTCGCTAATTGCCACACCGCAAGGATTGGCATGTTTGACGATCACACATGCTGGTTCGGTGAACTCTTTTACGCACTCCAGCGCGGCGTCAGTGTCGGCAACATTGTTGTAAGACAGCGCCTTACCCTGCAACTGGTCAGCAGTAGCTACGGAAGCTTCTCGCACGTTCTCTTCTATATAAAAAGCAGCCTGCTGGTGGGTGTTCTCACCGTAGCGCATATCCTGCTTTTTGATGTAGTTAAGGTTCAGGGTGCGGGGGAAGCGGCCTGAGGGCTGTTTGTCATCACCGTGGTAGGCTGGCACCAACGTGCCAAAGTAGTTGGCGATCATGCTATCATAGGCAGCGGTATGTTCGAAGGCTTTGATCGCCAGATCGAAACGGGTAGCGTATTGCAGTGAACCGCCGTTGTTATCCATCTCGGTAATGATGGCAGCATAGTCGCTACTCTTTACCAAGATGGCGACATCTTGATGGTTCTTGGCAGCAGAACGTATCATGGTTGGACCGCCGATATCGATGTTTTCGACCGCATCTTCTAGTGAGCAGCCTAAGCGCGCTATGGTTTGAGCGAACGGATACAGATTTACTACAACCATTTCGATCGGTTTAATGCCGTGTTGTCTCATGATGTTATCGTCTTTGCCACGGCGCCCGAGAATGCTACCGTGGATTTTAGGGTGCAGGGTCTTGACTCGTCCGTCCATCATCTCCGGGAAACCGGTATAGTCGGAAACTTCGGTAACAGGCAAATTGGCCTCTGTCAGCAGGTGGGCGGTGCCACCAGTTGATAGCAATTCAACTCCCCGGCTTAACAGCGCTTCGGCGAATTCAACAATACCGGCTTTATCAGACACGCTGAGCAGAGCTCGGCGGATTGGACGAGGTTGTTGCATAGTTTTATCCCTTGGCTTTTGGAGTCGCAATATTTGGAGTCGCAATATAAAGAGAGTTAAGTGAATTTTACCTTAATGATGGGGCACAGGCACAAGTCAAGGTCACGTTCCCTAAAGGGGAGGACGTTTTTATCACGGGGGATTGTAGCTAAAACGTTTGCTTGAAGCTCGTAAATTTTCCGTGCAAATTTCTCCTATTGATAAATTTGTGCACAAATGGGTATAAGGTGGGATGTTGCTGTGGAATGCAGCAACAAGCAATCTTTTTTGTTGAAAACACCTATTACGGCCTGCCGAGAACGCTCTATAGTGCGCCCCAATAGACCCGGTATTCTGGCAGCTACGTGGCCAGATCACCAAGGGAAAAGCTAAAATAATGGCTTGACTCTTCAGAGAGAAAGCGTATTCTATGCCACCTTAAGCCTGCATCCTTGGTGCGGCTTACCTATAGCTCTTTAACAATTTATTAGACAATCTGTGTGGGCACTCCACAAGACGATATCCCGTCCTTATTATAGGACAAAAAATATCAAGTCTTGAAGAGTGACTAACTGA